>CAZLBA010000125.1:0-8672 GCA_964557555.1 uncultured Beijerinckia sp.
ACTGCCGGTGCCGCAAACCACCGTCGCAATGCCGGCTTTTTGAAAACGCCCCGCCTCGTTTGCGTAGGAAACAGCAATGGTTGCGTTTTGGCGTGCAGCCTTGAAAGCGAGGCTTTCGGCAAAAGAGCCGGCCTGCGGCGCCAGGCCCGGCACTTCGATTTCAACCTCGGTGGTGATACGCGCATCAGGCGCATGGCGCTGCAAGCGGGGCAGGACGTCGCGCGCGGCAAACTCTTCCAGATGTTTGAGCGCAGCATCCTGCGCGACGCCCGGCAGGCCACGAAACTCCCAATGGAAGGAGCAATCGCGCGCGAGAATATTGCGCGCTGTCCCGCCCGCAATCGTGCCAACGCTGATGGTGGAAGAGCCCGGCACGAAGCGCAGCGAAGGATCCCCCTTTGCCATCTGCTCATCCATGAAACGATAGAGGGCGCCGACAAGCGCACAGGCGCCTTCAATCGCATTGGCGCCCAGTGCAGGGTTTGACGAATGCGCCTCGTGACCGCGCACATGCGTGACATAGGTTGACACGGATTTATGCGCGTCGGCCACCTGCATTTGCGTAGGCTCGCCCACAATGACCGCTGCCGGTACCGGCAAATCATGGCCGAAGCGTTTGATCGTATCGACCGGGCCGAGACAGGTCGTCTCCTCATCATAGCTCAGGAGAAGATGGATCGGACGCTTGAGATCTAGGGCGCGAAACTCATCCACCATCGCAAGCGCCAGCGCGTCGAAGCCCTTCATATCGCATGCGCCGCGAGCATAAAGACGTCCGCCCTCACGACGCAGGCGGAACGGATCGCTCGTCCAATGCTGACCCGCAACAGGCACGACATCCGTATGGCCTGAAAGGACAATGCCACCATCCGTCACGGGGCCGATGGTGGCAAACAGCGCAGCCTTGTCCCCGCTGGCATTGGGCACACGAATCAAAGGCACATCGCGCGCACGCAGATAGCTTTCGATGCATTCAATGATGGGAAGATTGGACCTGGAGCTTTCCGTATCGAAAGACACCAATTGTTCTAGGAGAGAAATGACGGCCTCAAGCCGTGCGCCACTCAAACATCACCTCAGTTGAGGACGCGCGGCATATGCGGGCTATCGAGCGAGAAGGCAGGGATCGTCACCTCAAAGGCTTCGCCCGTCTCATCCACCATCTGATAGGTACCAACCATGAAGCCGGACGGGGTCGTCAACGGGCAACCGGATGTGTAGCGAAAACTTTCGCCCTCGCGCAGGACCGGCTGTTCGCCGACAACGCCGGCACCCTTCACCTCATCCAGCTTGCCATTCGCATCAGTGATGCGCCAATGACGCGAGACAAGTTGCACGGTCTTATCGCCTTTATTGGCGATCTCGATTGTATAGGCCCAGAAATAGCGGCCCATGCGCGGGTCCGACCGATCTTCGAGGAAGTCGGGCTCTACGGTGATTTCGATATTTTTGGTCACGGCGCGATACATGGTTCTATTGTGCCCAAACTGAGCGCCTGCGTCGAGCCCTTGCGCGCGCATGGGCGGAGCGCCTATCTCACGAGCGTGACAGAAAGGTGAGACTGGCCATGGCGGTTGAGGTGCGCAAAGCGGTAGAGGCAGACGCGGCAGCGGCTTGCGAGCTGGTGCGCCGCTCGATCACGCAGCTATGCGTTGAGGACCATCACAATGACCGGCTGACCTTGGAAGGTTGGCTGTGCAATAAGACGCCCGAAAACATGGCCTATTGGATCACCAATCCCGGCACCCATGTGATGATCGCGGAGCGCGATGGGGAGATGGCCGGAGTGGGGGCCGTGACCGACTATGGCGAGATCCTGCTCGCTTATGTCGAGCCCCGCTTCCGCTTCAAGGGCGTGACCCATGCCTTGCTGAAGGCCATGGAGGACCAGTGCCGAGGCGGGATTGTGGAGCGGATGAGCCTGACCACCACAGAAACCGCCCGGCCCTTCTTTCTGGGACGTGGCTATGTGCTTGAAGAAGAAGAGGGCGATGCCTTTGCCGAGGCAGAGTTGGCGATGGTCAAGAGCCTGCGCTGATCTAGGCTTTTTATCCTATATCTCCAACAGTGGAAAACGGGCAGGAGCGCGACCAAGGGCTTGGACTCCGTCCCCCCGGCAGCTTACGAACCTTGAGGTTCATGCAAACGGCAAGGCGCTTGGTTAAATGGCGACGTCTCCCTGGGCTTCGGGTTGCGGCATTCTGGCGGCCCATCAGATTGAGGCCATGGCTGATGCCGGGCTGATCACACGCGCCGCCCCCTTCGCACAAGGCCAGATCCAGCCGGCCTCGCTCGATCTTCGTCTGGGTGCGCGGGCATGGCGTATGCGCGCCAGTTTCCTGCCCGGCTCCTCCAGCGTGCGCGAACGTATTGAAGATCTAAAGCTCCATGAGATCGACCTCACCAAAGGCGCCGTGCTTGAAACCAACTGTGTCTATGTCGCTGAGGTGATGGAAGGGCTTTCGCTGCCCCCTGAATTGAGCGCGGCTGCCAATCCGAAAAGCTCAACCGGTCGCATTGATGTCTTTACCCGTGTGATTGCTGATCGCACCCGTGCTTTCGACACGATTGCAGCGGGCTACAAAGGCCCGCTCTTTGCCGAGATCTCGCCCAAGACCTTTCCTGTCCTGTTGCGTCAGGGGTCGCGCCTGTCGCAGATCCGTTTCCGTAATGGTGGCGCGCCGCTCGACAATGATGGTCACCGCGCTTTGCACCAGCGTGAGCCGCTGGTCACATCAAACGATCCGTCTTTCCATAATGGCGTTGCGGTTTCGATTGATCTCGCAGGCTTTGGCCCTGACAAGATCATCGGCTATCGCGCCAAGCGGCACACCGCACTCATTGACGTCGATAAAGTTGGTGCTTGCGACAAGCGCGAATATTGGGAACCCATCTATGCCGATGAGCGCCCCGGTCGCACTGCCTCGCTCGTTCTTGATCCGGGCGAATTCTATATCCTCGCATCGAAAGAAGCTGTGCGCGTTCCGCCGGACCATGCGGCGGAGATGACTCCTTTTGATCCGCTCGTTGGTGAATTCCGCGTGCATTATGCGGGTTTCTTTGATCCGGGCTTTGGTGCTGCGGAGGCTGGCGGCGCAGGTGCACGCGCTGTGCTCGAAGTCCGCTCGCATGATGTGCCTTTCATTCTCGAAGATGGCCAGACAGTTGGTCGTCTCGTTTATGAGCGCATGGCTGAACTGCCGAAATCTCTCTATGGCAGCGGCCTTGGCTCCAACTATCAGGCGCAAGGCCTGAAGCTCTCCAAACACTTCAAGTAAGCTCTGCCGCACTCTGTCAGCTCTCGGAACCTGAGGGTTAAGGCCGCGTTGGTGACCGTGACCCTTTCGGGCCGCTCATCAGCGGCAAGATGATGGAGACAGAGATGCGACATGTCCTGCTGGCGAGCGTAGCTTTCGCCGCCCTTTCGCTCAGTCCGGCGCTCATGGCGCAGGACCGCGGCAACACGAGCAATGAACAAAATCGACGTACACAACAGCAACAGCAAACCCAAACACAGAACCCATCAGCGCAGGACAAACCCGATCGCGCCGCACAGGACAAACAGGATCGTTCTGCGCAGGACAAATCAGGTCATGAAGCTGGACAGGATCGCGCACAGGAACGTCGCGGCCAGCAGGGGCCGGATCATGCAACAGGTCAGGATCGCGCACAGGAGCGACGCAGCCCAAGTGCACAAGGTCGTGGACCCGATCATGAAACCGGACAGGATCGCGCGCAGCAACAGCGCGAACAGCGTGACCAGCGCGGCACTGCGCAACAGCAACAACGTGATCAGACCCGCGATCGCGCGCAGGGCCAAGACCGCAATCAGGATCGTACACAGGCGCAAGATCGCAACACACGTGATCAGACACGGAGTCAGGATCGCAGTCAGCAAGACCGCCAGGGTGCACAACGCGAACAGCGTGAGCAGCGCGACCAGATGCAACAGGGCCGCGACACGCGACAGGACCGCGATCAGGATCGTAATCGCGATACAGCCCGCAGTGGTGAGCGCGACCAGCGCAGCAGCGGCAATGTCGATGTCACCGGATCCATCCGAGTCGATCAACAAAAGGCAAGCCGCGTTCATCAAGAGCTGATCACCCGTGGTGAGCGCAGCAATATCAACATCCATGTCAGTGTAGGTGAGCGCATTCCCGACCGCGTGCGACTGCGGCCCCTACCATCCAACATCATCTCCATCTCCCCTGAGTTCCGCGGCTACAGCTATGTCGTCGTGCAGGACGAGATCGTGATCGTGGAACCGCGCACCAAGAAGGTTGTCACTGTGATCCGCGGGGGTGGTGGCGGCAGTGTGATGCATCGCAGTTCGCTGCGGCTTGAGCAGCCCCAGATCAGCCGCATCCGCCGCGAGATCCGGCTTGATGGAATGCGCCGCTTCAATATTGACGTGAGGCCGGGCATGGTCGTCCCGCAGAATGTGGTGCTGCAACCTCTTCCAGAGATCATCGTTGAAGAGATACCCGAGGTGAGGGAGTACCGATTCTTCGTGGATCGGGACGACATCGTCCTCGTGGATCCCAATAGTCGCGAAGTGGTGGAGATCCTCCGCTGACCAGCGAAGATTGGGATGAGAGGGGTGGCCATCCGGCCGCCCCTTTTCTTTGCGCATGGCTGGTGAAGGGCGTATAAGAAGCCATGACCTCGCTCGACCATAACGGCCCGGAGGCCCGCCCCTTTGACACACGGCTTTTTGTCAAGGCCGTGATCGTCTTCTGTGGCCTGCTCTTTCTGGCCGGCACCTTGTTGTGGTGGCGCTTCGGCTCGGTCATCTTCATGGACATGCTCGCCTTCGCGCAAAGTTGCTTCTGATGGATCGTCGTCTATTCCTGCCAAGCCTCGTCATCGCGATTGGCCTCGTGCTGGTTGCCGCCTCTGCATGGCTGACCTTTTCAGGTCCGGGCGCACCTCCGCCCTCCAGCATTGGCGGACCGTTCCAGCTCGTGGATCAAGACGGCAAGGCGGTCACGCAAGATACATTCAAGGGCGCGCCAACCGTTATCTTCTTCGGCTTCACCCATTGCCCGGATGTCTGCCCCACCGCGCTCTTCGAAGTGACGCAAATCTTCAAGAAGCTCGGAGACAAAGCCAGGGTGAACGGGCTTTTTGTCAGCGTCGATCCTGAACGCGACACGCCGGACTTGTTGAAAGATTATCTGTCCAATTTCGATCCGCGCATTCGTGGCCTTACAGGCTCGAAAGACCAGCTTGAGCCGATGTTCAAGGCCTATCGCGTCTATGCCCGCAAGGTGCCGGGCAAGGATGGTTATTACAGCATGGATCATAGCTCCATCGTTTATCTGATGGACAAACAAATGCGCTTTGTCGGACCGCTCAATATTTCCGACGAAGAGGTCGCGATCAAAGACATCCGCAAATGGATGTGACTAATAAAAGCTGATCGGAAAATATTTCAGATAGAGTTCGGCATAGATGCCACGCTCTGCTACGCGCTTCAATGCATAATCAAGCGCCCGGCGCAGGCCATGATTGTCCTTGCGCACCGCAATGCCCACCCCCTCCCCAAAGAAACGCGCCTCGGTAAAGGCACCTCCGCGAAAGGCACAGCAGGCTGAAGCATCGGTACTGTTGAGCCAGATGGCGAAGGACACACCATCGCCAAAGACGAGATCCACCTCCTCGCGCTTAAGGGCCGAGCGCAAGGATGCCAGCGTCTGATAGGGACGCAGAGTCACTTGCGGGAAGAATTGGCGCAGATAGGCTTCATGTGCAGTACGCGCGACCACGCCGACCTGTTTCCCGGCCAGAGCTGCAGGCGTCACATCATTCAACTCAAAGTCCTGCCGGGCGATGAAACGTGCGGGCGTTTTGTAATAGGGTGCCGTGAAGCTAACACGTGCGCGATTGGCAGTTGTGATGGCGAGCGAAGAGATAGCAGCATCACCCCGCCCCTGCTCAATCGCATCAAGGATCGTATCCCAGCGGCGTGGCTGCACGGTGCATTGCACGCGCAGCTCTTCACACAATGCACGGGCCAGCTCGACATTGAATCCGGCAAGTGTCCCATCCGGCAGGGCGAATTCAAAAGGCGGATAGTCATCTTCAGTGATGAAACGGATCAATCGCAAAGCACCAAGATCGGGACGCTCCAGCCTGTGATTGGGATCCCACAAGCTTGGCACCCTGATCTCCTGACCCCAAGCAGCACTCGTGACCATGGCCCCAAAAAGGACAGGCAGAAAGATCTTACGCAACGTAAGCTTTACCATTATCACCTAGTCCATCATCGCATGGTAGCAAACAGAGCTTCAGGCTCTGCGGGTCTGGCGCATCATGCCCGTCCTGCGCAGGGAGCCGCAACTTTTTTCATCACGCGTGCTCAAGTTGAAGATGTTGCTTTCAGGCTTGATCATGCACATCCCCATCTCAGCGCACGCGACCTGCGACTGCGCCGTTTCTCTCTCATGTTCATCAGCCTGATTGCTCTGGCCTGTCTTTGCCTTTTTTCGGGAGGAGCCCTCAAGCTCGGCGCGAGCCTCGTACTCGTTCTGCTCTTTGGTGGCGCGCTGGCCTTGCGCATCGTGGCACTGATATGCGGCCTCATCCGCGCACATCCTTCAGCTCTTGCACTTGGCGATGACGAGTTGCCGACTTACACCATTCTGGTCCCGCTGTTTCGCGAAGCGACGATCATTCTTCAACTGGTCGAGGCACTGGACCGGCTTGATTATCCCCGCAGCAAATTGCAAATCCTGCTCCTCCTCGAAGAAGAGGATCACGACACCCGTAGCCTGCTTGAGCGCATTGATCTTGAATCACATTACAGTCTCGTGATCCTGCCGAAGGGCCTGCCGCAAACCAAGCCACGGGCGTTGAATGTGGGGCTGTCTCTGGCAAGAGGTGACCTGACTTGCATCTATGATGCAGAAGATGATCCCCATCCTGAACAGCTTCGGCAAGTGGCAGCTCTTTTTGCCCGCCTCGATCAGCGTTTTGCCTGTCTGCAATGTCCGTTGAACATCTATAATCCCAAAGCAAGCGCAATCGCATCGCTCTTCACGCTCGAATATGCTGCTCTCTTTCATCTGCTTGATCCGGGCCTGACACATATGCGTCTGCCGGTCCCTCTGGGTGGCACATCGAACCATTTCCACACCAAGATCCTGCGCGAGCTACATGGATGGGATGCGTGGAATGTGACGGAAGATGCCGATATGGGACTGCGCCTTGCACGCCATGGCTATCTCGTTGCTACGCTTTCAACGCCCACCTATGAAGAAGCTCCAACCGGATTGCGCGCGTGGCTCATGCAGCGCAAGCGCTGGATGAAAGGCTGGATGCAAACTCTTTGCGTCTTGTTGCGCGACCCAGTCACATTGCTGCGCGATCTTGGCCTATTTCGCAGTATCGCTGTCTTGTTGCTGCTTGCAGGCGGCGTGATTGGCCCGCTCAGCTGGCCTCTCTTTGCCGGGGTCCTTGCCATTGATCTCGTGACAGGCGGCCTCTTTGACTTCTCAAGCCTCACCACATCGCTGACCAGCATCTTGTGGAGCGGCACAGCGGTGCTGGGTGTGGTCATGGCCTTTGCGCCCCTGATTTTGGGCGCACAGCGCTGCAAGATCACGCATCTCTTGATCTGGCTGCCGCTGGTGCCTCTGCTTTATGTGCTGCTCTTCGTGGCGGCAGGGCTTGCCCTCTACGATCTCTTCAAGCGACCCCATTACTGGGACAAGACAGCCCACGGACACGGGCTGCAAAAGCGCCCGAAAAACCCGCCCTTTGGTTGACCTTGCAGGCCTCGCTGCCTAGTGTGCGCGCGCTCGGCCCCGTGCCCAAGCTTCCCAAAGGGATCTTAATCCATGTCTTCTGCCGCTCCTGCTGCCTCCGGGCCGCTGTCGCTTCACGATGCCGCCCTCACGTCGAATGCCTGGCCATTCGAAGAGGCACGCAAACTCGTCGCGCGTGTAGAGAAATCGGGTCAGAAAGACGTCCTGTTTGAAACGGGCTATGGGCCGTCGGGTCTGCCACATATCGGCACCTTTGGCGAAGTGGCACGCACCAGCATGGTGCGTCACGCTTTCGAGATCTTGACCGATGGCAAGATCCCCACGCGGCTCATCGCCTTCTCTGACGACATGGATGGCTTGCGCAAGGTGCCTGACAATGTGCCAAACAAGGAGATGCTCACCACGCATCTGGGCAAGCCGCTGACAAAGATTCCCGACCCCTTCGGCAAGTTTGAAAGCTTCGCGCATCACAACAATGCCATGCTGCGGGACTTTCTGGATCGCTTCGGCTTCAAATATGAGTTTGCGTCCTCGACGCAATATTACACCTCCGGCCGTTTCGATGCTGCGCTCTTGCATATGCTCGCGCGCTTTGAAGACGTACAGGCGATCATGCTTCCGTCCCTGCGTGCGGAGCGTGCCTCAACCTATTCGCCCTTCCTGCCCATTCATCCCAAGACCGGCATTGTCATGCAGGTGCCGATTGAATCGATGGATGTGAAAGCCGGCACGATTGTATGGCGTGATCCTGACACGCATGAGGCGTTTGAAACGCCTGTCACTGGCGGCCATTGCAAGCTGCAATGGAAACCGGATTGGGCGATGCGCTGGTATGCCCTGAATGTCGATTATGAAATGGCCGGCAAGGACCTCATCGACTCGGTCAAGCTCTCGAGCAAT
>CAZLBA010000125.1:8682-9547 GCA_964557555.1 uncultured Beijerinckia sp.
CTCCGGCGGCGACGACGTCGGAACCCGCCAGATTCACCACCCGCTCCGGACCGCCGCGCCGCGCTCATTGTGGCCGCTGCGGCCGGGTGCGGAACCCCCGGCGGCGATCGTGCGGAGGAAGTGGGCGGACCGGGCGTTCTGGGCGGCACGCCGCCGGACGGTTTCAACTATGAACTCTTCCTTGATGAGAAGGGTCAAAAAATTTCAAAGTCGAAGGGCAATGGCCTGACGATTGAAGAATGGCTAACTTATGCGAGCCCCGAAAGCCTCGCGCTCTTCATGTTCCAGAAGCCGCGCGAAGCCAAGCGTCTGCATTTCGACGTCATCCCGCGTGCGGTGGATGAATATCTGCAATTCCTCGGCGGCTATGAACGTCAGGACTGGAAGAACCGACTGGGCAACCCCGTCTGGCATATCCACAATGGCACACCGCCACAGCCCGAAATGCTGCATCAGGCGGGTGAAGCTGGCAGCGGCACGCAGATTTCATTCGCCATGTTGCTGAACCTCGCAGCGGTAGCCAATAGCGAAGATCCGCAGGTTCTCTGGGCCTTCTTGCGCCGCTATGCACCGGGCGTAACGCCACAGGATTATCCCCGTCTCGACGCCATGGTGGGCTATGCGGTCACCTATTTCCGCGACTTCGTACGCCCGGCCAAGACCTATCATGTGCCCGATGATGTTGAGCGCGACGCGCTAACAAAGCTTGATACAATGTTGGCAGGCCTTCCTGCTGGTGCAACAGCAGAAGACATCCAGACTTCACTCTATGACGTGGCGCGCCCCATTCCGCGCTATCAGGACATGAAAGCGAAGGGTGCCACGCCTGAGCGTCCAGGCGTGTCGAATGACTGGTTCAACATGC
>CAZLBA010000126.1:0-273 GCA_964557555.1 uncultured Beijerinckia sp.
AGATATTGAAGCGCCATAGTCTCCACCCTGAATGGTCGGGCCGCGCGGCCCTTTGTCGGAAACAGTGAGAGCATGTGACGCTGGCGCGCGCAAGCTTGTCGAGAGCCCCAGCGCGCTTGCCAGCGCGCGCGCGGCTGACTAGACAAGAGCTCAAGGGGAGGAGCCATGGAACCGGAGCAGCACTTGCAGGCGCACCGGGCCACGCCTCATCCCACGCCCCCACGGGCGAGCTGCAACGCGACGGAAAACGGGACCACACCCGCCGCCGCCCAC
>CAZLBA010000126.1:283-9463 GCA_964557555.1 uncultured Beijerinckia sp.
TTACCGAAGCCGGAGAGATATTGAAGCGCCATAGTCTCCACCCTGAATGGTCGGGCCATGCGGCCCTTTGTCGGCGACAGAAAGAGCACGCGACGCTTACGCGTGCAAGCATGTCGAAGGGCTCAGCGCGCTTGCCAGCACGCGCGCGCCTGACTAGACAAGAGTTCAAGGGGAGGAGACTTGGAACCGGAGCCGCGCTTGCAGGCGCGCCGGGCCACGCCTCATCCCGCGCCGAAAGGCGAGCTGCAACGCGACGGAAAACGGGACCACACCCGCCGCCGCCCACTGAGGAAGAGGCACTATGATTATCGACATCCATGGCCACTACACGACCGAGCCTGCCGCGATGCAGACCTTCCGCGACAAGCAGCTCGCGGGTCTGGCCGATGCAAGCCGTCGCCCCTCCGGCGAACTCAAGATTTCTGACGATCAGATCGTGGAGTCGGTGCAAAAGCAGCTCGCCTTCCAGAAGGCCCGTGGCAGCGACATGACGATCTTCTCGCCCCGCGCCTCTGGCATGGCCCATCACGTCGGCACGGAAGCAACCTCGCTGGAATGGACGCGCCTGTCGAATGACATGATCCACCGCGTCTGCAGCCTGCTGCCTGACAATTTCGTGCCCGTGGGCCAGCTGCCGCAATATCCCGGCGTCAGCCCCAAGAACTGCATTCCTGAGCTTGAGCGAATCGTGAAGGAACTCGGCTTCGTCGGCGTGAACTTCAATCCCGACCCGTCGGGCGGCTGGTGGACTGACCCGCCGATCACCGACAAATATTGGTATCCGCTTTATGAGAAGATGGTGGAACTGGAAGTTCCGGCGATGATCCACGTCTCCTCATCTTGCAACCCCAACTTCCATGCGACCGGCGCGCATTACATCAATGCTGATACAACGGCCTTCATGCAGCTCATTCAGGGCAATCTGTTCAAGGATTTCCCGACGCTGAAATTTGTTATTCCTCATGGTGGTGGGGCAGTGCCCTATCACTGGGGTCGCTATCGCGGGCTGTGCCTCAACATGAAGAAGCCACCGCTCGTCGAATATCTGATGAAGAATGTCTATTTCGACACCTGCGTTTATCACCTGCCCGGCATTGAATTGCTGACGCGCGTGATCCCGATCGACAATGTGCTCTTCGCCTCTGAAATGGTCGGCGCTGTGCAGGGTGTCGATCCGGAAACCGGCTTCGATTATGACGACACCAAGCGTTACATCGATCAGGTCAAGGGCCTCACTGATGAGCAGCGCTACAAGATCTTTGAAGGCAATGCGCGCAATGTCTATCCGCGCCTCGACAAGCTTCTGACCGCACGCGGCCACAAGCGCCAGACCTTCTAATCATCTCACCTTGCCGCGCGCCCCAAAAGGCGCGCGGTTTCATTTCAACGGGAGGTTTTATGTCTCTTCCGCGTCTCAACGGAATGATCCGCGCGCTGGAACAAGGCCAGCATTGTTTCTCGCTCTTCGCCCCTTGCGAGCCACAAGTCGCGATTGAATTGCAGCAAGCCAAATATGATGGTGTCGTCTTTGAAGGCGAGCATCAGGGGTGGGATGTGCGCGGACTTCGCGATAGCCTGCAATATCTGCTCAATCGGGGACAAATTCTGAAGCAAGGTTCGCCCGCTCCCGCCATCACGCCGCTTGCACGTATTCCAGCGAATGGCATCGAGAAGAATCAGTTCCTCGCCAAACAGGCGCTCGATCTTGGTTGCTATGGCGTCGTCTTCCCCCATATCTCATCGGTGGAAGAGGCCTATAATGCCGTCGCTGCCTGCCGCTATGCTCGTCTGAAAGACAAGCCGCTTTATGAACCGCAAGGCATTCGTGGCGATGGCCCGATGCAGGCTTGCCGCTATTGGGGCATCACGCAACAGGAGTATTACCAGCGCGCTGATGTGTGGCCACTGGCGCCGCAAGGGGAAATCCTTGTTGTGATCCAGATTGAAGATACGATGGGCATCAAGAATCTGCGTGACATTTTGAAGAATGTGCCCGGCATCGGTGCCATTCTGATTGGCGAAGGTGACCTCTCACAAGAGCTTGGCTATCCACGCCAGACGGAGCATCCCGTCGTGCTCGAGGCCATGGCTGAAGTCGTCGCCATCTGCAAGGAGATGAATGTCGTTGTCGGCCACCCGCATGTGGAAGTGTCTAATGCGCAGCGCGTGATTGACGAGGGTTATCGCTTCCTGATGTGCTCGGCTCCGCGCAATTTCTCGACACTGGAAAAGACGCGCGCCCTCGTCGGCCGGTAATCAAACCGGGGCGCGTTCGATATACGCGCCCCTTTCCCAATGTGAGGCTCGTGGCACAGTTCTCCTCCGCGAGCCCTGCGGAGATGAACCCATGTTCAAGCCAGTTGCGACCAGCGGCCCTGTCACGCTCAACACCAATCTCGCTGATTATGCGATCAGCAAAGCACTCAAGAGCGGCGAAGTTTCATCCGATCTGGTGAAGTTTGAATTTAACGGCACCAAGATCGCCAATCAAAGCTTCAAACCGTATGTGCGCGAAGGAAAGTTCGACGCAAGCGAGCTTGCCATCGTTACGCTGTTGCAAGCACTCGCTTGGGGTAAGCCGATTGTGATGCTACCCGCTGTGATGGTGGGCCGCTTCCAGCACAATTGCATCTCTTACGACTGCCGCAAGGGTGACATCACGCCGAAGCAAATCGAAGGCAAACGCGTGGGCGTGCGTGCTTACACGCAAACAACGGGCGCTTGGGTGCGCGGCCTGCTCGGCAGCGAATACGGTGTCGATATCAACAAGGTTCACTGGTACACATATGAAGATCCGCATGTCGCGGAATATAAAGAGCCTGCCTTCCTGTCGCGCTTCGAGCCCAATGGCAAGACGATGGAAGAGCTGATGTTTGAAGGCCTCTTTGACGCCGTCATCATTGGCGGCGAGATTCCCAATGAGCCGCGCGCCAAAACCCTCATCCCTAATGCCAAGCAAGCGGCTGTTGAGTGGCACAAAAAGACGGGAGCCGTGACCGTCAATCACTTCTTCACAGTGTCTGACGAAGTCGCCAAGCGGCCCGACGTCGTGCAGGAAGTCTGGCGCATGTTGAAAGCTTCCAAAGCTGCCATGGCCACCCCTGCCGATGGCATTGATGTGCATCCTTTCGGCTGGGATGAGAACCGCAAAAATCTCGAACTCATTATCCAATATTCGTACGAGCAGAAACTCATTCCACGCATGATGAATGTGGAAGAGCTGATCACGCCCGCCACGCGCGACCTGAAACTGTGAGGGTGATATGAGTGATACAAAACCCCGCCCTGTTCGCCGCATTGTCACCGGACATGATGACAGCGGCAAAGCCGTCGTCGTGATGGATGGCGCCGCCCCCAATCAGCGTGTGCGTGCGGCAACCGGCCTCGTCTCCACCCTGCTTTGGGTGACGGATGAATCACCCGTCAACATCGCAAGCAATGCTGATCGTGCAGATCGTGAATCACCCGTTGCCCCTCCGCCGCGCGGCAGCATTTTGCGCGTGGTTGATTTTCCACCCGCAGGGGACACAAGCGGCATCAGCAATGAAGCCATGTTGAAAGAGATGGGGATTAACCACGGCCACAGTGACAAGCCTGCGCGCCACCCTTTCACCCATCGCACCAAGAGCGTCGATTATGCATTCGTGCTTGAGGGCGAGATCGACATGCTGCTTGATGATAGCGAAGTCCATATGAAGGCGGGTGACATTATGGTGCAGCAAGGCACCAATCACGCCTGGGTCAATAATAGCGACAAAGTCTGCCGTATGGCCTTTGTGCTCATTGATGCAGATGAGCCACCGGCCTGGAAGAAAAATCCCTGATGCAAAAAGAAGGGCCGGTTTTCACCGGCCCTTTTTCATTAGCCCCAAAGCTCTTTGGTCGCAAGCTTTGCGCCTTCAGCAAGCGCCTCAAACTTCGCCCACATGATCGACTCATGCACGCGCTGCAGAAGCGGGCCCTGCGCAAAGCCGCAATCGGTGCTGGCGATGACATTCTCGCGACCAACGAGCTTGGCGTAACGTACGATACGCTCGGCCACGAGTTCGGGATGCTCAACCACATTGGTCGCATGACTGATGACGCCCGGAATGAGGACCTTGCCTGCGGGCAATTTCACATCCTTCCAGACTTTCCATTCATGTTCATGGCGCGGATTGGCACCTTCAATCACAAAGGCGCCTGCCTTGATCTTCAAGATCTGATGCACGATCTCGCGCAGCGGAATGTCCGTCGTATGCGGGCCCGGCCAGCTGCCCCAGCAGACATGGTAACGCACTTTGTCTTCCGGGATCCCTTCGAGCGAGTGATTGATGATCTCGACCATGCGCTCAAGCCAGGCCATATAATCTTTGAAGGTTTTGGGCGGCACCATCCGATCATAAGTCACCGCAAAACGCGCGTCGTCCAACTGCACCAGCAAACCAGCATCGGTGATCATCTTGTATTCAACGCGGATCGCTTCCGCGAGTGCAATGGTGCAGTCCTCGTCTGTCTTGTAATATTCGTTCTTGCGGTCAGGAATGACACTGGAGATCGCAGCAACCGGCAGGAAGGCGTCTTCAAAACCCTGGCCCGCAATGGCGGCTTTGAAATTGTCGATGTCCTGCTGCAACTCGGCATGGCCCGTATAGGTGATAGGGCCGGTGCAAACTGATTCCGCATTGGTGTTTGGCGGATCGCGCGAATCCATCTCGGCATAGAAGGCGGCGAAGCGTGTGCGATCGGCACCCGTCGCGAAAGGATTGACGCCAGAGAAAGGGCGACGCTCAAAGCCGCTCAAGCGGGTCAGCGCATATTGCGACCAGGAGATCGACTTCCCGAATTCGCCGTCGCTGGGCACATCGATGCCAGCGGCCTTTTGTTGCCGTACAATGTCTTTGACGCTGGATGCAAGGCAGGCCTTGTAGGCTGCTTCATCATAGGGCTTGCGCGTCTGGCGCGCGCGGATGAATTCGCGCAAAGGCTCGGGGCGGATGAGGCTGCCCACATGGCTCGTCAGAATGCGATTTGTACTACGCTTCATGATGCTCATCTCCTCCACGCATCAGCTTGAAACCCGCCTAACATGAGTTCGCCCTCACGGCAAACCCCAGCCTCTTGCCTGCTGGATAGCAGCCCAGACACGCTCCGGTGTGGCCGGCATTTCGAGATGGCGCACACCCGCAGCCGACAAGGCATGGCAGATGGCATTCATCACAACCGCCGACGCCGGCGTCGTGCCACCCTCGCCGCCACCCTTGATCCGCAGCGGATTCCCTCGCGTGGCATGTTCAGCCATCTCCACCTTGAAATGCGGGAATTGCGCAGCACGGGGCATGGCATAATCCATGAAACTGCCGCTCAGCACCTGGCCTGCATCATCATAAAGCACGCCTTCACTCAAAGCGGGGCCAGCCCCTTGCACGATGCCGCCATAAACCTGCCCATGCAGAATGAGCGGATTGACCGGCTGTCCCGCATCGTCAACCGTCGCATAATCGACAATCTCGATCACACCTGTTTCAGGATCAATCTCAACCTCGCAGACAGCAGCCCCCGTGGGATGGGCGGGAATGCGCCCGCTCAAGGTGCATTTCGCCATCAAAACTTCGTCCCGCGGTTGAGCGCGCGCGAGATCGAAAATGTCGAAACGCTGATTGTTATCGGCTGTCTGGAAGAGACCATCTGCAAATTGCACTTGCTCAACCGTGACACCTAGCAGGCGCGCAGCAATCGCCTTGCCTTGCGCAATCACCTTGTCAGCGGCCTCGACCATCAATGTCCCGGCCATGCGCATGGAACGATCCGAATGCGAGCCGCCGCCAGATTCGACTTTGTCTGTGTCACCATAAATCAGGCGCACCTGATAGGGGGTAACGCCGACAAGATCAGCAACGACCTGTGCAAAGCTTGTCTCATGTCCCTGACCCGTTGTCTGTGTGCCGACAATCAGCTCTACATGACCTTGTGGCCGCACAAAGAGTTCCACACGCTCATGCGGCGCGCCAACAGGTGTCTCGACATAATTGGCAAGCCCAATACCCGCAAGCTTGCCACGCATGGCCGCCTGTTTCCGACGGACTTCGAAATCGTGCCAGTTGGAAAGCGCAAGTGCCTTGTCCATATTGCCCAAGAAGTCGCCACTATCATAAGTGAGGCCAGAGGCTGTGCGATAGGGAAGCTTCGCGAGCGGAATCATGTTGCGACGACGGATCTCGATGCGGTCCATCTGCAAATCTTGCGCTGCGATATCCAGCAACCGCTCGATGACAAGTGTTGCTTCGGGCCGCCCTGCTCCACGATAAGGCGCAATGGGTACTGTGTTGCTCAGTGCAGCTTTCAAGCGCACACCAGCTTTAGGAATGTCATAAACTGTTGTGCCCACGCGCCAGCCATTATGTAAAGGCGTATAGGCCACCATATGCGCGCCGACATTGCTGACGATCTCGACATCATAAGCAAGGATGCGCCCTTCATTATCGAAAGCCATGCGCGCATGGGTCACGCTATCACGACCCTGATAGTCGCTCAGGAAACATTCGCTGCGATCGCCAGTCCATTTGACCGGGCGAGCGAATTTGCGGGCTGCCCAGACGACGCCAAGCTGCTCGGCATAACTATTCGTGCGCGTGCCGAAGCCACCACCCGTATCAGGCACAATCACGCGCATCTGCTCTTGCGGTACTTTCATTGCAGCACAGATACTCATGCGCAAACGATGCGCGCCCTGACAGCCAGAGATGAGCACATAGTGATCGGCCTGCGCGTCATAATCGCCCAAGGCCGCGCGCGGCTCCATTTGTGCCGTCACTGTGCGCTGGCTGCGAAAGCTTTGCGCGACAATGTGGTGAGCTTTGGCAAAGGCCTCTTCAAGGCCACTGCGATCATTCACATCCGCATCCAGGGCGAGATTTCCGGGCACGTCATCCCAAAGCTGCGGCGCACCTTCACACAAGGCTGCAACGCCATCTGTGACGCTTGGCAGAAGCTCGTAAGTCACATCGAGCCATTCCAGCGCATCACGCGCAAGTTCACGTGTCTCAGCCACGATCATGGCGACGACTTCACCGGGATAGCGCACCTTGTCGATGGCGAAGGGCAGATGCAGCTTCTCATGCACCAGATGGCCAAGGCTTGCCTGAAAGGCGCCGCGCTTCCATTCCACCGCATCGGCTGACACAGCCCCTTGCGGGAAACCCCCGAACCCCTCGGCGGCGTAATCTGTACCCGTCAGGATGCCCAGCACACCCGGCCTCGCAAGCGCTTGCGCGGTGTCGATGCGAATGATGCGCGCATGGGCATGGGGTGAGCGCAGGAAAGCGGCATAGGCCTGACCGGGGAGATTGATGTCATCTGTATAGCGGCCCGCGCCACTCAACAGGCGCAGATCCTCAAAGCGCGGCAGTGACTGGCCCACCCATGGGCGGCTGCCCCTTCTCGTGCCTTGCACTGCCACCACGAACCTCCCGCCGCTTCCCTTGCCTTTCAATCGCCACCCGCTAAGGTGCGGGCACGCTTTTACAACATCAACAAGCATGTGGAAACGACCATGGGTGAGGCCACTAGTCTGGGCGGTTCGGCCGCAGTCGATCTCGAAGAATTTCGCCTGCGCCGCTTTGTCGAAAATCTGCCCGAAGAGGAACTCGACGAGCGGACCGAAAATACAGACCTTGCCAATCTCCCCTTGATCATCGACGGCAATCCACGAGCGGTCTTGTTCCGCAGCGCGGGGCCAGACGCACAGGAAGTGGTGGCGAGTGTTTGCGCCAGCCGCTCGCGCCTTGCGCGCGCCTTCGGCGTGACGTCCGCCGGCCTCTTCAATGAGGTGCAGCGGCGCCTGCGCAATCAGCCGCAAATCCTCGAAGTGCCGCGCGCGCAGGCCCCCTGTCAGCAAGTGGTGCTGCAAGGCGCGGATGCGGATTTGACTCGCTTGCCCGTGCATCTGCAACACGGCCTCGATGGCGCACCCTATATCTCATCGGCCATTGATTATGTGCTCGACCCGAAATCAGGGCTCACCAATGTGGGCATTCGCCGCCTGATGCTGCGAGGGCCGCGCGAAGCGGGCGCTGATCTTGTTGCTCCAAGTGACCTCAAGGCCATTTATGAAGCAAGCAGCCGCGCTGGTGAGCGCCTGCCGGTGAGTTTTGTTGTTGGTGCGCATCCTGTCGATTATGTCGCAGCCATGATGCGCCTGCCGGTGGATGAGTTGGGCGTCGTTGCAGCCTTGCGCGACAAGCCACTCGGCGTGGTGAAATGCGTTACCAATGATATTCGCGTGCCAGCTGATGCCGAGATGGTGCTGGAAGGCTATCTTGATGAACGCGGCCATGTGGAACCCGAAGGGCCCTATGGCGAGTTTCTGGGCTATTATGGAGCGCTGAAGCGCAACCCCGTTTTCCATCTCACAGCCATCACCTGCCGGAAGGATGCGCTATTCCAGACCATGAGTATCAGCGGCCCCGCACTGGGACGCACAGATACGGCGCAACTGGCCGCATTGCGCGCTGAACTCACCGTCTGGCGCGCACTTGAGACGGCCGTGCGCGAACCTGTCGCGGTTTACGCAGCAGCCTCAAGCGGCGGTTTGCTCAATATTCGCATCGCCATTCGCCAACGTGTGCCCGGTGAAGCACGCAATGCGATTGCTGCGACCCTTGGTTCACTCGCCAATGCCAAACATGTCTTCGTTGTTGATCCGGATATCGACATCACCAATGATGAGCAAATGGATTGGGCGCTTGCCACGCGGTTTCAGGCCGACCGCGATTTGCTCATCATGGAGGGCTTGCGCGCCATGCCACTCGATCCTTCCCTGAACGGGTCACACAATGGCGCAAAAGCAGGCTTCGATTGCACCTGGCCTTTCGGCTCGCAAGACCGGCTGGATATCAGCGTCCCACAAGCGCCGCGCTTTGACGGTAAGCGCTTCGCCTCCATAGAAGAGGCACTGAAGGCCGGACCCAAATATTTTGAAGAGCTAATGGCCGCGATTGCCAGCCGCGATGGACGCGAAGTGGTGCGCGAGCTTGATCGCCTGCGTTCGACCAGCACACTCACACGTGACCAGCAAGGGCGCTATGTGCTGGGGGCTGCTTCTTGAAGCAAGGCGGCAAAGCAAGTAATCCGTTGAGGGAATGAAGGCGTCCACGCCTCAGGGAGGATAAAATGTTGCGACTAAAATCTGCCGCATTGGCA
>CAZLBA010000127.1:0-7891 GCA_964557555.1 uncultured Beijerinckia sp.
GCTGGAGTCAAATCGCGCGCTATAGCGGCTGGTAGCGCTGGCAGAATTAGATCCCGTGATGGTGAGCCGGGCATCGCCCTGATTCTGGCTTGATGCGAGCGCGACCAGATCATTGCTGGTAAAGTGGATGGCGGAAAGGGAACCAAGCGAGTCGATGCTCGCATTGTTCATGCCTGCCGCCATGTAGAATGCAGAGCCGAGGGTTTTGAAGGTGGCCGGTGTATTGTTCTGCCCGAAGAGCGAAACTGCATTCGTGATCGCAGGGGCGGGATCTGTCACCTTGCTTTTTTGCACAGACAAGGTCGACTCGCCTCTATTGGTCGCGGCAGGGTCCACATAATAGGGAACTGCAAAGGCAAGCTCAGGCGCGGTTTGACGCAAGAAGCGCATGTTTTGTGCTGCTGCAAAAAGCGGATTGGCTGTGAAGCTATCACCTTGAACTGGTGTACCCTTAAAGCTGAAGGTGATGCCATCAAGCGAGATATTATTGGTTCCTGTGGCAGAGCGGCCCTGAGATGATGTGATGGTCCAACTACCCTTGGCCGCATCATAAAAAGCGCGATAGTCGGCGCCTGTCAGCGCTGCAGCTTCGTTGATGGTCAGGGTGAGGTTCGTACTCCCCTGATTGGCTGCCCCCGCTTTCGCCACGAGACCGTCTGCAGAGAATAAATCCTTGCCGAAATCTCCGTTCAAATCGACGCCTTGCTGATGTACTTCATTGACCGCAGTTGAGAGGCCAACAGCAAGGCGATTGATGTCCATGATGAGCCGTTCGGCTTCACGATGGAAATCCAGCAGGCCCGCGATCGTACCACTCTTGATCTGGCTTGTGACCATGGGCGATGTGTAAGGATCAAAAACAATATCAAGGCGGCCATTCGATGCATCTACGCCAACCTGACTTGCGCCGTCGGGGCCTACCAATGGTTTGCCCGAAGTTGAGTCGCCAAGATAGACCGTGACGGTTCCATTTTCAGCTTCTAGGAAGGTGAACCCAACGAGATCAGACATCTTGGTGAGAAGCTTGTCGCGCTGGTCCAGCAGATCATTCGGTTTTTGCCCGCTGCTCGTGCTGCGTTGAATATCACGGTTGGTCGCTGCTAACTGCTTGGCGATGTCATTGACCGTCTGCAGGCCAACATCAAGGCCAGAGCGCAGTGACCTCACACTGTAGTCGACCGCGCTGGCAGCCTGATTGAACATGCGCGCCACACGCTGACCGGCATCAATGACAGCAAGGCGGGCCGGGACAGAAGTGGGGCTATTAGCGGCGTCACTGAAGCGGTTGAAAAACTCCTGTACGACGGATCCCGGATCATTGCCGGAGGCAAATAGTGTTTTTTCAAGCTGTTTCAGCGAGTCGGCCACGACCTGCGATTGCTGCTGAAGAGCATTTGCATTGAGAGCCTGACTTTGAAGAAAATAGTCGCTTGCGCGGCGGACGGATTCAATAATGACGCCTGATCCGCTGGTGTTGGGCTTGGCCGTGGGCAGCATGGTGCTTTCACCAACACCCGCCAATGCGACATCGCGACGGACATAGCCATCGGTATTTGCATTGGTGATGTTGCTGCCAACGGTCTCAAGCAGCTTTCGATAAGCTGAGAGACCAGAAGCGCCGATGCCCAGAATATCTGCCATTCACCTCATCCAGCCATTTTCTTTGGGAAGAGTGGATCAGCCTCTCTTGGCTTGTCAGGCGTGAACTGGCGTTCAATGGCCTTGCCAATGCCAAGATCCATTCTTTTCACACTCAGCTCCGCATAAAGCCCGTCGAGCATCGACTGAAAGGGTTTTTCGGTGTCATTTCCGAAGAGGCCATCGTCAAGCTTGGCTTCTCGCATGGTCTTCATGATGGTTTGCATGAAGAGTGCTTCGAAGGCTTCGCCGGCCTGTTGCATGGTTGGCTTTTTGCCAAATTGCTTCGACTGATCGAGGGTCAGCGAGCTGAGAGCGTTTGTTGCCTTGACTGACGGATCCATGATGCAACCTCAGATCACGACAAGGTCAGCATGGAGTGCGCCTGCCTGTTTCAGCGCTTCCAGAATAGCGACAAGATCGCTTGGTGACGCGCCAACCGCATTGACAGCATCGACAATGCTCGAAAGCTGTACATCAGGTGCGAAGAGGAAGGTTCGCGCAGGCGGCTGGTCAACCGAGATCTGGCTGTTTTGCGTCACGACGGGCTGGGCAGCCTGATTGTTGTTGCCGATATTGATGCCGGCATTGGGCTGCGAGACATTCGTGTTTTCCTTGATCCGCACGGTGAGGCTACCATGCGAAACCGCTGCCGGCGTTACGCGCACCCCTTCGCTGATGACAATGGTGCCGGTGCGTGAATTGACAATCACGCGGGCAGGGGGCGCGGAGGGATTGATCTGGATCTCTTCAATTGCAGCCATAAAGGCGACGCGACGATCAGGCTCACGCGGTGCATTGACTTTCACAGTCGTACCGTCGATCGACACTGCCGTTCCGGCTCCAAAGGTTTTATTGATTGCATCAGCCAGACGCTTGGAGTTTGAGAAGTCCGGCGTGTTGAGATTGAGCATCAGCGCGGGTGCTGTTTCGAACGGATTCTGAACGATGCGTTCGACCGTAGCGCCGCCGGGAATGCGTCCCACAGTGGGGACATTTACCGCGACCTTGGAGCCGTCATTGCCCGTGATGCCGAGGCCACCAACGGCGAGATTGCCCTGGGCGACAGCATAGGTCTCATTGTCAGAGCCCACGAGTTGCGTGATCAGCAAGCTGCCACCGCGAAGGCTGGTGGCCTTTCCCATGGCGGCAACTGTGACATCAATACGCTGACCGGGTTTGGCGAAAGGCGGAAGTTCGGCCGTGACCATCACCGCAGCCGTGTTCTTCGCATTCACGTCGGTCGCATTCACGGTCATGCCAAAGCGCTGCAACATGCTCTGGATGGTTTGGTTTGTGGCGGCAACGTTACCGTCGCCAGTCTGGTTCAGACCGACCACAATTCCATATCCGACCAACTGATTGGACCGCACGCCACCAAGGCTGGTGAGATCTTTCACACGGTCGCGCGAGCCGGGCGGAGTTTGCTGTGCGTTGACAGGGCCAATCGCGAAAGTTGCGACGAGCGAGGCAATCAGCACCTTATGCAGAAGCTTATTCATGCCATGCTCCTTAGATCGGGGCGATCATGTTAAAGAGGCGACCGAACCAATTCTGTTTTGTTGCATCATGCACATCACCAGCCCCGGTATAGCTGATCTGGGCTTGAGCGACGCGATCTGAATCGACGATGTTGCCGGGGCGTATATCTTCGGGGCGAACGAGCCCCGAAACGCGCACATATTCTTCGCCCTGATTGAGGGTCATCATTTTTTGGCCCTGCACCCAGAGATTGCCATTCTCATAAACACGCGTCACGACAACGGTGAGCTGGCCGGTGATGCTGTTGCTCTGATTTGCCGCACCGCTTCCGGCAAAAGCTGACGTGGTGCTGGCATTGAGATTGGCGCCGCCATTGCGAACGGCAGGAATATTCAGTGCACCTGCACCAAAGAGGGCAGGAGGCAGGCCAGCGGTCACATTGCCACTGCGGTCGATGGCAGCATCGTTAGACTTGCTCGCGGCCATGGTTTCATTGAGGCGGATGGTCAATACATCGCCCACGCGCTGCGCCCGTCGGTCGCCAAGAAAGAAACCACTTTGAGCGCGCGAATAGATCGCGCCGTCAGGCGAGGTCTCCTTGGCTGGAACCACATTATCGTAGTTCAGCTGGAATGACTCGGAGATCTTGGCTTCCTTCATGGTGGGGGTGCACCCGGAAACAGCAAGACCTGCGGCAAGGAAGAGGGCGATGCGCAACATATCAATCACCAATCACACGCTCTGCGTCAGGAACTTCATCATGCCATCGACCGCCGAGATTGCTTTTGAGTTCACCTCATAGGCGCGCTGCGTTTCGATCATGCTGACGAGTTCTTCGACGACATTCACATTGGACGATTCAAGGGCACCCTGAATGAGCTTGCCAGCGCCGTTCGTTCCGGGCGCGGCAATGATGGCATCACCGGAGGATGGTGTTGCCAGAGCAAGCGACTCACCCATCGGCTTGAGGCCAGAGACATTGGGGAAGGTTGCCACTTCGATCTGGCCGACCTGATCAAGCTTGTTCGAGCCGGGGGTGCCGACCGAGACAATGCCATCCTTGGAGATGGAAATTGATGTGGCGTTTTCGGGAATGGTGATCGCAGGCTCAAGCGGATAGCCATTGGCCGTCACGACCTGGCCCTGTGCATTTCGGGTGAAATTGCCAGCACGCGTATAGGCAATCTGGCCACCGGGCGTCAGGACCTGAAAGAAGCCCGGACCGTCAAGGGTGAGGTCGAGGGAGTTTTCCGTATTGGTGATATTGCCCTGATTATAGAGCTTTTCCGTTGATACGAGGCGCACGCCTGTGCCAATCGCCAAACCGGTCGGGGACGTTGAGGTCTGCGACGTTTGCGACCCTGCTTCGCGGAAGTTTTGGTAGAGCAGTGTTTCGAAATTGGCGCGATCCCGCTTAAAGCCGACCGTGTTCACATTGGCCAGATTGTTTGAGATCACGCTCATGCGCTGTTGCTGCGCATTGAGGCCGGTTTTAGCTACATGGAGTGCGTCAGGCATCTCTCAATCTCCGTATCAGGCTTAGCGATCCGAGCGCATCAGCCGGGCAGTTTGGTCATCAAGCTCTTTGGCAGTCGCAATAAGCTTGACGCTGATTTCGAATGTGCGCGAGGAGGACAGCATCTCGACCATCTGGTCGATAGAGTTGACGTTGCTGGTTTCCAGCGCCTTGTTGTTGAGAGCCACATTGGCATCGGCCTGCGGCACGGTTCCGTCGCGCGTGCGCATGATGCCGTCTTCGCCCTTGCGCACATTTGACGCGGGCGGATTGACGAGCAACAAACGGCCCACCACATTTGGCGGCGCATTTGGTTCCTGTCCGGGCAGGCGAACAAGCACCTGGCCATCGCGGCTCACCTGAATGGATTCATAAGGCGGCACGGTGATCGGGCCTGCATCGCCTTCCATGATGACATTTTCGCCATTGCGAAGGATGCGGTCTGCCCCGACGCGGAAGTCGCCGCGGCGAGTGATGACAGTCTCGCCATTATCCTTGCGCGCAGCAAAGAACCCGGCTCCCTCGATGGAGACATCGAGGGGATTATCACTGCTGATTGTCTTGCCGGGTTCGAGGTCAACAGCACCGTCAGTGCGCGTCGAAAAGACGCGCGCACTGACATCTTCGGCGTCGAAATAAGCTGACGACATGTTGCCATAGTCGCGCTTGAAACCGACGGTGTTCTGGTTCGCAAGTCCTGATGCGATGATGCGCTGGTTCTCAGCCTGCATCCGCAAC
This sequence comes from uncultured Beijerinckia sp., assembly GCA_964557555.1. Taxonomy (GTDB): domain Bacteria; phylum Pseudomonadota; class Alphaproteobacteria; order Rhizobiales; family Beijerinckiaceae; genus Terripilifer. The sequence continues at coordinate 5,375 of CAZLBA010000127.1, forward strand.
GCATTGCTGGTCACATGGACTAGACGTTCCATTGCACTAACCCTAGATCACTGATCCTTAGCCGCGGATCTGAATGATCGTCTGGGACAGGGTGGTTGTGGTCTCGATCGCCTTCGCATTGGCCTGGAAGTTGCGCTGCGCAGTGATCAAGTTCACAAGCTCCTCAGTGATGTCCACATTCGAACGTTCCAGAGCGCCGGCCTTGATTGTACCGAACCCGTCGGCACCCGCCTGACCAAGCACGACCTGGCCAGAGACCGAGGTTGCGACATAGTTGGCGTTACCGACCTGCTTCAGGCCGTTCGGGTTGGCGAAGTTTGCAATCATCACCTTGCCGAGGGCGACCGTCTGCCCGTTCGTGTAGTTTGCACGAATCGTGCCACTTGCATCGATGTCCAGACCGTTCAGCGAACCGGACGGATAACCGTCCTGTGACAGCGAGAGAACGGAGAAGGGCGAGGAGAACTGCGTCGAATATTTACCATAGTCGATGTTGAGGCGCAGCAAGTCCGAACCGTTCTGCGGATCGAAGGGTGAATAGACCACGCCTTCCTTGGGGGAGATCAGCTTACCGACGGTGTCGAAGGTGAGCTGGCCTTCCTGCAGATAGAGGGGGTACCAGTTCTGCGTGTTCTGCGGGGCCTGGGTGGTGATGTTTCCATCTGCATCGACATAGAGCTTGTTGCCTTGCTCGTCCGTCGCCTGTTTCAGATTGGTGATCACCGGCACGGAACCGGGGGTCTGCGTGACCTTGCCGAGACCGAAATTCGGATGGCCGACGACGTTGATCTGCGAATTCGCACCCGTCGTGCCTGACGTAAATACGAGCCTGTTTTCGTCAGGTTCATACTTAACTGTCACTCCGCTGACAGTGCGGCCGGTCTTGGGGTCCTGAATTTGGTTAACGCGCTCCTGAATGGCGGCTGCGAATGTGTCGCCAGTGTAAGCGCGGATCGGCAGGGTGATGGTGCCGACAATGCCGTCAACCGTGAAGGTCATGCGGTTTTCACCGAGGCCCTCATTGAGGAAGAAGGTTTGGTTCATTGGCGTCACCCCGCGTGCGCCGATGGCGGTCGCGGCTGAGGCGGGCAGGCCGGTGCCGGCCACGAATTGCTGCTGGGCCGCATATTTTTCGCCAATGCCGAGCAGGTCATTGCTGCCGGCATAGCTTAGCCCCTTGGCTTCACCCAGCTGGCGACCTGTACGGCTGGTGGACCCCTGCGCACCTACCGGGAACATGGATCGAACCTGGCCATTGACTCGCAAGTTAAGCCGGAAGGACTTGCCGGAGGGGTCACCGGTGACTTCAAGATTGTTGCCGGTACGACCGACGGAGATGGGGCCAATGTCCTGCGGGCGCACAGTGCTGCCGGCGACAGCAACCTGCTCCACGGTCATTTTGCCAGTGATGCTGCCATTATTGTTATAAGTGGCAATCAACGCATTGCCAGAGCGCGAGAAGGTTACCGCGCTTAAAGCAGCGTTTGCGTTCGCGATCGTGACAAGATTGTCAAGCGAGCCGGTCGTGAGCGTTATGTCCTGTGTTGCCACCGTGCCGTCGGCTTGTGGCAAGGAGATACGGAACGTATCGCCAACCTGGAATGTTGGCGTAAGCCCGTCCGTCTTTGTCAAGACGACCGTCTGAACCGTCTGCGTCGTACCTGATCCGTTTTGTACGCTTGCTTCGCGAGCTATAATGGTTTCATCCGTGAGCGTCACGCTTGTCAGGCCGTCATCGCTTCCGCGAGCGGTCTGCTTCATTGATACAACAGTCGGGACCGAGCCATTTGACGTGTAGCTAAAGACAAACTCATTCGCTGAATTGGTCACATCGACGTTGATTTCGGATCCAACATTATTGCTATTGTAAGTCGAAATCGCCGTTTCAATCGCCTGTCTGAGAGTGGAAAGTCGTGATGACGTTGTATCGTTTGCATTGATTTGCAACGGACCCACGGTGACAGTAACAGGTGAGGCTCCTGGACGTGGCGCGATGTTGAGCGCAAATTCATCGCCTTGCATGAGCTTGCCGAATGTCTTGATCGACTGAACCTCAAGCGTTGTTGATGAACCCGATGCGACTTCGACCGCCGTAGCGAAATTAACAGGAACGCTTTGCTCCAGACCTGCGAAAAACGCCTGAGCATCAGTCGCGCTATTCCCGTTCGGGGGTTCGTAATTGTAGCTCAATGTACGACCAGCGATTTCAAGCGTAATTGTTTGATCTCGCGAGAAATCCATCGCGCTAAAGTCGAAGCTGTCAATTTGGGTTTGCACATCTGCGCCTGTGGCGAGAGCAGCACGACCGACAGTGATTGAGGATGCTTCGCCTGTTGACCCAGAGTTGAACAAGAACTGGCGTGTGTCCTTGTTATAGCTGACAACAATACCGGTCCGTTGTTCGCGCGGGTCAACGATAGGGTCGCCTGCGGGCAGAGCTGCATTACCCGTCCAAACAGTGTTGGCACGGATGAGAACATCTGGGCTTGTTGTCTTGGAGGGAATACCAAGATCGTT
>CAZLBA010000127.1:7901-9385 GCA_964557555.1 uncultured Beijerinckia sp.
ATACCTGAATCGAATTGAACCGGCTGGCAGGCTCGTTCGCATCCGGCCCCATTTGTGCTGTATCGACTGTAAAGGTGAGAGCGCGAGCTGCCACATCATAACCGACCTTGATCGGAGGGGCGTCGCTGCTGGGCCAGTTGGACGGCTTGCCGAACTCCAGATGACGCTTGTTAAGCGCGTCGTTGAGCTTGCTCTGCGCAAGTTTAACCAGTTCATCCCTTGTCAGCTGCAACTTGTTTTCAGGCGTGGGGATGCCATCAACCGGAGCTGTACCGGCAGAACCTGCGGTACCAAGAAGATCAATCTCGATTGGTTCGCTCATGGCGACGGAAGAACCATCTTCTGCAAGGCGCGAGAGGTTGAGTTGAATTGTATCATTGCCCGGAACAACAGCGCCGCCGTCCTTGCGATAGCTGTCGACGATGCGGAAGTAGCGATCGTCGCCAAATTTGGCATTCACTGCACGAGTCAGTTCGGCAGCAAGTTGCGTACCCGTATAAGTGCCAGCATTGACACTAATGGATTGCGGCGCTGAACCATCGACAGAGATCATGAACATATCGACGCCCCAGAAAGGCGGGTTCGATGATGTCTGTCCTCCCTCGCGGGTTTCGGAATAGCGGGAAGGATCGGTGATGATAGTCACCTTGTTCGCATCGGTATCACCGAAGTCGAAGCCGCTGGTGCGGATGATGCTGCCAACAACACTGGCAGCGGTCGAGGCTGTCTTGTTGGTCTGGTCGTCCTGCTTGTAGAGAGGATGAGCAGCAGCCTGGTTGAATGTTGGGTCGAGCGACTGCGGGTCAGTCGTGATCTGACCGAATTTATTGATGTAATAGGTCTTGCCCTGATCATCCTTCGATGTGATGAGCTGTGGCGTCACTTCGCGATCACCCACGAAAACGTGTGTCTGCCACTTGTTAGTCGGCGATGTCTCTGTCGCGTTGCTCGTCTTGACATAATAGATCGTGGCGATCGTGGGGTTGCCGAGCGAGTCATAAATCGTGATCGACGTCGACTTGTTGTAGGTCGCCGGGTTGGTCTTATCGAAAACGTAAGGGTTGCTCTCGTTATAGATCGCCTTGTTGGGAATGATCTCTGCATCGGCTGGTAGGTTTAGACCGAGCTGAATCGTTTCAGATGCCTTGGGCAGGCCCGATGTTGTTGGCAGCTGCAGATTTTGTGCGGACTGAATGCCCGTTGCAATCACCGAACCGTCGGCGTTGACGGGGAAGACCTGCAAGAGCTGACCCTGTGAGTCCACCACGTAGCGATCATTATTGACCGAGAAGGCGCCGTTGCGCGTATAGACTGTCTGAGTCGAGGTGAGGCTTGGCTTGAGAGCGAAAAAGCCCTGTCCCGAAATCGCAAGATCAAGCGCGTTGAGCGAGGATTCGATATTACCCTGCGTGAACTGCTGCTTGATCGACTTGAGAATCGTGCCCGAACCGATCGCGGAGCTTGCAGCCTGCAAGGGCGAGGTG
>CAZLBA010000128.1:0-9368 GCA_964557555.1 uncultured Beijerinckia sp.
GAGCAAGCAAAGCAAGGATCACGGTCTCTCGAAGCCTCTATCCTTGACGCGGAAGGGGCTGCTACCTAGGTTCGCTCGATTCCTTCGGGCGCCCTGGTCGCCCGCTTCCCCAAGAGGCACCCCATGTCCACCATCAAGGTCACCGATGCGAGCTTTGAAGCCGACGTCCTGCAGTCCAGCGAGCCTGTTGTTGTTGATTTCTGGGCGGAGTGGTGCGGCCCCTGCAAGATGATCGGCCCCTCGCTTGAAGAAATCGCCACGGAAATGGCGGGCAAAGTGAAGATCACCAAGATCAATGTGGATGAAAATCCGGGCGTTGCAGGCAAGCTCGGCATCCGCTCAATTCCGACGCTGATGCTCTTCAAGAATGGCCAGCTGGCCGCCCAGAAGGTCGGCGCTGCCCCTAAGGGCGAGCTGGTGAAGTGGATTTCATCCGCGCTCTAAGGCAGGCAAAAAGGGCTCCCGAGGGGAGCCCTTCTTTCATGGATATGCAAGCTGATCAGGCTGCGCGGCTGCGCTCAAAGTCACGCGCGCCACTGGTCATGAAAGCCGTGATCGCCTGTGTGCGGCGGCTGCAACCAAGCTTCTCCAAAATGGCCGAGACATGGCTCTTCACCGTCCCTTCGGTGAGGCCAAGTTCCCATGCGATCTGCTTGTTGAGAAGACCCCGCGTCATCAGCTCCAGAATTTCAAACTGACGCTGCGAGAGACGGCCAAGCCCACCGGGCAATCGCGGCTGCGGCATACGCTTGGGCAAAGCGCGACCACCGCTTGCCAGCAGCATGACGACGCGCATGAGATCTTCAGCACTGACATTCGCGCTCAATGCCGCGTCAATCGTGCCGGCCTCAAAAGCGCGCAGCGCATTGCTGTCACAAGAACCGATGGCGGCGACGCCAACCCCATGCGGAATGAGTTTGCCGCGTTCAAGCTGACTGCAATCCTCACCCGCCACGATGATGACATCGCCCGCGCCCAGAGTGGCCAGCATGGGCGCGGCCTGAGCCAGCGTTTCAAAGCCCGACAAGGCGGAGGCTTCACAGACCCCGCTATCGGCCAAAAGGCCAATCAGTCCGCGGCGCACCACCGGAATCGGGTGAATGACGACGAGATGCGCCAGCACCACACGGCTTGCCCCATTGAGGGGGCTGCGATTGTCGCGGCGGGAAAGTGGAATATTCATCGGACCGCCCCTTGAGATTGGCCTATTGACCATCTCACTTTCGGGCGATCCCCCCTTTCCCGATATGATCTGAATCAAACAGGGGGGCTAGCGCCCTGTTTTTACGCGCGTCCACTCGCGGGTAATGACCCGCTGCACGCCGAGCTCATTGGGGGAAACCGTGTAGAGCCGGGCCATCACCTCATCGCTGGGATAGATGGCTTTATTGTCGAGCACGGCCTTGTCCATCACGGATTTCGATGCCAGCACGCCATTGGCATATTGAATGGCGCTTGAATTGCGCGCCGCCACGTCGGGCCGCAACAAATAATCAATAAATGCGTAGGCCTCTGCGGGATGGGGTGCATCTTTCAGGATCGCCAAAGCATCCATCGACATCAGTGTTCCTTCCTTGGGAATCACGTAGTCAATTTCGACGCCATTATTGGCTTCCTTGGCGCGGTTGCGCGCCTGAAAACTGTCACCCGCCCAGCCCAGCGCAAGGCAAATGTCACCATTGGCAAGCGCGTTGATATATTCGGATGAGTGGAATTTTTTCACCGACGGTTTGACGCGCAACACGGCATCAGCGGCCTTGCGAATATCTTCCGGCTTTTTCGAATTGGGGTCGATGCGCAGATAGCGCAGCGCCGAGGTCAGTACATCTTCAGGACTGTCGATCATATAGACGCCGCAAGAAGCAAATTGCTTCAGGACTTCAGGATTGAACATAGTCTCCCATGAATCCAGCGCCCGGTCTCCCACACGCTGACGCGCTTTCTTCACGTCATAAGCGATACCCGTTGTGTACCACATATAGGGCAGCGAATATTCATTGCCGGGATCATAAACGGCAAGACGTTTCATCACATCAGGCCAAAGGCCCTTGGCATTGGGCAAGCGCGTGAGATCGAGTTTTTGATAAATGCCAGCCTTGATCTGACGGCTCAGAAAGGTCGCACCGGGCACAACAACATCATAACCCGTCTTGCCTGCGAGCAGCTTTGTCTCCAAGGTTTCATTGGAATCATAAGTGTCATAAACAACCCTGATTCCTGTTTCGCGCGTGAAGTCGCTCAGCACTTTCGGATCAATATAATCCGACCAGTTATAGACATGCACGACGCGGGTCTGTGCTTGTGCCGATAACGACAAGACAGACAGAAGAGCGGCACAAAGAAGGCTCTTTCGCATATCAGACACGCTCCTTGCGGAAGTCGGCAACGGCCGTCTCAAGCCGCCGCAATCCTTCATTCAGAGTTTCATCTTTCTTGGCGAAACAAAAACGGACGACTGTGCGAACATGGTCTTGCACATAAAAGGCCGAGACCGGAATGGCAGCGACACCATAATGTTCAACAAGCTTTGTGCAGAAGGCGACATCATCATGAAGCCCCAGCTGACCAATATCGACATTGACGAAATATGTGCCTTGCGAGGGAATGACGGGAAAGCCCCTTTCGACGAGACCTTTGCAGAACAGATCGCGGCTGCGCTGAAAATTTGCGCGCATCTGCGAGAAATAGCTCTCATCCTTGCCAAGCCCATAGGCCACAGCCACCTGCAAATTGGGCGGTGTGGTGAAGGTGAGGAATTGATGCGACTTCGCAATCACCTTCATCAGGTGAGGGGCTGCAACAACAAGTCCAACCTTCCAGCCGGTAAGCGAAAAAATCTTGCCTGCACTTCCGATCTTGATCGTGCGTTCGCGCATAGTCGGCAGTTCAAGCAGTGAGACGTGACGGCGCCCGTCATAGACGAGATGTTCCCAGACTTCATCTGATACCACCACGGCATCATAACGCTCGCAGAATGAGGCAAGCAGTTCAAGCTGCGAGCGCTCATAGACAATGCCGCTGGGATTGAGCGGATTGTTGAACAGGACGAGCCGGGTTTTTTCGTTAAAGACTTTTGCGAGTTCTTCCTCGCTAAAGGTCCAGTGCGGTGGTTGCAGCGCCACGTAACGTGGTATGCCGCCAGCGCGCAGAACCAGCGGCACATAGGCATCATAAGTCGGCTGAAACAGCACGACTTCATCCCCCGGCTCGATCATGCCGAAGATCGCACCGGCAAGGGCTTCCGTCGCGCCCGAAGTCACCATGACTTCGGTTTGGGGATTAAGCGAGAGCCCTTGAAAGCGCGCATAATGATCAGCAATGGCCTGACGCAATTCAGGAATGCCCATCATGCTGGGATATTGGTTATAACCGTGAAGCGTTTCCTCTGCCGCTTTGGCGCGGACATCTTCAGGACCGGGATCATCCGGGAAGCCTTGGCCAAGATTGATCGCCTGCCGATCACGCGCGGCTTGCGACATGACCTCGAAAATCGTGGTGGGCAGATTGGAAAAGATCGTATTCATTGCCTGCCTGAGAGTGTTTGCCTTCGGCCAAGATTAGCAAGACGGAGCCACCATGTCCTCCTCACATCGCAGCCTTTTGGTTCTGGGCGGCGCACGCTCCGGCAAAAGCCGCTATGCGCAGCAATTGGCCGAGCAGAGCGGGCTTGAATTGATGCTGATTGCAACGGCTGAGGCCCATGATGAAGAGATGGCGGCACGCATTGCCCGCCACCGGGCTGATCGTGACGAACGCTGGAGCCTTGTGGAAGAGCCAATCAATCTTGCCGCCCATATTTCGGGGCGCGCGCGGGAGGGACGCCTGATCGTGGTGGATTGCCTGACGCTATGGCTGAGCAATGTGCTCCTTGCCGGGCGCGACTGCGAGGCCATGCAGGAGGGGCTTGCAGGCGTGGTTGAAAAGGCGCAGGGGCCCCTCATTCTGATCAGCAATGAGGTTGGTCAGGGCATTGTGCCATCCACCCCGCTCGGTCGCGCATTCCGTGATGCGCAAGGGCGGCTCAATCAAAGGCTGGCGCGGGCCTGCACCGATGTGGTTCTGGTGAGCGCCGGATTGCCGCTGCAATTGAAGCCCGCGCCCAGCCCCGGCATCAGCTTCTAGCGGACTTTGGCTGCAATCTCGCGGCCCATGGTTTCGATCAGCTCCACATGGGCCGGCCCTCCGCAGATGGTCAGATGGCTCGGCGCCACAAGGCGGCGGGCTTGCGGCCAGAGATCGACCAGCGCCGGATGGGCGAGAAATGCCTGTCCCTGATCCTTCGCAGTCAAATCCTTCTCTGAGACGATCAGAAAATCAGGCCTCAAAGTGATGAGCTGCTCCATCGTAACATAGCCCGATGGCGGCAGGCCGATGTGGGCGGCAAGGTCGGTAAGACCTGCGGCGGCAATGATCTCTGCAGTGGGGCCAGCGTGATAGACAAAGCCCCTGCGGCTGACGATGAGCGCAGAGGGACGGCTCAAACGCCCGGCCATCTGTGCTCGCAACCGCGCCAGCCCGGCTTCAATTCGCGCAATCAGGGTCTCGCCCCGCTCGATATGGCCGATGGCCTTGGCGATCAGCCGAATTTGCATCAGCCCGTCCTGATGCGAGCCCCAGGGTGGGACCGCCAAAAAAGCAAGGCCACGGCGCTGCAACAGCTCGCGGGTGTAGCGCGCATCATAGGATCCAACCAGAACAAGATCAGCATCCACTCTCACAAGGTCTTCTGCTGTCCCGCGATTTTGGGGAAACTGCATGGCCTTTTCATGCAGATAGGACATTGCGGGATCGCGCGCGAAGGGGCTCAGCGAGACTATTTGTTCAGGGTCGGCCAGCGCCAGCAAGAGCTGGTCTGTGCAGAGATTGGCAGAAGCAATGCGACGAGGCAGCTTGTCTGCAAAAGAAAATTGCGCGGATAAACCGACAGTTACGGCAGAAAGAAAGCAACGGATCACCAGCTTCGTCAAAAATCGCATTGCCAAGCCCTCAAGAGGCATCTACCGTCCGCCTCGCATTGGTGCCCCGGATGTCCTCCGGGGTGAAACGGGAATGCGGTGAGGACGAACCGTCCAATTCCGCAGCTGCCCCCGCAACTGTAAGCGGCGAGCCGCTCTCCATGAAAGCCACTGGGGCCTTGTCCCCGGGAAGGCGCGAGAGAGGCAATGAACCGCAAGCCAGGAGACCGGCCAGTGCTCGTGCAACCCCAAACGACCGTCGGCGGGACGGTTGGAGGCTACATGTCTGGTTCTGTTTCTGGCCGCAAGGTCGCGGCGACATCTTTTTTTGCGCTTGCAGTTCTCTCTCCTGCTCTGGCCGCTGATCCTGATCTCGTCATCACCCCCAATCGCACCGAAACGCCCATCGCGCGCGCGGGCAGTGCTGTAACCATCATTGCGGGCGACGAGATTGAGCGTATGCGTGCGCAAAGCTTCGTCGATGTTCTGCGCAATGTACCGGGCCTCGACATCTATCAAAATGGTGGGCTTGGCACCCAGTCCACCGTGTCGCTGCGCGGTTCGCGGGATGGTCAGACATTGGTGATGATTGATGGCATCCGCGTCGGGGATCCAAGTTCAACATCGGGCGCTGTCGATCTCGGCCAATTCGCGCTCCACAATATCGAGCGAATTGAAATTCTGCGTGGGCCGCAATCCGCCCTTTATGGCTCGGACGCGATGGGCGGGGTGATCAATATCATCACCAAGAAATCAGGTGAGCCGAAAACTTCTGTGAGCGTCGAGGCTGGTAGCTACAACAGCTTGCGCAGCACCGGTTCAGTCACCGGTCGCGCAGGCGATACGAGCTATGCATTGTCCATTGACGCGATGCATAGCGACAGCTTCCCGCCTTTCGGACATCGTATCAACCGCCCGATCCAAACCTACAACTATGTGAATTACAACACGACCAATGTGACCGCTATTCCCCGCCATGCGCCCGCGCGCAAAGGTGGTGTATCCGGTACGATCAGTCACGATCTTGATGCCACAACGCGGATGGATTTCGGATTTCGTGCGGATGGAAATTGGTTGCGTCTGAGCAATCCCGGCGCCTCGTCTGAACCGCTTATTTATGATCACTACAACAAGTCAGCAACGACCTTTGTTCAGGGCTTCGGACGTTTGACCAATGATATGCTCGATGGCCGGCTGCGCAACAAATTGATGGTCTTTTCCAATGTGACCGATCGCTCGATTCAGGGGATCGAATATTGCGCCGACAGCACCTACACGACTTACTGGAATTGCGCGCTTGGCTATCGTGGCACACGCAGCGGAGGTGAATATCAAGGCGATTACAGATCAAACGGCTTGGGCATTACGACCTTCGGTCTCCGCCACGAAACTGAGACAATCAGCACAAGCCAATCGCCCGATCCGGTAAACAGTTTTACGCCTATTGATAAGTCACAAGCAACCAACAGTGTCTTTGTGCAACACCAGATAAGCCTGCTTGAAAGGCTGCATGTGTCCCTTGGTGGGCGAGTGGACTCTGTTAAAGATGGTGATGTTTTCCCCACCTGGCGCATGACCGCTGCCTATGCATTGAGTGACGACACAAAGTTGAGAGCGAGCGCGGGCACAGGCGCGCGTGCGCCGTCGCTCTTCGAGCGCTTCAGCAAATATGGCGCGGCTGGCCTGATGCCGGAAAAGAATCAGGGCTATGATGTCGGCATTGACCAAAAGATTGGGCGCGACACCAAAATCGGAGCCACGCTTTTCTACAATGTCTATTCGAATCTGATCGAATGGAACACGACGATCGGCAATTGCCAAAGCAATTGCTATTACAATGTCGCCAATGCAACTACGCGGGGTGTTGAGCTATCGGGTCAAACGATTCTGGTCGATGACCTGTTGAAGGCTCGCTTCAGCTATACTTATGTGACAGCCGAAAAGAAGAATCCATCAGAACCTCTGCTGCGCCGCCCGCGCAACCGTACGGCCTTGACGCTTACTTATCTCGGCATTGCCAATCTGGATCTTGATGGGCGCGTGAGCTTTGTCGGCCGCGCCATTGACAAAGATTTCAATTCGGCAACATGGCCTGCGCCGGTTGTGCCGCTGAAGAGCTATGTGAAGCTGGACGCGATTGCCAATTACAAGATCGACCAGACGAAAAGTGTTTTTCTGCGGGCTGAAAACCTGACCAATGTTCGCTATGAAGAGCTTTACAATTACGGAACCGCCGGCCGCTCCTTCTATGCGGGTCTGCGCGTAAACTGGTGAGGTGGATGTGAGGGCAGGCGGGGATGCAATGCTGAGCGGAGTGCTGCTGATCAGCCTCCTCGCAGCCAGTTTCGCCTCGCTCATGATCGGGCCGGCTGGCCTCACTCTGTCCGATCTCTGGCATGGACTCATCACAGGTGAAGGCGCAGAGGGCCTCATCCTGCAGCAGATCCGCCTGCCGCGTCTCCTGCTCGCATTGATGGTTGGTTTCATTCTCGGCCTGTCCGGTGCTGTATTGCAAGGCTTGCTGCGCAATCCGCTGGCGGAACCTGCCGTCTTTGGTGCGCCACAGGCCGCGGCCCTTGGGGCGGCCATTCTGCTTTATGCTGGCCTTGCTGATGCTGTCTCATGGGGCCTGCCCTTCGCCGCCATGTTAGGCGCCCTTTGCTCCATCCTTCTCGTCTGGCTGGTGGCTGGGCGCTCAGGCAGCATCGTTGCCCTCCTGCTGGCTGGCCTTGCTGTTGCAAGCCTTGCGGGTGCAGGCACCGCCCTTACCATCAATCTCTCCCCCAATCCTTTCGCGGTGATGGAGGTTGTGTTTTGGCTGATGGGCTCTTTCGAAGATCGCTCCATGCGTCATGTCGCGATAGTCACCCCCTTTATTCTTCTCGCCTCCTTCATTCTGTTGCGCCTCGGCCGAGGATTGCGGGCGTTGACGCTGGGTGAAGATGTCGCCGCAAGCCTCGGCATCAGCCTGCCGCTTCTGCGCTTTCTCGCTGTGAGCTCTGTTGCCATGGGAGTGGGGGCAGGCGTTTCAGTTTCGGGAGCGATCAGCTTCGTTGGCTTGATCGCACCTCATCTCGTGCGCTCTTTCGTCAAAGGTGATCCTGCGCGCTTGTTATGGCCTTCGGCCCTCGCAGGAGCCTTGCTGTTACTCTTGTCTGATATTGCGGTGCGGCTCATTCCCTCCAGTAGCGAGCTGAAGGTTGGCGTGCTGACCGTGTGCCTTGGCGTGCCATTCTTCCTCTGGCTCGTTGCCACCGGTCGCACAAGATTCGGGGCGCAATCATGAGCGCGCTTCTGCATCTCACCAATGTCGGCGTCAGGCTGGGCAGAAGGCATGTCGTCGATGGAGTGTCGCTCCATGCTGATGCCGGCGAATTCATCGCGCTGGTCGGCCCCAATGGTGCGGGCAAAACATCTCTGTTGCGGGCGATTGCTGGCCTCTTGCCTTGCGAAGGTGAGATCCTGCTTGGCACGGAGATTCTCCAGGAGCTGAATGCCAGTGACCGTGCGCGGCATATTTCCTTCATGCCGCAAAACGGAACACTTGCCTGGCCGATGCCGGTGCGTGACGTCGTGGCCATTGGTCGCCTGCCGCATGAAGGCACCGCCAAAGCGCGCGATGATAATGCAATCATTGATGACGCTCTCAACCACTGTGGCCTTGCTCAGCTGGCTGATCAAAATGCCGATCATCTCTCAGGCGGTGAGCGGATGCGCGTGTTGCTGGCGCGGACACTCGCCGTGAATGCACCTATTCTCTTACTCGACGAGCCTGTTGCCTCGCTCGATCCAGCCTGGCAATTGCAAGTGATGGAATTGTTGAGCACACAGGCACAGGCTGGGCGCATCATCCTTTGTGTGCTGCATGATCTGGCCCTCGCCATGCGCTATGCAAGCCGCATGATCATCATGCGCGATGGTTTGCTCACAGCAGATGGCAAACCGCGCGATCTCATGCCTGATCTCCAAAATGCCTTTGATCTCAGTTTTGAGGTGCTTGAAACTTCAAGCGGCCCAACGCTTCACGCCCGGCGCAAAGAGCGCTTGAGAGCCTGACGGCGCGGCTCTAAACTGGCGGTTAGTGAGCGGATGCGCCATGAGCGAAACAGCGGAAACTTTTGATTACATCATCATCGGCGCTGGTTCGGCTGGCTGCGTGCTCGCCAATCGCCTGAGCGCGGATCCACGCAACAAGGTGATGCTGCTCGAAGTCGGCGGCAAGGATGACTCGATCTGGTTCCACATTCCCGTTGGCTATCTTTTCGCCATTGGCAATCCACGCGCTGACTGGATGTTCCGCACAGAGGCAGAAGCGGGTTTGAACGGCCGTGATTTGGCTTATCCGCGCGGACGGGTGATTGGCGGCTGTTCGGCCATCAATGCCATGATCTATATGCGCGGTCAGGCGGCTTA
>CAZLBA010000129.1:0-9288 GCA_964557555.1 uncultured Beijerinckia sp.
ACCCCACCCGTTTCCCGCGGGTGGGCGTTGCCGTTTGCGCTAAGGAGTTCCCTATGCCCGAATCCCAGTTGTCCAGCGCTGATCTTGATCCGCGTCGTCGCCGCGCCTTGTTTCGCGCCTGGCACCGCGGCATGCGGGAGATGGACATCATCCTGGGCAAGTTTGCCGATGCCCATCTGCCGACGCTGACCGAGGCAGAGCTTGGTGAGTTTGAACGCCTGATGGAAGAGATCGACCGCGATGTCTTGATGTGGTTGACCGGCGAAGTACCAACGCCGCCGCAGTGGCAAACGCCTTTCTTTGAACGTATCCGCCAATTCCACACCCATTCCGGCCCTATCAACGTTTGATTCTCACATGACCGATCTCAAGCGCGCCGCCGATCAGCTTGCCAAAGGCGGCTCGCTCACTTTGGCTTCCGTTCCTGATGGTTTTGATGCAGTCGTTGCCGCCGATCTGACGCGCGTTGTGGCGCGTGCTGCAGAAGATCGCGCGGCTGCCATCGTGCATGTGGCCCGCGATGGGCAGCGCTCGCGCGCCTTTGCCGAGACGCTGGCTTTCGTGGCGCCTGATCTTGAGGTGCTGCATCTCCCCGCATGGGATTGCCAGCCTTACGATCGCGTTTCCCCCAATGCAGCAATTGCATCGCAGCGCATGACCGCGCTTGCAAGATTGGCGCGCACGCGCTCATCAAGCGAGCGCCCGCGTATTCTCTGTGTCACTGTGAATGGTCTTGTGCAGCGCGTGCCGCCGCGTAAATGGATCGCGGCTGAAAGTTTTTCTGCAGCACCGGGCAATGCAGTGAAAATGGATGAGCTGGTGCGTTGGCTCGAAACCAATGGTTTCCTGCGTTCTTCTACCGTCCGTGAGACAGGCGAATATGCGCAGCGCGGTGGCATTATTGACTTGTTTGCGCCTGGAATGGCGCAGCCCCTGCGTCTCGATTTCTTCGGGGACACGCTGGAATCGATCCGCAGTTTTGATCCCGAAAGCCAGCGTACCATCGCCCAAGTGCGCGGGCTTGATCTGGTGCCGATGAGCGAAGTGACGCTGACCAGCGAGACGATGACGCGTTTCCGTCAGAACTATGTGCAGAAATTTGGTGGCCAGACGCGTGGTGATGCCTTGTATGAAGCGGTGAGCGAAGGCCGCCGCCATGCGGGCATGGAACATTGGCTGCCTCTTTTTTACGGCGAGACCGATACGCTTTTTGACTATGTGGGCGCCGCGCCCTTCATGCTCGATCCTCTGAGTGAAGAGGCTGCTGTTGAGCGTTTGAAGCAGATTGAGGATTATTACGAAGCGCGCAAATCCCAATATGATGTCGATCCAGCCCATTCTTCCTATAAGCCGCTGGCGCCTGACGCACTCTATCTCTCGTCGCAAGGATGGCGAGATGCACTCGGTGGCAAGCCGCTTGCGCGCGTGACCACTTTCGCAAAGCCAGATGGCAAGGAGCTGGTGATTGATTGCGGTGCCAAACAAGGCCGCAATTTTGCCCCCGAACGCACAGATGAAGCCGTGAATGTGTTTGAAGCTGCTGTTGCACATATTCATGGTCTGCAAGAAAGCGGCAAGCGCGTGATCGTCGCAGGTTGGTCGGATGGTTCGCGCGAGCGTCTGTCAACCGTTCTCAGCGAACATGGGCTGAAGAAGCGAGAGAGCGTAAACACCTTGTCGGATGCGCTCGCCTTGCCCAAGGGCACGACAGCGATTTCTGTCGTAGGCCTTGAAGCGGGCTTTGAGACGCCAAGCTTCGCCATCATTGGTGAGCAGGATATTCTGGGTGACCGTCTCATCAGTCAGCGGCGTAAATCGAAACGTGCGCAGGATTTTCTGTCAGAGGTTGGCACGCTCAATGCAGGTGATCTTGTTGTCCATGTCGATCATGGCATCGGTCGCTTTGTTGGGTTGCAGACGATTGACGCCGCCGGTGCGCCGCATGATTGCCTTGAGCTGCATTATGCCGGAGGCGACAAGCTGTTTCTCCCGGTGGAAAATATCGAGCTGCTGTCCCGCTATGGTTCAGAAGATACCGAGGCGCAACTTGACAAGCTGGGTGGTGCTGCGTGGCAATCACGACGCGCCCGGATGCGCAATCGTATTCGTGAAATTGCCCATGCCCTGATCAAGATCGCTGCTGAGCGCATGTTGCGCGAAGCGCCGCGTCTTGTTCCTGCCGATCACGTCTATGATGAATTCTGTGCACGCTTCCCTTACGATGAGACGGAAGACCAGCAGAATGCCATTCAGGCAACGCTGGATGATCTCGCATCCGGTCGCCCTATGGATCGTCTGATTTGTGGCGATGTCGGCTTTGGCAAGACTGAGGTGGCGCTGCGTGCAGCCTTTGCCGCTGCCATCAATGGCAAGCAGGTGGCCGTGGTCGTGCCAACAACGCTTCTGGCGCGCCAGCATTATCGCACTTTCAGCCAACGCTTTCAGGGTCTGCCGATCAAGGTTGCGCAGATTTCGCGCATGGTCAGCTCAGCAGAGCAAAAGGCCGCGCGCGAGGGGCTTGCCTCAGGCGATATCGACATCATCGTCGGTACTCATGCCGTGCTCGGAAAGCAGATCCAGTTCCGCGATCTGGGTCTTGTCATCATTGACGAGGAGCAGCATTTCGGCGTGTCGCATAAAGAAAAGCTGAAGTCGCTGCGCGCTGAAGTTCATGTTCTGACGCTGTCTGCCACGCCAATTCCGCGTACCATGCAGCTCGCCATGACAGGCGTGCGTGAACTTTCCATTATAGCAACGCCCCCTGTCGATCGTCTGGCCGTGCGCACCTTCGTCACGCCCTTTGACGAATTGATCGTGCGTGAGGCTTTATTGCGTGAGCGCTATCGCGGCGGTCAGGCTTTCTATGTCTGCCCTCGCATCGAAGATCTGGAAGAGGCGGCAGCCTTCTTGCGCTCATCGGTGCCTGAGGCAAAATTCGTGGTTGCGCATGGGCAAATGTCGGCAACCGAACTCGAAGAGAAGATGTCCGCCTTTTATGAGGGGAAATATGACATTCTTGTTTCAACCTCGATCGTCGAGTCGGGGCTGGATATCCCAACCGCCAATACGCTCATCGTTCATCGGGCTGATATGTTCGGTCTTGCTGCGCTCTATCAGTTGCGCGGACGTGTTGGCCGTTCCAAGACGCGCGCTTATGCGCTCTTTACTGTGCCTGCCAATCGCACCATCACGCCACAGGCTGAAAAGCGGTTGAAGGTTCTCTCATCGCTGGAGTCACTTGGCGCAGGTTTCCAGCTTGCAAGTCACGACCTTGATATTCGTGGCGCTGGCAATCTCCTTGGTGATGAACAGTCGGGCCATATCAAGGAAGTCGGTTACGAGCTTTATCAGCAGATGTTGCAGGAAGCGATTGCAGCGTTAAAGGCGGGCATTGATGAGCCGGCTGAAGAGGCATGGTCTCCCACAATCACCATGGGGACACCCGTGACCATTCCTGAGGACTATGTGCCAGACCTCACATTGCGCATGCAGCTATATCGCCGTCTGTCCAATCTCAGAAGCGAGGAAGAGATTGAGAGCTTCGCAGGTGAGATGATTGACCGCTTCGGTCCGATGCCGGAGGAGGTCGAGCTATTGATGCGTCTGGTCTCGATCAAGATGCTTTGCATCCGCGCCCATGTCGACAAGGTAGATGCTGGCCCCAAGGGGGTCATCATCGGCTTCCGTGACAATTCCTTCGCCAATCCGGCAGGGCTTGTGCGCTATGTGCATGAGCAGGGGCCGGAAGCGAAAGTGCGTCCTGACATGCGCGTCGTTTTCATCCGCGATTTTGACACGGTCAAGGATCGTCTCGAAGGCACGCGCCTCATCATGCGCACCCTCGTCAATATCGCAGAAAAGAAGAAGGCGGCCTAAGCCTCAGTCTCTGTGGATGCCTTGCGGATCACATCAGCCAGCATGTCGGGCGGTTGCGCGCCGGACATGCCATAGCGGCCCGCGATGATGAAGAAAGGGACACCACTCACCCCCATGCGCATGGCGGTGGCGATCTCCTCCTGTACGTCTTTTTCATCATGATCCGTCTGCAAGGCCGCGCCAATTTCTCTTGCATCGAGCCCCGCGCCGGCGGCGATTTCGGTTAGCACGCTTTGCGCACCAATATCCTTGCCTTGTGTAAAATAGGCATTGAACAGCGCTTCTACCACTTGTGTCTGCTTGCCGCTTGATTGGGACCAGCGGATCAGGCGATGCGCATTGAGTGTGTTGGGTGACTTCTCGATCCTGTCAAAGGCAAAGTCGATGCCGACCGCCTTGCCGACCCCCTCCAGTCGCGTATGGATCTCCCCGATTTTTTCCGGGCCGAATTTGCGTGCCATGTACTCATGACGCGATATGCCCTCCCGCGGGATCGTTGGGTCAAGCTGGAAGGGCCGCCAGTTCACCGTCACCTGGAGATCGGTGAGTTGCGCAAGCGCTGCATCAAGATTGCGCTTGCCAATGTAGCACCACGGGCAGACGGCATCTGATACGACATCCAGATTGAGAGAAGCTTTGGTCATTCGATCCTCAAGGCGTAACGCGCCACCATGAATCAAGCGTGGCTCCATAAAGCGGCGAGGCATAGCGCGCAGCGCGTTCAGGATGAGCGAGCTTGGCCGAATAGGCGAACCATTGATGGGACACGTGGAAAAGCGGCACCACATAGAAGCCTGACAGAAGCACGCGATCATAAGCGCGCACGGCGGCCACAAAATCCTCGCGCGAACGCGCTGCGAGGATCTCATTGATTAACCCATCAAGTGCGGGTGAGCGCGCACCTGCGAGATTGAAAGACGCTTCTTGCGACGCGCTGGCAGAACCCCATCGCGAGCGTTGCTCATTGCCCGGAGAGGCCGAAGCAAACCAGCTGCCGATCATCATGTCGAAATCGAACTTCTGGCGGCGGCGCTGATATTGAACTTCATCCACCAGTCGCACGCGCACCTCAACGCCAATGCGCGACAGCGTATTGGCAAAATGCACCGCAAGACGTTCTTGCGAGCGGTCGCCCACCATGATCTCAAAGCGAAGAGGTTGGCCGCTGCGCGCTTCGACCATTTGTCCATCGCGCATCACAAAGCCGGCTTCTTTCAGCAAGGCAACGGCACGGCGGGCATTGTCGCGGTCGCGTCCTGACCCGTCATTGCGGGGCGGCTGCCATTCACCTTTCATGATGTCCGCGCGCACAGCATCGGGGAAACGCGCCAGCATGGCCCGCTCGCGTGCATCGGCGGGTCGGCCAACACTGGAGAGGTCTGACTCGTCAAAGAAGCTTTTGGTGCGGGTATAAAGCCCGCCAAAGAGCTTGGTGTTGATCCATTCAAAATCAAACATCATGCCGAGTGCTTCCCGCACGCGCACATCCTTGAACACATCGCGTCTCGTGTTGAAGGCAAAGCCCTGCAAGCCTTTCGGCAGGCCAAGGCGTTGCTCTTCCACTTTCACGCGTCCGTCCTTGATGGCAGGGAAGTCATAGCCATTGCGCCAGCGCGATGGGTTCGTCTCTTCGCGATAATCAATGAGGCCCGCTTTGAAAGCTTCATAAAGTGCCGTCGCATCGCGGTAATATTCGATGCGGAGCTCGTCGAAATTGTAGAGGCCTTTGCTGGTCGGCAAATCCTTCGCCCAATAGTCGGGATTACGCTTCAGGGTCAGGCTCTGGCCGGGCAGCACTTGTGTAATGACATAGGGGCCGGAGCCCACGGGGATCTCAAGGCTTGTTTCGCTGAAGCGCTCGACATTTGTATGTTTCTTCGACAGCACTGGCATCAAGGCAAGAATGAGCGGCAATTCGTGGTCATTCGCGCCGGTGAGGTCATAAATGATCGTCTGCGCATCTGGCGTCCTGATTTGCTTCACCATGGAATAGGTGTTGCGGCTTTGTGGACGGCCCTTTTCGCGCAGCAGTTCCAGAGTAAAGCGGACATCTTCCGAGGTGATCGGCGTGCCATCCGAAAAACGCGCCCGCGGGTCGAGATGGAAAGTGACATGCGAGCGATCAGCATTGGTTTCGATGCTGCGGGCGATTTGGCCATAGAGTGTAAATGGCTCATCCCAATTGCGCGCCATCAGCGTCTGGAAGACATTCACATTCAGGCCCTGAGCGGTCGAGCCGGACTTCACATTGAAGGGGTTGAGACTGTCGAAGGTGCCTTGAAAGCCGATCACCAGCCGCCCGCCTTTGGGCGCATCGGGGTTGGCATAGGGCCAGTGGATGAAATTCGCAGGCAAGGCGGGTTCGCCATGCATGGCAATCGCGTGACGCGCTTCGCCTGCGCAGGCGGCCGCAAAGCCGAGCGAACAGGCGAGCATCAAGGCAGCAAATGCCCGGCAGGCTGAACGAATCGCAGGGAAAGTCATGCCCCAACCCTAGAGAAAGGCAGCTCTGGCGTCATCGTCTGTCATCTCCCCTGTGATATTGGCCCTTTTATGAGCGCTGAAGGCGCTGGAAATTGGGGGCCGAAGGGGATATGAGGGCCGGGTCAACTTATCGCCGCATTCGAGTCTGATGAGCAGGGCGCTCCACGAGCGCTGCAGCGAGGGCTGGAAAGGCGGAGGATGGAGTACCCGGCATAGGGTCTCAGTCGAAAGGAACGGAAATGGGTGTTTCCCTGAAGCGCTTGGGCATGGCCGCGCTTGTGACTGTTCTGGTCAGCGCCCCCGCGCTTGCCCAGCAAAATCAGCAGCCGCAGCCGCAGAAGCCGCCGCCAAGCAAGCCTGCACCCAGCCAGCCTGCCAAGCCTGCGCCAGCTCCTGCGCCACAGGCTCAGGCGCCTGCTGCCCAGCAAGTCGATCTGGTTCAGCTCAATGGTGACTGGACGAAATATTGCGGTGAAGATCCCAGCATCAAGAAAGAGGTCTGCACGGTCGTGCATAATTTCGGCGTGCAGGATGGCAATTCGCCGGTCCTCTCTTTCGCTGTGATGGAAATGAAGGGCGAAGATCAACGTCTGTTCCGCTTCTTCCTTCCGCCGTCCTTCCTGCTGCGTCCCGGCATCCGTTTTGCGGTTGATGATGGCGCTGGCGGTGTGAGCGAAGGTGCATTTGAAGTCTGCCTGCCCAATGGCTGTATCGCTGAAGCGCGCGTGGCAAGAACAACCATTGACCAGCTCAAAAAGGGCAAGATGCTGCGCATCTCGGTCAAGAACACGCAGAATTTGGAAGTCATCTTCAGCGCGCCTCTCCAGGGCTTCGCGAAGGTTTATGACGGCCCGCCGATTGATCCCAAGGTGCTCGAAGCGCAGCAAAAGCAGCTGCAGGACGAAATGCAGCGCCGCGCTGAAGAAGAGCGCAAGCGCGAACAGGGTGGCGCAGCGGCCCCCCGCTGAGTGACGCAAGGTTCACATAACAAAGCGCCCCGGTGACGGGGCGCTTTTCGTTTCAGTTCATCGGATAGCGGCGCGGATGATAGTCGCCATTGTCATCTTGTTCGAAATAGTCCGCGATTTGCGGATGGCGCAGCGGCTCGCCTGAATCGTCGGGCAACAAATTCTGCTCCGACACATAAGCGATATATTCCGTCTCCGCATTCTCAGCGAGCAGATGATAAAAGGGCTGTTCCTTGGTAGGGCGCACATCTTCGGGGATGGACAGCCACCACTCTTCCGTATTCGCAAAGACGGGATCGACATCAAAGATGATGCCGCGGAAGGGATATTTGCGGTGTTTGACGATCTCGCCCAGAGCGAACCTTGCCTTGCGCGGATGCTGGGGGCCGTCTGTTCGGTCAGTGCTCATGGCTGCCCTCTAGCTTGCGCCGAAACTGACGTCAATCATTGCGCAGGGCGACGGACCGCCCCATCATGCTCTTATGAGCAAAGTTGAACTCCTGACCCCCGCTGAGATGGCCGAGGCCGATCGCCTGACGATCGCGGGTGGCGCGCGCGGCATCGACTTGATGGAGCGGGCAGGTGCGGCCGTAGCCGACGTCGCGGCCAATCTCGCGCCCTTGCCGCAGGCCATCGCCGTCATCTGCGGGCCGGGTAACAATGGGGGCGATGGTTTCGTGGCAGCGCGTGTGCTGGCGGCGCGGGGCTGGGAGGTCCGGCTTTATCTTTTGGGAGACCGGGCAGCTCTGAGGGGCGATGCTGCTCTTGCCGCGGCGAGCTGGTCGGGGCCGGTCGCGGCGCTTGAAGCGCTCGATTTCACCGGCGTGGGGCTCGTTATCGACGCCCTTTTTGGAGCAGGCCTGGCACGCGATCTTGACGGGCTCGCTCGCGCAACGGTCGAGCGGGTCAATAGGTGGAGGTCCGCCGAGGGCGGCCGCGTGGTCGCAGTTGATGTGCCCTCAGGACTTGATGGGGCGACCGGGCAAGCGAGGGGCGTGGCCATCGAGGCCGATGCCAGCGTCACCTTTTTCCGCTTCAAGCCGGGGCATTTTCTGGAGCCGGGCCGCAGTCTTTGCGGCAGGCTCCATTTGGCTCAGATCGGCATCGGGGCAGGGGTGCTGGAGACGATCCAGCCCCAGACTTTTTTGAACGAGCCAGCCCTTTGGCAGCACCTTCTGCCAGTGCCACAGAGGACGGGGCACAAATATTCGCGGGGCCATGCGCTGGTCGTTTCGGGCGGGCCATGGATGACCGGGGCGGCCCGGCTGACGGCGCGCGGAGCGCTCAGGACGGGGGCGGGCCTCGTCACTCTGGCGTCCCCGCGCGAGGCGCTCACCATCAATGCCGCCCATCTGACGGCGGTCATGCTGACCCCTTGTGACGGGCCCGAAGAGCTTGAGACGATCCTCTCAGACCCGCGCAAAAACGTCGTCGCCATCGGTCCCGGCGCAGGGGTCGGGCAGGGCACAAGGCGGCTCGTTTCGGCGGCGCTACGGGGCGCTTCGGCAGCCCGTGCGGTGGTGCTCGATGCCGATGCACTGACCAGTTTTGCTGGTGAGCCGATGGAGTTGGTGAGGGGACTCAAACGCTCACGAGGGCCAGCGGTGCTCACCCCGCATGAGGGGGAATTTGCGAGACTTTTCAGCGGGGAAGGATTCCCGCTTGAATCAAATGCTGAGTCGGGAGCGCGTTGTGAAACGTCATTTCACAGCAAGCTCACGCGCGCCCGAAACGCCGCGAAAGCCACTGGCGCGGTGGTTTTGCTAAAAGGCCCCGACACCGTCGTCGCCGCCCCCGATGGCCGCGCCTCCATCCTCCACAATGCCCCGCCCTGGCTCGCCACAGCAGGCTCCGGAGACGTGCTCGCGGGGATCATCACCGGGCTGCTGGCTCAGTCCATGCCCCCCTTCGAAGCGACCTCCGCCGCTGCCTATCTGCATGCAGCAGCGGCGCAGAGATT
>CAZLBA010000130.1:0-9164 GCA_964557555.1 uncultured Beijerinckia sp.
AGCTTAAAAACGCTCCGTCCGAAAGCCCGCCTGCTTTTTGGCGGGCTTTTTTGTTTTTGCGGGTGCTCGCCAAAAAATGTCCACTTAGACAGCCTCGGATCACGGCGCAGATTTCGATTTTGCGCTGCATCGCGGCACCGGTTTTGTAGGTCTAAACCCGCTTTATGCGTGTCTATGCGGACACCAAGTGCTTAAAAAATTGAGAAACCCTTTGTTTGCTGTGTATGCTCGTTAAACAACAAACAAGTTGAACTTCCTTGGTAAGGGAGATCAAGAGTTCGATCCTCTCTGGCAGCACCATTCCGCTTTAGCAATCTGTTGGTTGTGGCTGGTTGGTCGTGCGGACAGGGGGTGGCGTGTAGAGGGTTTCCCGGAAACGGGATTCCGCGATCACTTGCAGCACGACATTTTCATCCAGATCGGGGGCTTCGATGACTTTGCGCATCAGGATTTCCTCGATTTGGTCGAGGATTTTTTCTGCTTCGTCGCGCGGGATGTTCAAGACAACGAACAAGCTTTTGAGAACCGGGCGTAGCCGTTCAATCGGAACGCTGCTGGGAAATCCGAGCAAAGCGTCTGGCGTTGTGTTCAATATGCGTGCGAGCCGGCCGAGCTTGGCGAATTGAACCGTTGCTGCTCCACTTTCCCATTTTTTCACGGCCTGCGCGCTCAGTTGTAGCCTCTGTGCGAGTTGCTCAACGGTCAGCCCTTGCGTCTTGCGCGCCTGCCTGAGTCTTTTTCCAACAAGGTCAGCATCTGAAAGCGGAGTTTCCATGTCTTCAGTCCTTGACGCTTCGACTGATGGCGCAGGTATGAAACTTCTGATTTCACCAAGTATATATTTTTGAGCTGACGGTTGCTGTCGCTAAAAACGCAAAAGTTTTTCACCTTCTTGCTTGAAGGGTCGGCTTTTTCCGCGTGTCCATGCGCATGTGCGAAATAATTTCCCGAAAATTATTTTCGTAAAATTGATGCTGCCATCGCCATCAAGTTTATGGCGTCGAGAATGTTGCGATTGGTATTCGGGCTTGAAAGCTTTGTGCCTCAATCCTCTCGCATGTCACCGCCTGAGCGGCGTAGTCCTCACGAAGTGATTTCATCCACGCGCAGGAGTGTCTCGATGCCTGTGGGCGTTGATGGATCGCAGGCTTCAAAGACCATGTCGCCCACCACGCGCCAGCCATAACGGCGGAACCCGACGAACCAGCGATGACGGAAGGCGGTGTCCGCGTCGATATTGGCATGACGATCCGAGACGCCGGAGGCCATTGCAATCTCTCCACCGATGATGCCCTGCCTGATCTCGCGCGAGCCCATCATGGCAGCGACTTCGCCGACCAGATGATCTTCAAGCGCGTAATTCTCAAACCGCGTGAATTGCGGCCAAACTTTTGCGAAGCCTTCTGAATATCCAATCATCCTCACGCCATCCGTATCGAAGAGCGTGCGGATGGACTGTTGCTGGCGGATAAAGGCCAACTCAAATCGAACCGGATCGGTTTTGGCCATCAAGGCGCGGATCTCCGCCATTTTTGCTGGAGAGGGGCGGTCAGCCCCCCGTTCCCACATGGAGACCGCTTGCTGGCTCACCTTGAGTTCAGCCGCTAGCGCGGCCTGACTGATCCTCTCGAACTTCCGCCAAGAGACGAGATTTCGCTGAAACGTTGCTGAGCTCTGAGGCATACCGAAAACTTTTAGGGGTATATTGAATATATAAAAAGTATCCTTTGTAACTTTATGAGCATGTGGCCAAAATACGACAAATCACAAGACAAAGCAGCAGCTTGTCCTTTTACAAGTAGAAATCGTCAGTAATTTTTATTCTTTGAGCGGCGGGTCTAACGCCTAAAAAGGATAAATTTAATGAACCTCAAGAACGTCGCTTTCGTGGCCGGTCTCCTGGCCTCCACCTCAGCTTTCGCGGCTGACCTGCCGGCTCGTTCGGCTCCCGCTTCTTCGCCGCTCGCTGCCTTCTCCTGGACGGGCGCTTATGTCGGTCTCGTCGGTGGCATGGCCGCTCACAACTCGTCAGTGTCAGACCTCGACTATTACAACTCGCAGGGTCGTGACGAAGCCAACAGCAAGGGCTTCAGCATTGGCGGTACCCTTGGCTACAACATGCAGAGCGGCAATCTCGTTTATGGCCTCGAAGCTGACCTGAGCTACAACTCTGGCTCGAAGAACGGCCGCAGCGATGCGAACGACCCCTATTCATGGGCAGCCAGCGACCTCAACGCCTATGGCACCTTGCGCGCTCGCGCTGGTCTTGCCGTCAACAACACCATGCTCTTCCTGACCGGTGGCGCGATCGCTGCCAACATCAAGAGCACCTACACCTATTACAACTCAGACGCGCCGCATCCGACCACGGATGGCTGGAACTGGGGCTGGGTTGTGGGTGCTGGTCTTGAGCACGCCCTCACGCGTACTGTTTCGCTGAAGGCGGAAGCCCTTTACGGTGACTTCGGCAGCAAGCGCGTTGCCGGCACGAACGACTACAGCGGTTACAACTTCAACTTCAACAACTCCGTCACCATCGTGCGTGGCGGCGTGAACTATCGCTTCTAATAGAGCGACAGCACACTCCAGTGTGTGACCCGGTAGCCTTCGGGCTGCCGGGTTTTTTGTTGCGTGATCATGGCTTTCGGCAATCAAACACAAAATCTTTCACTTGCGGATTAGCGAGTTTTACGTCGGCAATCACCTTGCCGCTGGTTTCGCGCACCAGATAGTCGCCTCTTTCGATCAGCGCGAAGACAGGTGCGTTGAAGGGCAGGGGCACTTCAATCGCCATGCCGCCCCGGTCAGGCTTTGCGGCACCGGAATAGAAGAAGAATTGTTTGTTGGCACCGGCCAGCGAGAAGGCGCCGGTCTTGGCTTTTGGAGCTGTTTCTGACGAGAGCACCCATAGTCCGAGTTCGAATTTCTCACAGGTGACGGCGAAGGGAATCTTGCCCCCTGTTTCATAGACGAGCGACTTGGAAGGGCCAGCGCCTCGGTAGAGCGTCCAGCTGCTGATTCCCTGCGCGTGAGCGGTTGCTCCAAAGAGGCAAGCGAGGCCAGTGGCAAGGCAGGTGGCAATGGCAGGCTTCAGGTTCATTTGGGCCGCAGCTCCCATGGCTTGTCACCATCATCACCTTAAAAGACGGCGCCGCAACCAGCTTCTTGAGCGCTCAAAGCCGCCAATGGCCAAGCTGAAGTTGTCTGACGGCCACTTGCCGAGCTGCACCCTCCGCCCCATCTAATGCCCATCAATAATGCCAAGCTGGGGATGAAACGAATGGACCGCCGTCAGGTTGTCATGGGCCTCGCCCTCTCGCCCGCCTTCGGGATGCCTGCCATGGCCCAGAGCCAGTGGCCCAACCGCACCATCACCATGGTCGTGCCTTTCCCTCCCGGTGGACAAGGCGATCTGGCTGCCCGCCCCATTGCAGAAGCCCTGCGCGAGCGGCTGGGACAGTCGGTCATCGTGGAGAATAAAGGCGGTGGTGGCGGCAAGACAGGCAATGCGGCGGTTGCGCGTGCCGAGCCTGATGGCAACACGCTTTTGATGACGCTTTCCTCGCTCGCGGTCTTGCCCGAAGCCGATCGCCTCTTTGCGCGTCCCCCCGCTTATGAAGTGAGCGATTTCATCCCCATCGCGCGCGTCCTTGCGGACCCGACCTTGCTTGCCGTGCCTGCCAGTGCGCCGTGGAAGACCGTGAAGGACTTCGTGGAAGATGCCAAGGCCAATCCCGGCAAGATCCCTTATGGCTCTTCAGGCCCCTATGGCACCTTGCATGTGGCGATGGAGATGTTTGCCACGGAAGCGGGGATCAAGCTTCTGCATGTGCCATTCACCGGCGCTGGCCCGGCCCTGAATGCCATGTTGCAAGGCTCGACCAAGGCGCTGGCTTCAGCCCCCGGCGTGTTGAAGCCGCAGGCCGATGCAGGCGCTATTCGCGTGTTGGCCTGCTGGGGTGACAAGCGGGTTTCGTCATTCCCGGATGTGCCAACCTTCAAGGAGCTTGGCTATCCCAATGTCGAATTCTACATCTGGGCTGGCTTGTTTGCACCGAAAGGCACACCTGCTCCTGTCATTGAGCGGCTGCGGACCGAAATGCGTGCTGCCATGAGCAATCCGCAAATCACGCAGATCTTCTCCAATGCCGGCAGTCCACCAGCCTGGCTTGATGCGCCTGACTTCCAGAAATTCGTGGATGCCGATAGCGCGCGCCTCATCAAGGCAGTCCAGAAGATCGGCAAGGTTGAATAGCGCAAGGCGAAATGCGCATCAAAAGGAGCTTCCATGCGTTTGGTGATGTTTGATGATGGTCGCGGTGCGCGCTTGGGAGCGCTCGACGGCCAGATGATTGCTGATCTGGCAAGCGCGACCGCGCATCGCGATGTGTTGTCTGTTGTGCGGGCGGGTCTGTCAGCGATCGCCTCGTTGAAAGATGCGGCCAGTCAGGCGCCGCAGATTGCCATGGCCTCTGCACGCCTGCTTGCACCAATTCCGCGTCCCGCGCGCAACATCTTTTGCGTTGGCAAGAATTACCACGAACATGCCAAAGAGTTTCATGCCAGTGGTTTTGATTCCACATCGACCAGTGCCGTGCCCGATTTGCCAATCGTTTTCACCAAGGCACCCAGCAGTGTGATTGGTCCTGGCGAAACCATTCCCGCTTGGCTCGATGAAACCAATTCGGTCGATTATGAAGGGGAGCTGACGCTGGTCATGGGCACCGCATCGCGCGCCATTTCAAAGGCCAATGCGCTTGATCATATCTTCGGCTATACAATCGTGAATGATGTTACGGCGCGCACCTTGCAAAGCGCGCATAAGCAGTGGTTCCTTGGCAAAAGCCTTGACGGTTTCTGCCCGATGGGCCCTAGCATCGTCACGGCGGATGAAATCCCGGATCCCACCAAGCTTCATCTCACCACCAAGGTGAATGGTGAGCTGCGTCAGGATGCGAGTGTTCGTGACCTGATCTTCGACATTCCAACTTTGATCGAAACCATTTCCAAGCGGATCACGCTGGAGCCCGGCGATCTTATTGCCACCGGCACGCCAGCTGGTGTTGGGATCGGCTTCACCCCGCCGAAATATCTCAAAAAGGGCGATGTGGTGGATGTCACCATTGAGCCGATGGGCACGCTTTCAAACCCGGTGGGCTGAACGCCGCCGATCGACATGACAGATGCAGGGCGCGCGTCAGACGCGCCTGCCTCTTCAGGCAGGAGATGAACAATGAAGGTGCTGCATGAGCGGTGTTAGCCCGGTTGCACCCGTGCAAGTGAAAGAGGGTGCGTCCTTGCGCGATCTGCAAGGCGAGATCATCAAGAATGCCGTCTTCCTGACGGCTGCACTTGCTATCCTGATCCTGATTGTCTTGCCGGTTGGCTCGCTGCTCATTGGCAGTATGCGGGGTGAACAAGGCTTCAGTTTCGAAAATTTCATCGAAGCGGTCTCAAGTCGCCTGACACGTCAGGCACTCGTCAATTCGCTCATTCTGGGTGGCTGGACGGCCTTGTTCAGCATTCTGATTGGCGTGCCCCTCGCCTGGGCGGTCAGCCGCGCCAATGTACCGGGCAAGCCGCTCATTTATGCAACCGCGACATTGTCCTATCTCTCACCGCCATTCCTCACCGCCATTGCCTTTGTCGGTTTGCTTGCCCCCAATTCCGGACTGTTGAACATCTTCTTCAGGGATGTTCTGCAGATGCCGCATCTCACCTTCAATATCTTCAGCATGTCCGGCCTCGTCATGGTGACGACGCTGCACACATTCCCCTTTGTCTTTCTATTGACAGCCAGCGCGTTGAAATCAGTCGATGCGAGTTATGAAGAAGCCGCACAGATTTTGGGCGCGAGCAAGTTCCGTACAGCCCTGACCATTTCCCTGCCGCTGGTCGCTCCAGCCATTCTGTCTGGCACCTTGCTTGCCTTTGTGAATGCAATCGCCTTGTTTGGCTCGCAAGCCATCATCGGTCTGCCTGCGCGTATCTTCACCCTGCCAACGCGCATCTATTCCCTCTTCGATTATCCGCCTGAATATGGTTTGGCCTCGGCTCTCTCGTTGCTCTTCGTCGGCATCACGATCCTGGCGCTTTATCTGCAAAGGCGTTTTCTTGCACGCAGATCTTATGTGATGCTGGGTGGCAAGGGCGCAAGGCCGCAGCTGGTCGATCTGGGGCTCTGGCGCTGGATTGTGTTTGGCTTTTGTCTCGCAGTGACGCTGGTTGCCATCATCCTGCCCTATGCAGCTTTGATTGCGCTCTCCTTCTCCAAGTCCTGGGGCCTCAACTTCTGGCAAAATCTGACCTTCGACAATTACCGCTTTGTCCTGTTTGAATATGATGTGACGCAGCGCGCTATCACCAATTCGCTTTATCTGGCGATTGCTGCAGCAAGCTTTGCGGTGTTGATCGGCGCGGTGGTGAGCTGGATTGATCTGCGAACCACCATGCCAGGTCGTAAATTGCTGGATTATGCGGCCATCATCCCGCTTGGCCTGCCGGGCATTGTGATGGCTGTGGCCCTGATCCAGTTCTGGCTGGCAATGCCTTTCTCGCTTTATGGCACGCTCACCATCCTGCTGTTGGCCTATGTGGGTCGCTATGTCCCGCTTGCGGTGCGCTCAGCCAATTCATCCCTGCGACAGGTGGATGCTTCACTGGAAGAAAGTGCTCGTGTCCTTGGCGCAAGTTGGGGCACAACCATGCGCGAGATCACCTTGCCGCTGATCCGCCCCGGTCTGTTCGCCGGTTGGCTTCTCGTTTTTGTTCCTGTCATTCAGGAGTTGTCAGCATCCATTCTGCTGTTCAGCTCCTCTTCCATGACCTTGGCAGTCGCGGTCTATAATCTTTACGAGACCGGCCAGACCGAGCGCGTCGCCGCACTCGCCATCGTCAACATGATCATCATCAGCATCGCCATGCTGCTCGCCAATTGGTTGAGCAAGAAGGCAGCTGGTCGTTCTCCGTCCGATCCGATGGGAGTTTCCGCCTGATGGCTGGTATCCATATCAACAACATCTCCAAATCCTATGGTGCGAAGTCGGATATGCCGGCGGTCAGCAACATGGAAATCAACATCCCCGACAATACATTCCTCACATTGCTGGGGCCGTCGGGTTGCGGCAAGACAACGACGCTGCGCTTGATTGCCGGCTATCTTGAGCCGGATGAGGGTGAGATCCGCGTCAATGGCCGCTTGTTATCGGCCAGAGGCAATGTCGTGCCGCCTGAGCGCCGCGGCATGGGCATGGTGTTTCAAAACTACGCTGTGTGGCCGCATAAAACCGTGTTCGAAAATGTCGCCTTCGGCCTCATGATCCGCAAGGTTGAGAAGCGGGAGATGGAAAAGGCTGTGGCTGATGCACTCGCTATGGTCAATCTCACCGGTTATGAGACGCGCTATCCCAATGAGCTGAGCGGTGGTCAGCAGCAACGTGTGGCACTGGCGCGCAGCCTCGTCGTGCGCCCCGATATTCTCTTGCTCGACGAACCACTCAGTAATCTTGATGCGAAGCTGCGTGAACGTATGCGGGGTGAGCTGAAAGAGTTGCAGCGCCGCACTGGCATCACCTTTGTTTATGTGACGCATGATCAGGCTGAGGCGCTGGCGCTATCAGACCAGATTGCTGTCATTCACGAAGGCAAGCTGCAGCAGCTTGGACGTCCTGTTGATGTTTATGTCACACCCGCCAACCGTTTCGTCGCGGATTTCATGGGAACGGTGAATATGGTGCGGGGCGAGGTCGCCAATGGCCAATTCGCTTGCAAGGACTTTACGCTGAGCGGGGTCACCGCATCTTCAGGGGTGGTTGATCTCGTGGTCCGCCCTGAGAATATCGTGCTCAATACAACAGGACAGGGCCTGTGCCCCGCGCGGGTCCTTGACCGCGTCTTCCTTGGCAATCTATGCGAGTATCAAATCGCACTCGCTTCAGGTGCGACTTTGCGCGTACAAACGCACCCGTTGCAGCTTCTCGATCAAGGTGCCGAAGTAAGCCTCTCCATTGAGGCCAACCGTTGCACTTTCTTCGCCGCTTAAACTCTGCTCGACATCTGAAAGGGGAAAACATGTCAGCTGAAATCAAGTCGCAGGAACACTGGACGAAGAAGGGGGAGATCAACCTCTTCATGTGGGAAAAATATGCCGGTTCCCCGGAGAGCAAGAAGGGCACCATTCTTTTTGTCCATGGCTCTTCCATGGCATCGCAGCCCACTTTTGATCTGACAGTGCCCGGTCGTCCTGACTCCTCCGTCATGGACTGGTTTGCCGCGCGCGGTTACGATACTTGGTGCTGCGATATGGAAGGTTACGGACGCTCCGACAAGCATCGGCCTATCAATTGCGATATCGCCAATGGCGCGGACGACCTCGCTGCCGTGTCCGAATATATCCTCAAGACACGCAACTGTGGCCCGCTGCTCGTCTATGGTATCTCGTCGGGTGCGCTGCGTGCAGCTGCATTGGCTGAGCGCCATCCGGAGCGCGTCAAGCGTCTTGCGCTCGATGCTTATGTTTGGACAGGCGAAGGCAGCCCCACCCTGGCTGACCGCAAGAAGAAACTGCCCGACTTCATTGCCCGCAATCGTCGCCCGATTGATCGTGCCTTCGTGCATAGCATTTTCGATCGTGACCATCCCGGCTGCGCCGACAAGGCGACGGTCGAGGCTTTCGCGGATGCGATTCTCTCGCTTGATGACTCGATGCCGACCGGCACCTATGTCGATATGTGTTCAAAGCTGCCAGTCAATGACCCGCTCAAGCTCACCATGCCGACGGTGATCATGCGTGGTGAATATGATGGCATTGCAAGCTTTGATGACCTCATCGAGTTCTTCAAGAAGCTGCCCAATGCTGACAAGCAATTCATCGTGATGAAGGGCATTTCGCACGCATCCTTCCAGCAGAAGAATTATAAGATGGTCTATGAGATCCTTCATAACTTCTTCGCACAGCAGGATCCGATCTACACCGGCGATCACTAAGATACGGAGGAAGCCATGAGTGTGGTGATGAGTGTTTCTCGGCGTGTGGTGGTGTCAGGGATTACAGCCCTGACGCTTTGTGCCACACCCGCATTGGCTCAAGTCGATGAGGCCGCTGCCAAGAAAGAAGGCAAGGTTGTCTGGTACACATCAACGCCCATGGCTCAGGCTTCCGCCAT
>CAZLBA010000131.1:0-8991 GCA_964557555.1 uncultured Beijerinckia sp.
ATCGAACCTTCGTAGAGACGGGTGCGTATAATTGAACTAGTGTAATGGGGTGAACCGTTTATCAACAATATACCCTTTAATGTATATTGCAAATTGGGTAACGTTCATGTTGCCAAATGTTTCATCAATGATATCTTTTCGATGTTTAAAGTATTCGTAGTCTTGCCACCACCCTTTCCGACCATTATCAAAGAATGGATCAAAATGATCTTGACGATTCTTGATGACATAAATTGTCTCTGCGATACGAAGATTCACAAAATATTGATAGAAAGAAGTTTTTGTCGTAAAGCCAAACTCGTTTATTATTGCCCTGTTAAACTTTGCAAGACCATATCCGATAAGATCAAGCAACTCATTATTCGGGTGTGCATTTTGATCAGGTGTGTTTAGTGTCAATGTAAGACTCCTTTAATATTCGGCATGTGTTCAATTATAAAGATAAGAAACAATGACTCCTGATGATGATTATCTAAGGATTTCTTTGAAATCCATTTGCCTCAGCGATCTGAAGTAACTTCATACAATCCGTTGCTTGTTTATCACTAGGCATAAATGATGCATTGCTTACACGTGATAGTGCATTCGCTTGTTGCATGCTAATGGTTATACGTTCCTTTTTGAGGAAATCACGTACACGTAAGAATATGTCAGGGTATTGTTCCCTTAACTGAAGTAGTTCATTAATAGCTTGCATAGCATTAACTAGTTTTTGATCTTCTCGTTTAGCTGCACTTAGTTTTCTAATATCATCAATCGACATAAGTAAACTACTGAATCCCTGAACTTCTTCTATTGGTTCTTTCTCGAGTTGATTCCAGCAGGCCTCTCTTTTCGCCCACTGTGTAATATTTGCAGCACCTCTAGGTGGATTCGTAATTACATCAAATGCCACTTTGGCAATTATCGCAATTTGTTGCGATAGTAATTCAGACACTGTTTGTGAACGCCAGGTTGTATGTAAATTAAGTTCGTGATGTGGATACTTTGTTTTCACGTAGTGAACCAGCTTAGAGATCGTGTAAGCTACAATGTTAGCTCTATACCCACCCTCATACCAACTTTGCTGTGAGACAATTGCTTGCGTTGAACGATAAATAATGCTCATGGCTACTAGATTCTGGAAATACCATTCATTAATGACATTCCGGTCCGCGTCCCATATGGAAATTAGTTTTGGTGCGATAGACTGAAAATTAGTTTGAGCTCCACGGCTAACAATATGAGGCACAAGCCACCAACAACCAAGTACTTTGGCTAGATCGGTTTTGGTTATAAGCTGACTCTTGGGGTTACGCCGAGTAAATATATCACGATCCCGTTTTGCACGATTGCGAATCACATCATTCGTATACTGTGCACGCAGTCGCTCATAGTACCAGTGGGTTTCGTATTGTGCTCCTAGTGTAGAAGACGCAAGAATACGACGACTTAATTTTTCTATTTCGAGATGATATGGATGGTTAGCGAAGAAATCGGCTTCACTAACCGCATTTTGACTATTCGAATAGCGAGAGATATTAGGAATGAGAGTTTCTGCCTGACCACTATCCACCTCAGTCAGCTTCATTTGAACATAAACGTTGGTCAGTTTACGTTGCTGATCCGTAGCATTTCTACGAACTTCAGCTAGTGTAGCCGTTGTTTGTGCACCATTAACAATTTGTAAATTAGTGATATTTGTGATGTACAATCCATTACGACTACTGTTAATGGTGACTTTACTAGCTGTAGCAGAAATGCCATTGTTGTATACAAAAAACTTATCTGCTTCATTTAACGCGGTATGCCGAATACCCCTATTTACCTTACGAGTTGTACTTAGATATGATCGGACATTTCCTTCTAGTAATTTACTACCATGTTCAATATACAAATCAGCGAGTATATTACCAGGAACAATACAGAGAAATGATTTGTATGCTTCTTGAACTTCATTAGCAAGTAAACACGGAAGTCCATCTGGAGTAAGCGTTGTTAGATCTATTTCGATATCTTCAGGTACTGGATTGCTCCAATTTGATTCTAATCTATTGATATCCCAAATATTGTACTCAATGCTTTTGCCCGCAACATCCCCCTTATCGATTGTATATTTAAACCGTTCACTGGCTGGACTTAATGAAATGTAAAACAGCTTGTACTTTTGTGTCACCATCTCTACATCCGTTAATTCTTTATCGTTGTAGCGACGGTATAGAATGTCTGCTAACTCGTAAGCTGGATGTGATATGTCTATTGTTAGTTGCCTGTTGAGTGCCATCTCAATAAAGCGTTCTAGTCTTCTGAATGTATTCATTGCACTTGACGTATTAATAGTTTGTATGTTTTGCTTGCTGATATCTAAATCATCAAACAAAAACAGGCTAATACTACCATCCGTGTCATCTAAAGAGTATGCATCTATCTCCATTGTCCCTTTGGCACTAGTGTATGTGTAGAAACAGTGCTCGTACGATGGAATGTCACCATTGTCTACAAATCGTTCTAGTACTAATGTGACGAATGCCTCTCGTTTATAGGTATTCATTTGTGCTGCATGAAGAAATATATCTTGCAGCAATTCATCACGAAAAGAATATTCTTGTGTCATAGTAAATCTCCGATTGGTGATGGTATCTGGTATTGAGCTAACGCATCAAGCGAAATGCTATAGGTTACCGCAGATATTCCAGATGGTAGAAGCGATTTGCGAATAGCTGGAAATTCTTTTGTGACTTCATATGAAGAAATAGTATGAATCTGAAAGCGATATTCTTCATATTCTGGAATTGAGATAAATCCACGCAACGCCAATTTATAGTGAAATTGCTCGACCAATTCTTCATCATTGAGTAGTTTGGTGATACGTTTCTCCAGATCATTGATTGACAGTCCGGATGGTTGGCGTGTGAGCTGTAAACATATTAGA
This sequence comes from uncultured Beijerinckia sp., assembly GCA_964557555.1. GTDB lineage: Bacteria > Pseudomonadota > Alphaproteobacteria > Rhizobiales > Beijerinckiaceae > Terripilifer. The sequence goes on from CAZLBA010000131.1 coordinate 2,912, forward strand.
TACAGTGACTTATGCACAAAGTCTAGCTGACTTTCTGAGCTGATGCGTATATTACTTTGGTTATGAGGTAATGTTTTAATTTCTAATGCAAGCTCAGGAAAGATAAAGTCTTGGTCACTTTTTTCAGATCCAATCCAAGAACTGATTATTGTGTAACGATCGTAATATTTATGATGAATTATGCGCTCAAGAATGTGCAGCTCACCAAATAACCCTCGAATCTCATTTTCACTGAGATGATTACTTGTGCCACGTTTAAACATTTCGTGCCAACGGATTATGCGATTTTGCAGATTACGAGTTAAGCTTTCAAATGTACAACCTGACAAAAATAGGCATAGATCTTCACAAAATGAAATAAACAGTGGTAATAAATCGGGCTCTATAAGTACGATAACTGCGTTGTATTTTCCATCAGGTTGTTTTATTGATTTGATATCAATTACGTTCAGTTTGAGTTGGGTAGTAAGTTCTGAGGGGATTTTGATGACAAGCGTTGGTCTATTTACATGATCTGTTCCAAAGAAAAAATCATGAGAAAGACTTGCATCAATAATGTAGAACTGATTCTGAGAACGCTGATTGTACAATTCCTTCAATCTGTCACGGATGCTCATGAGTTTATGTCTCCATCATCAGTATCATAATCTGACTCAAGCCCAAGTTGCTGTATCTTGACTGGATTAAATGCATATGTCACAAATGGCTGTGTGGTTGAAACATAGCGTGGAAAATTAATACTTAATGCAACAAGAGGTGTTGTAGCAAGTTTCTGCATAATGGGGGCATTAGTATTATCAATAATAGGCTCAATGAAATAAATAATCATAATCGGACGCGATCGTACTCTCGCGTAATATTCACGCATCGATGTGCTTGTGTTTGAATCTTGTTGTTTCATTGCTTCAGCTTGAGCTTTTTCTTGATCAGATAAACCAAGTGCAATTGCATTACCAGCACCTACTTTGCGTCTTGAGGACACTTGTAACCAGTTGAACGTGCCGTTTTTATCCTCTACGATGATTTGTCGTTTGGATTTCTTAATTTGATTTAGTGAATTCGATAAATGAATGAGCGTCCCATCTCCACTGGCAACTGCAACATCCCACAAATTTAGCTCAGGGATTGTGTTATTCGTAATGAAATTTGATACTACGTCATCGATAAATACTTCATTACGTTTATGTATTTGAAGTTGCTTAATATAGTCTGAGATAACATTTGGATATATTTTAGTCCAAACAATTCCGTTCGTTGAATTGTTTTCCATCTGCATAGTACGTGAATCGACTAAAGAACGTATAAAGTTTTGAGTAGTCTGTAAATTTGATTGTAACTCATTGAGATTTTTACTGAGATAAGGAGTCTCAATTGATCGTCCACTAAAATCAATCGCAACATCGACATTTTGGGCATGGCGCATTTTGTTGCGTGCAGTAATCAGCAATAGATCTGGATGTGTACGGACACGAAGACCGAAATCATAAGGGCGTGCATCTGCATCATACATGATGCGTAACTCGTGACGAAGTTCAGCCACAACTGAGGCCACATGAGCAAAATGTGATTCGGTTTGTTCAGGCATCCAAATTCTACAGAGGTCTTGATATCCCTCACGATAGCCAAACCATCGCCCCATTTGAAGTAATGTGTCATACTGTAATGACTGGCGATGAAAATAACTCGTACTTAAACCCTCAAGTGTAATACCACGCGAAATGGCGTTGCCACCAACTACGATAACACGATAGCCCAGCGGGTTTGTTTTGTATAGTTGATAGTCCAGAGCTCGTGCTGATTGACTATGAACTACGACGGTTTCTATTGAACTAGTTGATTCAGTGAGTTGCGTTAGTATCTTATCCCATGTCACAATTTGATCTTTTGTTGTGAATTCTCGGTCAAATGTGCTTTTCAAGTCCGATATTCTTGGATGATTAAGTGCAAATGAAGTTTTACTATAGTTGATAATGTCTTGCTGAAGTGCATACACATAATCATTAACAAGTGATTTAATTAAATTCTGAACAGCTATGAAGCGACTGACGTTTATGAGCATTGAACGATGACCATTAAACCCATTTCTTAGGTCACGGATTGTCGTTGTAATAAAAAATGTATTAATAGCTTCAATGAGCGTTTTTGGTAGTTCTGTAGGTTTATAATCTTTTGTATGTTTTATTGGAATTATATCTTCGGCTTCGTCTGAATATCGAATGAGTTTTGGCTCATTTTCAATTAGTGTACTTGCACTTGTGTAATTTGAGGGCGGGTTAAGTGAGTAAATAAAGTCTTTCGGAAATAAATCATCTCCATATGATTCAGCGTAGTCATTGGGATTGATAAATATATTGGCAAATGGAGTTGCTGTAAATCCTACATAGGTGCTTTGACTAAATTTATTAATAATGAGGCGAATCTGCTTGTTTATTTCTGTTGGATTTTCATTAGAGTCACGCACATTAATGCTTGCATTGTCTGCTTCGTCATCGATCATTAGTATTGCTTCGTTAATTGGTGTAATGTGATTCTGAGAGATCCAGTTGTTAAAGTTCTCTAGGATAGATTTATTTTTCTTTATCACGACAAGTAGAGGTGTTTTTAAATTATTCAATCCTAGTCGTAAACGTTTGGCAATACTAGTTGAAAAATCTTGTGATGAAGAAGTGAGTACAGCGGGTATTAGAGATGGGTCAATAGTACCAACTCCAATGGAGACCGCCTTTTTCTGGTGAGACAAAAATTGCCTACTATTAACTCCCACAAAACCCTCATCTAATCTTTCTTGAGTCTGTTTACGAAGTGCTTCTATGGTGCCAGCTAGAATTATGATTAGTTTATACCCACTATCAGCTGCTTTACATGCTAATCCGATATAGTTTGATGTTTTCCCAGATTGAACATCTCCCATAACCAAGCCACGACGTTTCCACGCAAAATCCTTGTTCATCGGATTACCAAATAAATCCATCATTCGGGTTGTATTTTGGTCAAGTGCTTGTATAACACTTGATGATAATCCTTGGCCTTCGAGTAATTTTCGATATCGATTCCAATAGCGTGAATCAAATGATTGTCGATTCTGGCTATACCAGGGAGTATAATCTCTATCGTCAAGAAGAGTTATCCCTATATTCATTGAAACAGAAAGTCGTTCCATTACAACTTTACGAGCATGGTTGAATTCGTCAACGGATAAATGCCCAAATGAAGGACGTAATGTTTCAATGGCTGTATCAATATCCTGTTCTGTACGTTGAGATTGATTTTGTAGTAGTTGGATAACAAACGTAATTAACATCGAGACATTGTTATTGATAGTCATTTATTTCTCCTTTGATAACTGTGCGTGAAACGTCTTATACGGTTCGATTTCGAGTAATAAATTCATTGCAGTTTCGCGACTAGAGCCAATTGAGCATAACTGACTAATCATTGATAAAAATTGCAATCTAATTTTTTCAACATCTGTATCATTTTGGGTGGTTACTTTTTCATCATTCGCTAGATCCCCGTATATTGAGTCAATAGGAATGTTCGACTCAACTAATGTGAGTAGAGAATTTATATATTCAGATTGATTACCTAATTTGCCAAGCAAATATTTAATTGCCTCATGATTTCTATTGATTGAATAGTAAATGCCATTTCTTCCCGTATTTCGTTCCCATATCGTTTGGGTGGAATTAGTTTGGTTTCTGTAGCTTCTTGTAACTACAACTTTAGTGGATGTTGCTGCGATACGTTTAATAACCGTCCCCAGATTTTGCCGAACGGATTTTGGAGGTATGACTTGTGATTTTTTGACATCAAGTAACCAAAGACCATCTAATTCATTAGTGAAGTCAACCTGTACACGTGCAAGTTTGCTGGATTCATCTTGTCGTACTAAGTTAAACCATGTTCCGTAGGAAATCAACCGCTTATTTCGGTATAAATAGAATCCCTGATTACGCCGAATTCCTGATTCGCCAGCAAGCTGATCTAGTGTATCTTTGTCCATGTAGGAAATATGAGGCAATATGTATGGTTGAACTTTTACAAAAGAGCCATCTATACTAAAAACATCTGATTGAAGTTTTTGAGTATAAGAGTTATTAGATAAGAAGGGATCACTAGGCTTAATGATATGTCCATTAAATGAAATCTGAAATACCCCGGATTCACCTGATAGATAACGATGAAAAACTAACGATAGATGATTTCGTAATGGTTCCATTTTATGATTAAATGCCTCAGATAACGTTGACCAACCAGTAGCAAATAAGTCTAAATTCTCCCATAGTACTACGGTTCCTGTTGCATATGGAATAATTTGGTCTAATGACATACCTAGTCGAGAACATATGACATTGACATCTGGGATTTGTAACAACCAATCGTTAGTGCGGCGCAGATAATCTAGATCCCAGCAAGCTACTGCAATCGAATTTGAATTTTTGCTTATTACAGTCAGTTTTTGACACTGCGATATAGATGCAGTTTTGAGGCCTAATCCAAACCGACCCAAATCTGTTGCCTCTCGCTTGTTATGCGGGCTTTGACTACCATGTCGCATTGCTGTTTGTAATTCGGTTTGATTCATCCCAGCGCCATTATCCAAAATAATAAAGTAGGGATGATTTATTGGTGAGAAGTGAATATCAACCCGTGATGCTCCAGCTGAAATCGAGTTGTCAACGAGATCTGCGACTGCTGATTCTAATGTGTAACCGACAGCGCGCATTGAGTCCAGTAAATTACCAGCATTTGGTGGAAGATGTATTGTATTTTCAATCAATTTATACTCCTTTCTCTATTGATAGAAAATATATCATAATTTCGTACTACTGTCAAGTGTGAAATTAAAATCTTGCCACATTGCTGGTAGATTGGCTTCAATATGATCATAGTCAATTCCCGCAAATGTCTGTAACAGAGCGTAAAATATAATCTCGGCACCCAATGGTGGTACTGCCATTCCGATTTGTTTGCGTACTGATTCCTTGTTGCCAATAAATTCAAAACAATCAGGAAATGTTTGTAGGCGAGCACGTTCTCGATTGGTAAGTGCTCTAGGCTCTTCCCAATGGTATACATGCGTCCCACCACCACCTGATCCAGTAATTGTATATGCGGGTTTATCCCGCTCAAGTCGTTTGTAAATCTGACTTAGGTGAGCACCTTTTACCTTCAATTTGAATTCATAGGGGATTTCTGCAGTCCAGGCATTTTCTCCAGGTTTAATGTAATTGAGTCTATTAACAACATTAATTGATTGTTTGGTTGGCTCTTGATTAGAAGCATTCGTAGGAATATTATCTAGAGCTTTGTATACGGATTCATATGTGTCAATTGTATGCGTTGTTGCAGGCACATGAAATACAGCGTTGATATTATTACGAATTCCTACAATTATTATTCGATGCCGGCGTTGTGGCACGCCGTAGTCTTCAAAATGATATCGATGTACGGTTAGTCTGTAGCCTGGTCCTGCTTGTGCAAGCTCAGATAATATTAATTGTAGAGTTTTCCCTTTTTCAGAAGCCAAAAGACCACTCACATTTTCAGCGACAAACCACTGTGGTTTGTGTATGTCTAAAACTTTTTTGCCATAAGTATAAAGTGGACCAAACCCTCCATTTAATCCTTTGCGTTCGCCAACTAAACTGAAATCATTACAAGGAAATCCAAACGCAAATCCATCAATTTGGGGTAATGCATGTATGTCGAGTGTTCTGACATCCTGGCAGTATACATGGGAAGGATCGCTCGGCGTGATGTTTTTAATATATGTTTGGCATGTGCTGTAATCGATATCATTTGCCCATGCATGTGATATCTGAAAATTTTGGTTATATATCTGTTGAAATTTCTTCGATGCATTTAATGCACCAAGTGCCATTCCGCCAGGACCACAAAACAGTTCACCTAATCGAAAGTTCATCGTATACCTTTGGAATGATGATAGTTTGTTGTAACTATGATGACGTGATTATAGAACGAGTGTATGGACTAGACAAGATTGGCGCTAAATCGGTTCTTTCCACATACGCCACTGATATATGCATCTTGTCTTATACTCACGTAAGTAGCGTGAT
>CAZLBA010000132.1:0-8903 GCA_964557555.1 uncultured Beijerinckia sp.
ACAAATCTCGTCTTTCTTCATTAACAAAGCGCAAATGTGGCTGATCTTTGCCGCGGTTCCAGTGCGAATGAAAGGCGCTGGCCAAATCATGCAGGTAGAATGCGATGCGGTGCGGCTCATGGGCAAGTGCAGCCGCTTCGACCTGACGCGGATATTGCGCGATGAGCTGAATGAGACCCCATTCCCCCTCATCTGTGAGCTGTGACAAGTCGGCCTTGGCCAGCGCGGCACTTGAGAGATCGAGTCCGGGAAATGCTGCAAATGCCTGTTTGAAAATGCTTTTTGTACGAGCATGGGCATATTGAACATAAAAGACTGGATTGTCTTTTGACTGCTCAATCACTTTTGCCAGATCGAAGTCGAGCGGCGCGTCATTCTTGCGGAAGATCATCATGAAACGCACGGCATCGACGCCGACCTCGTCCACAACTTCGCGCAGCGTCACAAAGTCGCCAGCGCGCTTTGACATCTTCACCGGCTCGCCATTGCGCATCAATTTGACGAGCTGACACAATTTCACATCGAGATTCGCATCTGCATTCAGCGCCTTCACGGCTGCCTGCATCCGCTTCACATAACCGCCATGATCAGCGCCCCAGACATCAATCATGTTCAGGAAGCCACGGTCGATCTTTGATTTGTGATAGGCGATGTCGGAGGCGAAATAGGTGTAGGAGCCATCCGACTTCTTCAACGGACGGTCCACATCATCGCCGAAATCGGTCGAGCGGAAGAGTGTCTGTTCGCGATCTTCCCAATCGTCTGGCAGCTGACCCTTGGGCGGCGGCAAGCGACCGACATAAACGATGCCGCGCTTTTCGAGATCATCAATGACCGCCCCGACCTGATCCCCCTGCCCGCGCGTCAGGGACCGTTCGGAGAAGAAGACTTCATGGCGAATATTCAGCGCGGCCAGATCCTCCCGGATCATATCCATCATGGCGTCGATCGCCGCGACCCGCACCGTCTCCAGCCATTCCGATTCAGCTTTGTCGAGTAAGGTCTTGCCATATTTGGCAACAAGCGCCTTGCCGACCGGCTTGAGATAATCGCCGGGATAAAGGCCCTCAGGGATCTCGCCAATGTCTTCGCCCAGCGCCTCGCGATAGCGCAGATGAGCGGAGCGGGCGAGCACATCGACCTGTGCGCCAGCGTCGTTGATGTAATATTCGCGGGTGACTTTATGGCCTGCAAAATCAAGCAGCCCTGCCAATGCATCTCCAAAGACCGCCCCGCGGCCATGGCCGACATGCATCGGGCCCGTCGGATTGGCCGAGACATATTCGACATTGACTGATTGCGGCTTGGCGGGTTTGCCCCGACCAAATTCGCTGCCCTGCGTCACCGCTGCCAGAACGATGCGGGCAAAGACCTCAGGCTTCAGGCGGATATTGATAAAGCCCGGCCCCGCCACTTCCGCCTGTGCCACATCCGGGTCTTGGCCGAGCGCAAAGGCAATCTCGGTGGCGAGCTGGCGCGGATTGGGAAACGAGGCCTTCGCCTCCTTCGCATAGACCATGGCCGCATTGGTCGCGAGATCGCCATGTGAGGCATCGCGCGGCGGCTCAACCACGAAGCGCCCCAGATCCAGATCCGAAGGCAAGCGCCCATCCTTGATGATGCCAGAAAGAATGGCAGCAACACGGGTCTGGAATTCGGAGAAGAGGTTCATGGGATTGGTCCACTGCAAACGCTGCGCAGGCGGTAGCGGATTTGGTCGGCGGGGTCAAAGTCTCAGTCGCGCCCCCTTCTCCCAGTGGGAGAAGGTGCCCGCAGCGCGGGCGGATGAGGGGTTGCCGCCTCACAGAACCAAGACCCGATCCCCTCATCAGTCAGCTCCGCTGACAGCTTCTCCCTATGGGAGAAGCGGGACCGAGCCCATCACCGCAGCGTGGGCGCGCTTCCGAACAGTCTTTCATGCTCGGCCAGCGCGTAACGATCTGTCATCCCTGCGATGTAATCGCAGACAAGGCGACCCACGCGGTTTGGATCGTTCAACTGTGCAGCGGTCACGGCCCATTCGCCGGGCATTTTTTGCGGATCGGCCAAAAAGGCTTCCGCCAATCGGCGCACCACCTCGGCGGCCTCAACGCGCACTTTCATCACCCGCGGATGGCGATACATATGCGGGTAGAGATAGGCCTTGATCGCTGCATCCGCCTTTTGCATCTCGCTTGAGAAAGTCACCATCGGTCGCGAAGCACCGCGCACATCAGCCGCACTTTGCGGTGCCGCCTCTTTCAACCGGCGCAGGCTCTCGGCAATCACATCCTCCACGAAACGGGTGATCACGCGGCGGATCAGCTCATTGACGAAACGGTTGCGCTCAAGACCGGGATGACGCGCCTCAATTTCGCGCACGAGATCTCCGACAAAGGGGACCTCTTTTAAATCGGAAATGCTGAACAGATCCGCCCGCAGGCCATCATCTATGTCATGCGCGTTATAGGCAACGTCATCTGCAATCGCAGCGGCTTGCGCTTCGGCGCTGGCGAAGCTCGCCAGTTCAAGCGGGAAGTGCTGATCGAAATCGAGTATCGCACCAGGCACGCCATGTCGGGCATATTTTGCAACCGGCGAGCCGTCTTGATTGAGCAAGGGGCCATTATGCTTGACGAGACCCTCCAGCGTCTCCCAAGCGAGATTGAGCCCATCATAATCTGCGTAGCGGCGCTCCAGCCGGGTCACGATGCGAAGCGCCTGAGCATTATGATCGAAGCCCCCAAAAGGCGCCATGATCTCTTCCAGCACGTCTTCGCCAGTATGGCCGAAAGGCGTGTGGCCAAGATCATGTGCCAGCGCGAGTGCTTCCGCGAGGTCCTCATCAAGCTTGAGTGAACGGGCGAGCGCACGGGCGATCTGTCCCACCTCAATCGTATGGGTCAGGCGTGTGCGATAATGATCACCCTCATGCGGGACAAAGACCTGCGTTTTATGCGCGAGCCTGCGGAAGGCTGTTGAATGGATGATGCGGTCACGATCACGCTGGAAATCGGTCCGGGTGGGGGACGAGCTTTCCGGATAGAGCCGTCCCCGGCATTGGCGCGGATCAACCGCATAAGGGGCGCGATCCGTCGAAATGGGCGGCTCGATCAACAAGGGGGGCTCCCGCAACAGAGGCCGAAGCGTTGAACCGTTCGGCCTCCCAGCTTATATCTTGGGAACGGGCCTGACCCAAGCGGCCGCAGGAGACCCATGGACCAGATCGCGCAAGACCTTCCCGTTACGCTCACTGAGCGCGCTGCCAAGCGCATCATGCAGGTGCTCGCCAAAGAGCCTGCGGGTTCGATGCTGCGGGTGGCCGTGAATGGCGGCGGCTGTTCTGGTTTCCAATATGCCTTTGACGTGGTGCAGGACCGCGGCGCTGACGATCTCGTCATCGAGCGTGACGGCGCAGTTGTGCTGGTCGATACGGTATCGCTCGAATTTCTGAAGGGTGCGCAAATCGACTTCGTAAATGACCTGATCGGTCAGAGCTTCAAAATCGAAAATCCGAATGCGACATCCAGCTGTGGCTGTGGCACGAGCTTTTCGGTTTGACGTGATCCCCTCTGCCAGTGAAAGGCGGTAGCGCCACCGCGCAGAGTGCAAAAGCAAGACGGTCACGCCTTCCCTTCCCCGCTTTGCGCGTTACTCTCTCCTCGACAGATTCGAGAGGCACGAATGGAAGCGCTTTTTATTGGGCAGACCTATATCGACGTCACCCTGATCGCAGATGAAATGCCCAAGGGCGATGAGAAGGCTGTGGCCAAGGACTATGCCGTCTCCTTTGGCGGCAATGCGCTTACAGCGGGCTTTGCTTGCGCCAAGCTTGGCTTTGTGCCGGATCTACTCACATCCTGCGCTGATGACTGGCTGGGTCGAATGTTTCTCGACATGGCGGCGACCTATCACATCTCCGTCCATCCGCGCAAAGTGAAGCGCTCATCTTTGTCATTCATTCTGCCCAATAACGGCAAGCGCGCTATCCTGCGCGCGCGCGATGACAATTATCTCCACCCTTTCCCCACGCTCAACATGGCGGGCTGCCGCGCCCTGCATTTGGACGGCCATCAGTCAGATGCTGCCATCCATTATGCCAAACTCTGTCGTGAACAGGGTATTCTGACATCGCTTGATGGTGGCGGCTTGCGCTCCAACACGCATGATCTGCTGGGCTTCATCGACATTGCGATCGTGGCTGAGCGCCTGTGCGAACAAATGAACCTCGATGACCGGGGAATGCTGGATTATCTCAAATCCCGCGGCTGCAAGATTGGCGGCGTGACGCAGGGCGAACGTGGTATGCTCTGGTATGACGAACATGGCGAGGTTCAGCGCTTGCCCGCCCTCAATGTTCCGCGCGATCTCATCATTGACACGTCGGGTGCTGGTGATGTGTTCCACGGCGCCTATATCGCTGCTTATCTCGCCAATCCTGCAGGCAGCTGGAGCGAACATTTCCACTTCGCGCGCGGAGCTTCCGCTTACAAGATCCAGCATTTGGGGAATGAAGCGGGTCTGCCCACGCGCGAAGATGTCGCGCAGATGATCAAGCTTTATGCCTAGTAATGATCGCGGCGATCGCGGGAAAGGCCGATCAGGTCTGCCCTTCGGCGCGCACTCATGTCTGCGGCAAGACGATTTTTCTCTCTCGCATCGCGGCGGGCAATCAATGTCACCAGAATGACGAAGAACTCCGCGAGAAGAAGAGCGGAGACACGCGCGACCAGACCAGAAGTGGAGGCCAGCATGGGCAGCGAGACATGTTGTGTCGTGCGGGACCGCAACACGGCCGTTGGCCGCATGGAAATATCGACCCCCACAGCGGCAGCTGCAATATAGCTCACCTCAACACCATTGCTCAGCGAGATCGTGTAGCCGCATAGTTCAAAAATATAAGGGCGCCCCAAACAGCTCACATTTGAAACGTGAAGATCACTCATGATCTCCCAGCGGCCACGCGATTGGATATCCTTCCACAGGCCGGGACCGAGCAGGATCAAGGGGAGCAAACAAAGAGCAATGGCGCCGACCAACAGGGTCCGGTTCATTAAATCCTTCTCCCGAGAATGATCTTGAACACATCGCCACGCGGCTTCGTGTAGCAACGAATAGAATGTTATGAGCCATAGTCGCGTAAATCAGGGGGTTTGACAAGAATGCGAAGAGAATGAGTGTCATTTCTGTTGCATTCAGGTAAACAAGATTCATGTAACGCAACGGAAAAGAGCGCCGGCAAACCGACGCTCTTTTTTGTTTTGCAATCACTTAACAGGGATAAGAAACGTTAAGCCGGATCCCATCTGTCACGCGACTGAGCTTCCGCGGCAGCAATGGCAGTCATGTTCACAACTCCGCGTGCCGTGACGGAAGGCGTGAGAATATGGGCTGGCTTTGCAGCGCCCATCAGAATCGGACCAACCGGCAGCGCGTCCGCCAGCACCTTCACAAGCTGAAATGCGATATTGGCAGAATCAAGATTTGGCATGACCAGCACATTGGCCTCACCCTGCAAACGAGAGCCAGGCAGAACGAGGTCACGGATGGCTTGCGACAACGCACTATCAGCCTGCATCTCGCCATCAACCTCAAGTGCGGGATGACGTTCGCGGATGATGGCAAGCGCTTCGCGCATCTTGATAGCGGAGGGCGTGTCATGCGAGCCAAAATCCGAATGCGACAACAAGGCGACCTTGGGTTGCATTCCGAAACGGCGCACATGCTCTGCACAGGCTGCAGTAGAATCTGCAATGTCCTGCGCCGTCGGCTCCGCGCGGACATGTGTATCCGCGAGGAAGAATGCGCCTTTATTGGAGATCAGAAGGCTCATGGCGGAGAAGCCGCGAACGCCCGGCGCGAGGCCGATAATGTCTGCGATCTGACGCAGGCGAGACGCGAAACGACCTTCAAGACCGCACAACATCGCATCCGCATCGCCGCGTTTCACAGCAAGAGCGGCAATGACGGTGGGAGATGTGCGTACCAAAGTGCGTGCGGCGTCGGGCGTATAACCTCGGCGGCCCGCCACTTCCATGAAAGTCGCGACGTAATCGCGATAGCGGGTGTCGGATTCGGGGTTCACGAGTTCGAAGTCGCGCCCCATACGGATATTCAGACCAAAGCGCTCGATACGCTTTTCGACAACGCTGGGGCGCCCGATCAGGATCGGCACCGCCAGACCTTCCTCCAGCACCACCTGCGCGGCGCGCAAGACGCGCTCATCCTCACCATCGGCATAAATCACGCGGCGCTTGTCGGCCTTGGCCTGCGCAAAGACTGGCTTCATGATGAAGCCGGAACGGAAGACGAAGCGCGACAGCGTGTCTTCATAGGCCTTGAAGTCGGTGATAGGCTTCTTGGCAACGCCCGAGTCCATCGCTGCTTTCGCAACAGCCGGCGCGATGCGCAAAATCAAGCGCGGATCGAACGGGTTGGGGATCAGCGAACTGGGACCAAAAGTCGGAGCTTCCCCGCCATAGGCACGCGCTGCAACTTCAGATGAGGCTTCATGAGCGAGCGCCGCGATTGCGCGCACCGCGGCGAGCTTCATATTCTCATCAATCGTCGTCGCGCCGACATCGAGGGCACCGCGGAAGATATAGGGAAAGCACAGGACGTTGTTGACCTGGTTGGGATAATCAGACCGGCCTGTGCAGATCAGCGCATCCGGGCGCGCAAAGAGCGCATCTTCCGGCAGGATCTCCGGGTTGGGATTGGCAAGCGCCAGAATGAGCGGGCGCTCGCCCATCTGCTTCACCATGTCGGGCTTCAACACGCCCCCGGCAGACAGACCCAAGAAGATATCGGCACCGCCAATGATGTCGCCCAATGAGCGCGCATTGGTCTCCTTGGCATAGACCTCTTTCCAAGGGTCCATGAGCTTGGTGCGGCCCTTATAGACAACACCTTCGAGATCGCTCACCCAGATATTCTCGCGCTTCGCACCGAGCGACACGAGCAGATTGAGGCAGGCCAGCGCGGCGGCCCCAGCACCGGATGCGACGATCTTCACATCGGCGATCTTCTTGCCACCGAGTTCCAGAGCATTGAGCACAGCTGCACCAACAATGATCGCAGTGCCATGCTGATCGTCATGGAAGACGGGAATATTCATGCGCTCGCGCAAGCGCTTCTCAATCTCGAAACATTCAGGCCCCTTGATGTCTTCGAGATTGATGCCGCCAAAGGTGGGCTCAAGGGCAGCCACCACATCGACGAAGCGCTGAATATCTTTTTCCGCGACTTCGATATCAAAGACATCAATGCCGGCAAATTTCTTGAACAGAACCGCCTTGCCTTCCATGACTGGCTTGGAGGCGAGCGGGCCGATATCGCCCAGACCCAAAACCGCCGTGCCATTGGAAATCACCGCCACCAGATTTTGGCGGGCGGTGAGATTGGCAGCCTCTTCCGGGTCCTCCACGATGGCTTCACAGGCCGCCGCCACGCCGGGCGAATAGGCCAAGGCCAAATCGCGCTGGTTGCCCAAGGGCTTGGTCGCCTGAATTTCGAGTTTTCCGGGCTTGGGATGGCGGTGGTAGATCAGCGCGCCTGAGCGCAGATCATCAGACATATTCGTGGCCACGGTCACTCTCTCCCGGAGATCAGGGGCAAAATGCCCATGTGCCCAGCTTTGCCACCCATTGGCGCGCTCGGCAATTAAGAAAAATGCGAAAATCTACCAGCCACGCAAGAGAATAAGCCGCAGGAAGCGCATATAGGCCACCGTCACCGCGATCGAGAAGCCATAAAGCCCCCCGAAACAGTGCCGGGCCAGAATATAGAAGCGGAAGAACTGGAAGGGCAGCTCAAAGGGGATGCGCAGGGCCAGCTCCCAACCCGGCTTGCGTTTCTCTTTTGTCTGCAGCTCGAAATAGGCAAGCTCCTTGCGCACGACCTCCGCCATAGAGCGGAAGGAGCGATGCAGAACCCTGCCCTTCAGCATCACCGTGTCGGGCTGTTCCGGCACATTGTCATGGACAAGACTGGCAGCGAAGCGCGCGACCTTACGGTTATAAAGCCGCAGGCAAATGGTAGAATCCGCAAATGGGGCTGGCTCTTCGCGATGCGGATAAACGATGGTCACCCGCATTTTGTAAGTTGAGGCATCGAGGCGCTGCTGGGTCAGAAGCGCGCGGATCTCTTCGCGCAGGTCGGCAGACAACCACTCATCTGCATCGAGATTCAAGATCCAGTCATTGCGCGCCTGATCTTCGGCAAAGCGCTTCTGCGGCCCATAGCCAACCCAGTCATTGTGAATGACGCGCGCACCGAGACTTTCCGCCAAAGCCTGCGTGCCGTCGGTCGAGCCCGAGTCAATGACGATCACCTCATCCACAAGGCCCTGAACCGAGCGGATCGCGCGTTCAATACGGTCCACTTCATTCTTGGCAATGATGGTGCAGGTGACGGGGATCATCTGGTCTCCGAGTTGCTTTCTCCCATGGGAGCAATTTCCGCCGCGCGTTCCTTCTCCCAGTGGGAGAAGGTGCCCGCGGATGCGGGCGGATGGGGTTACAGTCTCTCACAAGAGAGTTCCGGCCCCCCTCCTCAGTCAGCTCCGCTGACAGCTCCTCCCAATGGGCGGAGCGAGTGCCCACTCACTTCTCCGGTGCATTCACGCGGATATGCAACTCACGCAGCTGCTTCGGCGTCGCCTCCGACGGTGCACCCATCAGAATGTCTTCGGCGCGCTGGTTCATCGGGAAGAGCGCGACCTCACGCAGATTTTGTTCGCCAGCGAGCAGCATGATGATGCGGTCAACACCTGCCGCCATACCACCATGGGGCGGTGCGCCATATTGGAAGGCGCGATACATGCCACCGAAGCGCTCAACCACGGTCTCTTCGCCATAGCCTGCAATCTCAAAAGCCTTCACCATGGCTTCGGGCTTGTGGTTACGAATGCCGCCCGACGCGAT
>CAZLBA010000133.1:0-8841 GCA_964557555.1 uncultured Beijerinckia sp.
CCGGCGATTCGACGATGACGATGTTCATTCCGGGTGCCTCTGGTCAGCCGCGAGGGGCGCGATCCATCTGACGGGTGAGGGCTTGAAGCCAGCCCGAAAGGCTCGACGCGGGGCGGGAAAATGGGGAAAGGGCGGGGCTCTGTCAAATCGCCACTTTTCGGGGGCTTTCGGGGCACCCCCCTAAAACCCCTATTTTATAGGGGTTTTATCGCCTGCTTTTGCAGCGCGGCGCAAAGGAGCCTAGCTTGAACTAAGCTAAACACTCTTGTCCCGACAAAGGCTTGGAGAGGCGCCCTATATATAAAGGTGTCGAGGCGGGATGCCGAAGGGCGGCACAATGGGTGCCGTGGGGGAGACAGGGCGTGTCCCAGCGTGACATGATGGGATGGATTGGGCAGGGCACCGCACCGGCCCCGGTTGTCATTTGCTTTAGGTCCGATGTCGCCTGTCCCTTCGCAGAAATTCGACCGCCTCTTTCCTTTCTGGCTGCGCGCCTTTGTGCGGGCGCGGGAGATCGGGCTTGTAGGCGTCGCCTGTCTGGTGGGTCTATTGTCTGGCCTGCTTGTCTCTGCCCTGGCCAATGTTTCGCAATGGGCGCATGAGGTCATTTTCGGTCTGGAACGCCATCAACATCTCTCCATTGCGCAGGGGGTGGAATGGTGGCGCTTGTGGGCCGCACCCATTGGTGGCGCGCTTGTGCTGGCGGCTTTGACGGTCTGGGCAGGCAAGCGCTTTGCGGGGCGCATGGCAGATGCGATCGAGGCCAATGCATTGAGTGGCGGCAAGCTCTCGATGGGTGGCAGTCTCTACATCACCATGCAAACGCTGATCTCCAATGCTTGCGGTGCAAGTGTGGGACTTGAAGCGGCCTATACACAGATCTCATCTGCTTTTGCCTCTCTCTTTGGGCGCGGCCTTGCTGCGCGGCGGCAGGATATGCGGCTGCTCGTGGGTTGTGGCGCTGCGGGCGCAATCGCCGCAGCATTCGGGGCGCCCTTGGCGGGCGCTTTTTATGCGTTTGAGGTTGTGTTGGGCGCCTATAGTGTTGCCTCGCTCGTGCCCATTGCTGCCAGCGCTCTTGTTGCCTCACTGGTTTCAAAGCCGCTGATGACGCATGAGCTGCTGGCTCTGCCGGCCAATCTCGGACACTTGCAGGCGGGCGATTATGCCCACCTGATTGCGCTGGCAGTGATCGTGGCCTTCTCGACCATCGCCTTGATGCGTGGCGTTGCCTTTGTTGATCAGCTCTTTGGCAGGACACGTTTGCCAGTTGCCTTTCGCCCCGTGGTGGGGGGCGTCATTGTTGGCGCCATGGCAGTCATCACCACGCAAGTCATGGGCTCCGGTCACGGTGCGCTTGAATATAATCTGTCGCACGGAACGCCGCTGCTGATGCTGGCCGCAATCATCATCCTCAAGGCCGCTGCCTCTGCGGTGTCGTTGGGCGCGGGCTATCGCGGCGGCCTTTTCTTCGCCTCGCTTCTGTTGGGTTGCATGATGGGCCGTCTTTATGTCGAGACGCTCGGTCAGGTCATGCCCATGTCGCTCTCGGTCGGCACGGCGGCGATTGCAGCCATGGCGGCCTTTGGGACGGGTGTTCTGGGGTCGCCCGTCACGATGACGGTTTTGGCGCTGGAGATGACAGGCAGCTTTGATGTCACGGCGGCCTCCTTCATGACATGCGCCATCTCTGCCCTGATCGTGCGCACCATCTTTGGCTATTCCTTTGCAACATGGCGCTTCCATCTGCGTGGGGAGACCATTCGCGGCCCCGCCGATGTGGGCTGGATCCGCGAGCTGACGGTCGCCAAACTCATGCGCAAGGATGCGCGAACCCTGCCGCAGGATGTCACCATTAGCGCGGCGCGCGATCTCTTCCCCCAAGGTGGTGAGCGGCAGTTCTTCCTGCTTGATCGGGACGGGCGTTATGCAGGTACCGTGATGACCGCCGATCTCTATCTGGCCGTGCGCGACGAGAAGGCCACGGTTGCAAGCCTCACTCAACCGAATGGCACATGCCTCTTGCCGCATCTGACCATCCGCGAGGCCATCGACATTTTTGAACGCAGCGAGAGCGATGTGCTGCCAGTGCTCGACAGTTCCGAAGCTGGGCATGTGCTGGGGCTCATGACGGAGGCCCATGCGCTGCGCCGGTATGGGGAAGAGTTGGAGCGCCGCCATCAGGCCATGATCCGCGGCTGAGCTGGGGACAGGCCGTCCCCCGCCTTGCCACTGGGGCGGGGCAGGGCCTATAGAAACGGCTTAATGGTTGCAGCTCGTCCCCCCATCATCTTCCCGCACCGGCATCTGCTCGGGATCGAACACCTGTCCGCGCAGGACATCATCCAGATCTTGGATGTGGCTGAGGAGGCGGTGGAAGTCTCCCGACAGGCGGACAAGAAGCGCAACATCCTGCGCGGTCGTACGCAGATCAATCTGTTCTTCGAAAACTCGACCCGCACGCAAGCCTCTTTCGAGTTGGCCGGCAAGCGGCTTGGCGCTGACGTCATGAATATGTCGGTTGCCACCTCCAGCGTGAAGAAGGGCGAGACGCTGATCGACACGGCGGTGACACTCAATGCGATGAGGCCTGACCTCATCGTGGTGCGCCATTCGCAGTCGGGCGCGGTTGATCTCCTCGCGCGCAAGGTTGATTGCGCGGTGGTGAATGCGGGCGATGGTTCGCATGAACATCCCACGCAGGCGCTGCTAGATGCACTCACCATCCGTCGCCGCAAGGGTCGTATCGAAGGTCTGACTGTTGCCATCTGTGGCGACGTTGCCATTCGCGCGTGGCGCGTTCCAACATGATCCTGCTCGCCAAGCTGGGTGCGCGGGTGCGTGTGGTGGGACCATCAACGCTGCTGCCCGCTGGTATTGATCGCATGGGCGTTGAAGTTCATCGCGACATGACGCAAGGCATCAAGGATGCGGACATTGTGATGATGTTGCGCTTGCAGCTTGAGCGCATGAGCGGCGCCTTTGTGCCAAGCCTGCGCGAATATGCGCGCTTCTATGGTCTCAATGAAGACATGCTGAAACATGCCCGGCCCGACGCGCTGGTGATGCATCCGGGTCCGATGAATCGCGGTGTCGAGATTGATAGTGCGGTCGCTGATGGTCCGCGCTCACTCATCACCGAACAGGTTGAGATAGGCGTTGCCGTGCGCATGGCTGTGCTTGAAGCCCTCGCGCAGAATATGCCGAACCGATGAGCGCGCCCATGACCAAACCACTCGCACTCATCCATGCGCGCCTCGTTGATCCAGCTCAGTCGAAAGAACTGAAGGGTGGCGTGCTGATCAAGGACGGCGTGATTGCCGAAGTTGGTGCCGGCGTTACCAAAGCCAATGTTGGTGATGCTGAGGTGATCGACTGCGGCGGCGATGTCGTGTCGCCCGGCCTCATTGATATGCGTGCCTTTGTAGGCGAGCCGGGTGCAGAACATCGTGAAACTATTGCAAGCGCCAGCATGGCGGCAGCTGCGGGCGGTGTGACGACCATTGTGTCTATGCCGGATACGCAGCCAGTGGTGGATGACCCTGCGGTTGTGGACTTCCTGAAGCGTCGTGCGCGTGATACGGCGCGCGTGCGTGTGTTGCCGTCAGCGGCGATCACGAAGGGCCTTAAAGGCAAAGAAATTGCAGAAATCGGCCTGTTGCAGGAAGCTGGTGCGATTGCATTTAGCGATGGCACGCATTCCATTCGCAACACGCAAGTCATGCGGCGTGCTATGACCTATGCACGCGACTTTGACGCGCTCATCATGCATTTCGCGCAAGATGAGGATCTGGCTGGTTCTGGCGTGATGAATGCGGGCGAACTCGCCACGCGCCTCGGCCTTGGCGGCATTCCGGTTGAGGCTGAAGCCATTGCGCTTGATCGGGACATGCGCCTCGTCAATATGATCAAGGGTCGCTACCATGCAGCACTCATCAGCGCGCGCATGTCGGTTGAGGTGATCGAGCGCGCAAAGCAAGCGGGGCTCAATGTCACTTGCGCCACATCAATCAATCATCTCACGCTGAATGAAAATGATATCGGCAATTACCGCACCTTCTGCAAAGTCTCGCCGCCCTTGCGTCATGAGCTTGATCGTGAAGCCATGGTGGAAGCGCTGGCCAGTGGTGTGATTGATGTCGTTGTGTCCGATCATAATCCGCAGGATGTGGAGACGAAGCGTCTGCCATTTGGTGAGGCGGAGAATGGCGCGATTGGTCTGGAGACCATGTTGTCAGCTGCGATCCGTCTGATTCACGCAGGGCAAGTGAGCCTGCCGCGTCTCATCGCTGCAATGTCGTTGCGCCCGGCGGAAATTTTGGGCCTGCCACAAGGTCGTCTTGTGAAGGGCGCGCCAGCCGACCTCATTCGCTTTGATCCCGACGAACCTTATGTGCTTGATCCAGCTCAGCTTCACTCGCGCAGCAAGAATACGCCCTTTGATGAGGCGCGTATGGAGGGCCGCGTGAAGCTGACGCTTGTTGCAGGCGAAAAGGTCTGGGGCTAGGGTTTCGCTGTGGATCTGACTTTCGCCCTTCCCGGATTGCTGCTCGGCTATCTCTTCGGCTCAATCCCTTTCGGTCTGCTGCTGACCAAAGCAGCGGGCATTGGAGATATTCGCAACATCGGTTCGCAGAATATTGGTGCGACAAATGTTTTGCGCACGGGGCGCAAGGATTTGGCTGCGGCGACTCTCGTTCTTGATGCATTGAAGGGTACGGCTGCGATTTTGATCGCTGCGCGGTTTGATCACGATGCTGCACTGGCAGCCGCCCTTGGCGCCTTCATCGGTCACCTCTTCCCGGTGTGGTTGAAGTTTAAGGGTGGCAAGGGCGTCGCCACTTATCTGGGTTGTCTGCTTGGCCTTTATTGGCCGTCTGCCATTGTGTTTGCGGTGGTATGGCTTGGCATGGCGAAGATTTTCCGCTTCTCCTCCCTGTCTGCCTTGGTTGCGGCGGCCGTTACGCCACTCGTCTTTTTTCTGACGCAGCAATATCCCGCAGGATTGCTCGTCGCTGTTCTTTCCATCCTGATTTTTGTCTCGCATCGCGCCAATATTTTGCGCCTGCTCTCAGGAACGGAAAGTAAAATCGGCCAACGCTCGTGAGCGGCCCACTCGCTCGTTTGAGCGATGCACAGCGGCTTGACTGGTTGCGCTTGATCCGCACTGAAAGCGTTGGGCCGCAGACCTTTCGCGCTCTTATCAATCGCTATGGTGGGGCAGGGGCTGCGCTCAAGGCATTGCCCTCGCTTGCTGCGCAAAAAGGCCGTGCGATTACGGTTGCTGATGAAAATGCCTGCGCGCGGGAGATCGAATCCTTGCATCAGATCGGCGCCAAACTCGTGGCGCTGGGCGAGCCTGATTATCCTGCTCATCTGCGCGCCATTCATGGACCGCCACCGCTCATTGCCATCAAGGGTGATGCGACTGTGTTGCAGCGTCCCATGATTGCGGTGATTGGCTCGCGCAATGCCTCGGCGTCGGGCTTGGCTTTTACGGAACGTATCGTGCGCGATCTGTCATCGGCCGGTCTTGTGATTGTGTCTGGTCTTGCGCGGGGTGTTGATGCACGCGCCCATCAGGCGAGCATTGGCGCGGGTACGATCGCGGTGGTCGCAGGCGGGCTTGATAAGCTCTATCCGCCTGAACATTTGCAACTTGCCAAAGACATCACCGAACATGGCTTGTTGCTGTCCGAAATGCCGCTTGGTTGGGAGCCGCGCGGCCGGGATTTTCCACGCCGCAACCGCCTTGTGGCAGGCCTGTCACTTGCCACTCTGGTGATCGAAGCCTCGCGCGGTTCAGGCTCGCTGATCACGGCCAAATTTGCAGCCGAACAGGGGCGCGAGATCTTCGCCGTGCCCGGCTCGCCGCTTGATCCGCGCGCGGAAGGGACCAATGATCTACTGCGTCAGGGCGCCACTTTATGCACCCGGGCGCAGGATGTTCTCGACATTCTTTTGCCCATGATCGAGAAGGGACCGATCCATCGCAGCGACCTCTTCAGCGAGGGGCCACAATCTCTGCCCAGCGAGCCTTTATGGGACGAGCTTGATCTTGTTTACGAGGGCACGACGCCGCGCACAGAACCGCATCTGTCATTGGATGAACCAGAGCATGTCTTGCAACCAATGCAGGAGCGGGGGGATCCGCAACAGTTGCGCGCACGCATCGAGAGGCTGCTTGGGCCTTCACCCATTGGCATGGATGAATTGGCGCGTGTGAGCGAGATGGCGATGGCGGATTTGCGCCCGGTGATTTTTGAATTGGAGCTTGAGGGCCGCATCGAACGTCATGGCGCTGGCATGGTCTCACTCAAGCCGCGCAGGTGAAGTGGGGCTTGATTGCTGCTCGCGGGCCTCTTCGGCCGCCATGTTGAGCAAATATGTGAGCGTTGTGAGTTTTTCCCGTTGCGCCAGAGCGGCCAATTCGGCGCTCATTTGCGCAATATAGGTGGCCGTCTCATGCGCACGCGCTGCTGGCGCGCGTGGCGGGGAGATGGAATTGTTGTCCCTGCCTTTGCCCATGTGCTGACTCCCGATCTCTGGGAGCTAGATCTAGCCGCGGTCAAGTTAATAGCTTCCCAAAATGGGTCGGCTTCAACGAGGCGCTGCGAGCACGTTCAACCGGTCGAGTGCTCCTTGCAGAATATAGGCGGCTGCCATGCGGTCCACGACATCAGCACGTTTGGCACGAGAAGCATCTTGTTCGATGAGTGAGCGTGTGACGGCTGCGGTGGACAAACGCTCATCCCAGAAGATGAACGGCAGTTGCGGCAGCGGCGCGCAATTGCGGATGAAAGCGCGGGTGGCCTGTGCGCGCGGTCCCTCACTGCCATCCATATTGAGGGGAAGGCCGATCACGAAAGCTTGCACCTCATGCTTGGAGGCAAGCTCGATCATGCGCTGTGCATCCTGGGTGAATTTCACCCGGCGGATTGTCTCCAGTGGGGAGGCGATGCGCCGCTCTACATCAGACAGAGCAAGTCCGATCGTCTTTGTGCCGAGATCAAGCCCCATCAGGCGGCCGAGCCGCGGCAAGCGGGGCAAAATCTCTTCAAGCGTCAGGATCTGGTCAGCCATGGAGAGGGCCTAGCATCAATTCGCGGGCTTGGCCACGCGGGCGCGGCCCGTTTGCCTGCCTCAAGCTGGAAATGATATAGGCGGGGCCTCATAGCCTCGCCTTCCTTTGGAGCTCCCATGTCTGTCGATCAGGCGACCGTCCGCCGCATCGCTCACCTCGCGCGTATCGCTGTCAGCGACGAAGAGGTGCCCCATCTGCAAAATGAGCTGAACGCGATCCTCTCTTTCGTGGAGGAGCTGAGTGCGGTGAATGTGGAGGGCGTCGAGCCCATGACCTCTGTTATTCCGATGGAGATGGTCTGGCGCAAGGATGAAGTGCGCGACCACGCGGGTGCGAGAACCATCGTCGGCAATGCGCCGGCCAGCGAAGATAACTTCTTCACCGTTCCCAAGGTGGTTGAATAAGGCGCCTGGCGCTGTCTCACCTATGGCCGCAGTTTGAGAGATATTTGCGATGACTGATGTGACCCGCCTGACCCTTGCAGAAGCCCGCGACGCGGTGCAGGGCAAGAAGCTCTCTGCAACCGAGCTGACAAAAGCCCATCTTGCCGCGATGGAGAAGGCGCGCGGCTTGAATGCCTATGTCGTCGAAACACCTGATCAGGCGCTTGCTATGGCCAAGGCTTCGGACGAACGCCTTGCCAAGGGCAATGCAGGTCCGCTCGAAGGTCTGCCGCTTGGCATCAAGGATCTTTACGCCACCAGGGATGTGCATACGCAGTCTTGCAGCCACATCCTCGACGGCTTCAAGCCCGCTTATGAATCGACGGTCACCGCCAATCTGTGGCGTGATGGTGCGGTGATGCTCGGTAAACTCAATATGGATGAGTTTGCCATGGGCTCATCAAATGAGACGTCTTATTATGGTCCCGTTGCCTCGCCCTGGCTGCCAAAGGGCCGTGATGCGGATTGGGCGCGCAAGCAACTTGCGGGCGACAAGAAGGGCCTGCTTGTTCCCGGCGGCTCATCGGGTGGTTCGGCTTCAGCTGTGGCCGCACATCTGTGCCTCGCTGCAACAGCCAGTGATACGGGCGGTTCGATCCGTCAGCCCGCAGCGTTCACCGGCACTGTTGGGATCAAGCCGACCTATGGCCGTTGCTCGCGCTGGGGCATGGTAGCTTTCGCGTCCTCCCTTGATCAGGCTGGGCCGATTGCGCGCAGCGTGCGCGATTGCGCGATCATGTTGCGCTCCATGGCCGGGCATGATCCCAAGGATGCCACCAGTGTTGATAGGCCTGTGCCCGATTATGAGGCTGCAATCGGGCGTTCCATCAAGGGTAAGAAGATCGGCATCCCGAAAGAATACCGGGTCGATGGTATGTCGGCTGAAATCGACAAGCTATGGGCTGATGGTGTCGCCTGGCTGAAGGCGGCCGGGGCGGAGATCGTCGAAATCTCGCTGCCGCACACCAAGACGGCGTTGCCCGCTTATTACATTGTCGCGCCTGCTGAGGCCTCGTCCAATCTCGCGCGCTATGATGGCGTGCGTTATGGCCTGCGCGTGCCCGGCAAGGATATCATCGACATGTATGAGAAGACGCGCCGTGCCGGTTTCGGCTCGGAAGTGCGTCGGCGCATCATGATCGGCACCTATGTGCTCTCCGCCGGTTACTACGATGCTTATTATGTGCGCGCGCAAAAAATCCGCACGCTCATCAAGCGCGACTTTGAAGAAGCCTATGCGCAGGGCATTGATGCGATCCTGACACCTGCCACGCCATCAGCGGCTTTCGGCATTGGTGAGAAGGGATCGGCTGA
>CAZLBA010000134.1:0-3239 GCA_964557555.1 uncultured Beijerinckia sp.
AAATATCAATCCGGCACCGATCACCGTCAGCAATCTAGCGGTGGTGACCCGGGCTTATCTCGGTACGAATGTGGTCACGGCCACGTTAGATACCAACATGGCCACCCTGCATGGGATCGTGAGCCCCGATCAGGTGGAAATTGATGTGGTGAATTCGGTGGTCGAATTCCAAGACGGCTGGGTGGGCGCCAACAAGCCGGTGACCATCGTCAGTCTGGTCCTGGCAGGAGCGGACGCGGCCAAGTACCGCCTGACGACCCCGACCGGCCTGACCGGTGAAATCACGCGCCGGCCCCTTACCCTCACTGGCGTGAGCGTGGCCCACAAGACCTATGACGGAACGCCGACCGCCACCCTCTCCGGAACGGCGGCGCTGACGGCGGGCGGCGTGCTGGGTAACGACGATGTTCGACTGGATGCGAGCGTGGCCTCGGCCAACTTTGCGGATGCCAACGTGGCCACGGCCAAGCCCACGACGATCACCGGTTACTTCCTGACGGGCACGGAGGCCGCCAATTATACCGTGACCCAGCCGTCGGGCTTGACCGCAGACATCACCGGGCTGGGAGCGTGGGTGGATGGGGTGGTGGCGGAGCATAAGGTTTACGACGGGGACACCAACGCCGTCCTCAACCTCTCGAACGCCATCCTGAGGGGCGTGAACACTAACGACATCGTGACGCTGGTGACGAACGGCGTCGGCGGCTTCTTCACGGACAAGAACACGGGCACGGGCAAACCGGTGACGGTGACCGGCTTCACCTTGGCCGGGGTCTCGGCCTCCAACTACACCCTCTCGCAACCGACCAACGTGGCGGCCAACATCACCCGGAAGACTTTGACCTTGGCCGGCGGCATCACGGTCTCCAACCGGGTGTATGACGGCGGGGACACGGCCTCCTTGGCAGGCACCAACGGTATCCTCAGCGGCTTGGTGAACACGAACGAGTTGGTGAGCCTGGATCTCCTCAGCGTGGCCGCGCGCTTTGCGGACCCGAACGCGGGGACCAACAAGCTGGTGAACCTCACTGGTCTGGCGCTGACCGGGTCTGATGCCACCAACTATACGCTCGCCCCCACCAACACGGTGCTGGCGGATATCGCCCCGCTGGCCGTGGAAGTGACCGGCCTGACCGCGAATGGGAAGGTTTACGACGGTAGCACCAACACCACGGTGGCGGGATCCGCGAGCTTCCTGGTGGCCGGCACGACCAACGTGGCCCCGCTCGGCTCGGACATCCTCAGCCTGAACCTGGGCGGTGCCGTAGCCACCTTCGCCGACCGGCACGTCGGCACGAACAAGCCGGTGGCGGTCACCGGGCTGGCCCTCTCAGGAGCCAGCGCCGGCAATTACACCCTGAACCCGCCGACCGGATTCGCGGCCGACATCACTCCTTTGAACCTGACGGTGACCGGGGTGACGGTTTCGCCTCTGGCCTACGGGGCGGGTACTAACGCCACGGTCACCGGTGGAACCCTGCAGGGCAACGTGGGCGGGGACGATGTCAGCCTCGACACCAACAGCGTCGCGGTCTTCTTCCCGGATGGCCAAGTGGGCAACGGCAAGACCCTGCTGGTAAGCGGATACGGGCTCGTCGGAACCAACGCCTCCAACTACACCCTGAGCCAGCCGGCCCTGAGCGGGGATATCGTCCTCAAGATCCTGACCGTGAGCAACGCGGTGGTCCTCAGCAAGGTGTATGATGGCAACCCCGCAGCCCAGATTCAGGGCGCTCAGCTGGTGGGCGTGGAGACCAATGATCTCGGGCAAGTGAACCTCCTCAATGCCGCTTCCGGCACCTTCGCCCAGAGCTCGGCCGGTACAAACATCCCGGTGACCACGGCCATGACCTTGGGAGGTGCCGCGGCGGGGAACTACTCCCTGGCCCAGCCGACCAACCTGACCGCCGACATCACCCGTCTGGCCCTACAGGTCACCGGCATGACCGCATCCAACCGGATCTACGACGCCACCACGAATGTGACCGTGAGCGGAGGTGCCCTGAGCGGCGTGGTGGGATCGGACGACGTCCAGATCTCCGGCACGGCCGCCGGCGCGATGGCGGACAAGCTAGTGGGAACCAACAAGCCGGTGGCGATCACGGGGCTGAGCCTGACCGGCACCAACAGCGGCAACTACACGCTGGATCCAGTGGCGGGGGTGACCGTGACGATCGATCCGAAGGATCTGACGGTGAGCGGGTCCGTGGCGTCCGACAAGGAGTACGACAAGCAGTTCGCGGCGGTGCTGAGCGGGGCGACCCTCGTCGGGGTGGAAATCAACGACATGGTGGTGCTCACCAACCACATCACCGCAAACTTTGCGACGAACATCGTGGCCAACAATATTGCGGTGACCACCGGTATGAGCCTGAGCGGGGCCGATGCGGGGAACTACAACCTCCTCCAGCCCACCAACCTGACTGCGAACATCACCCCGCGGCAGCTTTCGGTTATCAATGCGACGGTGCAGTCCAGGGTGTACGACGGCAGCACTGCGGCGGCCGTGCTGAACGCCGCCTTGGATCGGGCCGTCTTCGGGGACGACGTCAGCCTGACCAACCATGTGAGCGGGACTTTCGCCTCCAGTGCGGTGGGCACGAACATCGCGGTGACGACCGCCATGAGCCTGACGGGCACCGACGCGGCCAACTATGTGCTGACCGGGCAGCCGGCCCTGGCCGGAGCCATCACGGGGCAATCGTTGGAGATTTCTGGCTTGGCGGCCCTGGACCGCGTGTATGACAGCATGACGAACGTCTCCTTGAACGCCGGATCGGCCAAACTCGTCCTGGCCGCCACCACCAACGAGGTGACGAACGGGGTCTCGCTCGACACCAACGCGGCGGCCGGGTTCCTGGCGGACAAGCATGTCGGCACGAACAAGCCAGTGACCGTGATCGGCTTCGGGTTGACCGGCGTCCTCGCCTCCAACTACTCGCTGGTCCTGCCCACGAACATCACGGCGACCATCACCCAGCGTCCGGTGTGGGTGACCAACGCCCAGGCTCTGGACAAGGAATACGACGGCACCAACAACCACACCGCGGTCGTCACCAACGCCACCCTGGTCAACCACATCACCAACGACCTGGTGGAGCTGACCAACGCCAAAACGGGACTCTTTGTGACGGTGGGGGCAGGGGGTACCAATCTGCCTGCATTCCGTGCCGCCACCAATGTGACGGTGGAAACGGCGATGACGCTGGCCGGGGCGGATGCCGGCAACTACGTGCTCT
>CAZLBA010000134.1:3249-8805 GCA_964557555.1 uncultured Beijerinckia sp.
AACATCAACCGGAAGAACCTGACCGTGGTGCAGGCGGTCGCGGCGGACAAGGTGTATGACGGTGGCACGGCGACCGGGGTCAGCGGGGCCAACCTGGTGGGAGTGGTTTCGGGTGATCTGGTGGCGCTGGCCAACCACACGGTGGGCGACTTTGTCCAAATCGGGGTGGGCACAGGCATCGGCGTGACGACGGCGATGACCCTGACCGGCCCGGATGAGCCGAATTATACCTTAACCCAGCCGACCACCTTGACGGCCAACATCACGCCAAAAACGCTTACCATCACCGGTGCCGGGGTCGTGGGCCGACCCTTCAACAACACGGCGACGAGCACCCTCACCGGGGGATCCTTGGTGGGTGTGGTCACAGTGGGTGGTGTGGCAGACAATGTGACGCTGGATGTCAGCGGGGCCGTAGCCACCTTTGCCGACTCCGCTTCGGCGACAAACAAACCGGTGACGGTGAGCGGCTACGCATTGGCGGGGCCGGATGCCGTCAACTACATGCTCACCCAGCCAACCGGACTCACTGGTGATATCTTGGGTCTGCCGCTGACGGTCACCAATGTCACGGCCGCCAACCTCATTTACAACCGGGGGACAGCCACCACCGTCTCGGGCGGGACCTTGGTGGGGGTTCAGGCGGGTCACACCGTGTCCCTGGATGACAGCCAGGGCACGGGCAACTTCAGCGATGCCCTGGTCGGCACGAACAAGACGGTGCAGGTGAGCGGTTACCGGTTGGCCGGGCCGGATGCGGGCCAGTACGCGATCATCCAGCCGACCACCACGGCAGACATCCTGCCGAAGATCCTGTCGGTCTCCGGTGCCAGCGCCACCGACAAGGTGTATGACAAGAACACCACGGCCGTAGTCAGCGGAGCGAACCTGGTCGGTGTCTTGGCCCCGGATATCGTCGGGCTCGCCAACGACACGGCCGGAACCTTCGCGCGGGACGGGGCGGGGAACGGGATTGCGGTGAGCACGGCGATGACCCTGACCGGGGCCCAAGCCGCCAATTACGTCCTGACCCAACCCAGTCTGACGGCCAACATCACGCCCAAACCGCTGACGGTGACCGGGGCCGTGGCCGCCCACAAGGAGTATGACAAGACTGCCACGGCCACCGTCAGCGGGGCCACCTTGGCCGGGGTGATCGCGGGAGACACTGTTAACCTGACTAACCACGTGACGGGAACCTTCTCGCAAGTGAACGTGGGGACCAACCTGCCGGTGACCACGGTCATGGCACTGGCCGGAACGCACGCTGCCAACTACTCCGTCAGCCAGCCGACGCTGACCGCTGACATCACGCCGAAGACCCTTGGGTTGAGTGGCATCACCGTGACGGACAAGAATTATGACCAGACCACGGTG
The DNA here is from genome assembly GCA_964557555.1 of uncultured Beijerinckia sp. GTDB lineage: Bacteria > Pseudomonadota > Alphaproteobacteria > Rhizobiales > Beijerinckiaceae > Terripilifer. Next base: position 4,627 of record CAZLBA010000134.1, read on the forward strand.
GCAACGGTGTCCGGCGGCACGATCGCAGGGGTGATTGCCGGAGATACCGTGACCCTCGACACCAATGGGGTGACGGCAGCTTTTGCCAGCCCCACAGCGGGTACCGGAAAGAGTGTGAATCTTAGCGGCCTAGCCCTTGCCGGAACTGAGGCCGGCAACTACATCCTGCCGGCCATCAGCGGTATTACGGGCCGGATCACGCCGCTTCCCATCACCGTGACGAATGTGCAGGTGGCCTGGGGAACCAACACCAACACGACGCCTCATTCGATCCTGCGAGGCAAGGAGATCAGCGGCTCCACCAGTGTCGGTCTGGATCTTTCGGGCGCCGGCTTGGTCGGGGTCCTGAGCACGGTGACAAACGACCTCACCTCGCTTTCCCTTGGTGGCACCGCCAACTTTGCCACCGTCGGCGTGGGTACCAACAAGCCGGTGGTCACGACTCTGGTCCTGACCGGTGGGGCAGCTGGCAACTATACCTTGGTTCAACCCACTGACGTAGTGGGCGAGGTCTGGGCTGGGTCCCTCAGTGCTGGTGATGACACCCTGGCTTTGCCGGTCAACGCTCTGGGTTATACCACGATGAACATTCCGGTGAGCTCCCTCTTCGCCAATGACGGCTTGGGGAACGGGAACGCGACCTTTGCCATCGTCACGAGGTTCGGCGGTTATAACGCAGTCCGGCGTGGCAATGTGGTGACGATCACGTTGCCGTCCGGGTTGGTCGCGGGGGATGTGTTTACTTACAGTCTGAGCGAGGATTTGGATGGCAACGGAACGATTGGCGCCGGGGAGCAAGTTACGGCCAAGGTGACCTTGCAGGCCTCGAGCGACCTGGCCGGGAGCCTGGATGTACACTCCTCCGGCCTGAACGGGTCGAACTTTGAGGTGGTCTTTGTCACGATGCCGGGAGCCCGGATCCAGGTGCAGAAGACGACCTCCCTCTCTCCGGCCAACTGGATCGACGTGGGCGGCCCGATGACGGCGGATGCCAACGGATACGTGATCTACAGCGAGTCCACCTCCCTGGGATCCGGGTTCTATCGCGCCTATCGGGCACCCTGATTGCAGGTGGAAGGTTGAAGGCGGGAGGGGGCAGGGTGGGTCGTGGCGCGGAGCTTTTTAGGGTGGAGATTGAACAGGCCTTTGAGTACTCGGCCCTTCCGCCACGAACCCCTAAAAACCCAACAAGCTCCCAACCGGCCAACCGTTCGCTTGAAGTGAGGGGGTAAGCGGACAGAATCGAATTGTGCATACGGGAACATTCTTTTTATCCCTCGCGGAGAAGCTGGTCCGGCATCCGAAGCGGATCGTCTTTCCCGAGGGAACCAATCCTCAGGTGGTGCGCGCAGCGGGCCGTTTTGCCCATCTCCGTTTGGGCCCGGTCGTGCTGCTGGGCAAACCTGACCTGATTAAGCGCCAGGCCAAAATCCAGAAGGTGGATCTCGATCGGGTGATGGTGCTGGACCCGGTGCATGGGCAGGACCGGCAGATGTTTGTCGATCACCTGCGGGCCCAGGAGGGCGGGGAAAAACTCAAAGTCAGCGCGATCCAAGACCGGCTCTCCGATCCGATTCTTTACGCCACCCTGATGCTGCGGTTCAACCAGGTGGACGGCCTAGTGGCGGGAGTGGGAGCGTATTCGGGCAGCGTGTTGCGGCCGTTGATCAAAATGATCCCCCGGTTGCCACAGTTCTCAAGAATCTCCAGCGCCACGATTCTGGAGTGTCCTGACAAATCGGTGGGGGACCAAGGGCTCCTCATCGCCGGGGATGCGGCGGTGGTTCCTACGCCCAAGCCGGAGGAGTTGGCCGCCACGGCGGTGGGTCTGGCAGCGTTGAAACTCCAGCTCACCGGCCGAAAAGCCAGGGTTGCCCTCCTGTCTTATTCCACCAAGGGGAGTGCGGCCGTGAATGAAGAAACCCGAAAAATTGTGGAGGCCACCAAGAAGGCGCAAGCTTTGGCGGCGAAGATCGGCATCAAGGCAGACAGCGACGGGGAATTGGAGGTCGACGCCGCGTTGAATCCGGCCAAGGCGAAGTTAAAGGCGCCCGGATCCCCCGTGGCGGGCCGGGCGGACTGCCTGGTTTTTCCGGACCTCAGCTCGGGCAACATCGCCATCAAATCCATCCAACAGTTTGGCAACGTCCGCACCTACGGAAACATCCTGCTGGGACTACGTCTGCCGGCCGCGGAAATCAGTCGGGGGGCCGATGAGGAGGAGGTGTTGGGCGTGGCGGCGATCGTCGGACTCCTGGCGGTGGAATATCGGAAGCTTTACCCCGAGCCGATCGTCCCAGAAGCCGTTCGAACCATCTGATTGCCATGGAGTTAAATAAGGTCACGCCACGGATTTTTGTGGCGGCGACGCGCCAGGATGATGGCAAGACCACCTGTTGCCTGGGCCTGTACGCCGCCTTGGAAAAAAAATTCCCACGGATCGGATATATCAAGCCGGTGGGCCAACGATTTGTGGAGGTGGCGGGGAAAAAGGTGGATGAGGACTCGGTCCTGGTCAGCGACACCTATGACGTGAACCTGCCGATTGAGGCGATGTCCCCCATCGCGGTCGACCGGATGTTCACCCGGAATTATCTCCAGCAGGGCAACCTCCCAGAAATGAAGACGACGATTGTCTCCGCCTTCAACCGGGTGGCCTGGGAGCATGACTTTGTGATCATTGAGGGGACGGGACATGCGGGTGTCGGGAGCGTGATCGATTTGTCGAATGCCCAGGTGGCGCAACTGCTTGGGAGCAAAGTGATCATGGTGACCACCGGCGGGGTGGGGCGACCGGTGGATGAGGTCAGCCTGAATCTCGCGCTGTTTGAGAAGCAGGGGGTGGAGGTGATCGGGGTGGTGCTGAACAAGGTGTTGCCCTCCAAAATCGAGGCTTTACGGCCTTGGGCGGAGAAGGCCTTCGCCAAAATGCGGATTCCCATCCTGGGCGTGATTCCGTACCTGGGGGAGTTGCGGCGGCCGATCTTGGGGCAAGTGGCCCGGGAGTTAGGGGGTGAGTTTCTTTCGGGGGAATCCTTTAAAAGGCGCAGGGTTCGGTCCATCGCGATCGGGGCGATGACGGCTGCCCGGATCAAGGACCAGCTGGGACCTGGCTCCCTCCTGATCACCCCGGGAGACCGGGAGGATTTGTTGCTGGCGGCTCTGGAGTTTCAACCGAAGCGGTCCACCGACTCCAAGCTGGCCGGGATCGTGTTGACGGACGGCCTGCGGCCGCAGCCGGGTCTCATCAAGATGATGAACGAGAAAGGGATTCCGAGCGTGGCGGTGGCGGCGGATAGTTATTCGGTCACGGCTAAAATCGAGCGAATGACGGTCAAGACGGACCCGGGGGACGAAGAAAAGATCAAGGTCATCCAGCAAACCGTCGGCAAGCATATCGATCTGGATAAGATTCTCGCCAACATCGGGGCGCCCAAGCCCAGCCCAGCGGGCAAACGTTAAGCCCCGGCGGAGCCGGTGCCGGCGCGCGTCACAGGGGTAACCGCGGGGCGCGGCATTTCCAGAGGGGTACCCGTGTAGTAACGGAGGAACTCCTCCTGAACCCGATAACGTGCGACTCCATGCGGACGGGAGATCCGGGTATAGAGGCCGTCCGGACCGAGGAGCCGGGTTTTGGTGTTATCCATCAAGTAGGAGGGGACGACGCGTTCGAGGAGGTGGCGGCGGAGTTCGGTGTCGAGAATCGGGAAGACCACCTCCACGCGGCGGTGGAGGTTCCGGGGCATGAGGTCGGCACTCCCGAGGTAGATCAGCGGGTCGCCGTCATTGTGAAAAACGTAGATCCGGCTGTGCTCCAGAAAGCGGTCAACAATGCTGCGGACGCGGATGTTTTCGCTCAACCCGGGAATGCCGGGTCGCAGGCAACAGATGCCCCGGATGACCATGTCGATGGGGACGCCTTCCTGGGAGGCCGAGTAGAGGGCGTCAATCATCTGCTGGTCGACCAGGGAGTTGACCTTGATGAAGATGCCGGATTTGCGCCCGGCGCGGAGATGGGCGCGTTCCCGGTTGATCATTTCGATCAGACGGGGGGCGAGATTGAAGGGAGCGACAAGCAGTTCGTCAAAGTGGGCGGTTTCCGACATTCCCGTCAGAACATTGAAAAGCGCCGCGGCCTCACTGGTGGATGTATTGCTCCAGCTGCGCAATCACAAACTG
>CAZLBA010000135.1:0-8771 GCA_964557555.1 uncultured Beijerinckia sp.
GGGCAGAGATCGAGACAGCGGGTGCAGCCCGTGATGCGCGAGCGCGAATGGGCGCAGAGCTTCTCCTGAAAATTCACGAAACGCGGCTTGTCGAATGTACCGACCAGTTGTGCAGCTTCATGGATGGCTTTTTCGACTTGCGCGCGGTCACGCGGATCAGCGCGCAAATAGCCCGGCCGCAGATCATGGGCGGGGAAAAGCGGGGTGCCATTGGTCAGATCCAGAATGATGTCGCAGGTTGAGACCGCACCATTCGTGCTGGCGCCAAAGACCAGACGATCCCGCGAGGAAGGTGATGGCAGGGCGGTGTCATCCACCGTCAATTCAAACGCGCCGAGATAGCCCTTGGCATTGCGGATATGGCCTTTGACGATGGGGAAATCGCGACTGGAGGGCGGTGTGACATCGGCCGGCTTTGAAAGCATCACGGTCACATCGAGTCGGTCGGCCAATCGGCGGCCCGCTTCAATGGCGCTTTCGTCATGCCCATAGATCAGGATGACGCCTTCGCTTGCCAGCGTGACAAGAGACAGCGGGGGCATGTCCTCGCGCGCGGCGGCGATGAGGGCTGCGGCTTTGGGGCCGGCCTGCGCCCCCTGGTCCGACCAGCCGCCCGTTTCGCGGATATTGGCGAAAGTGAGCGAATGGGTGGCGCCCATGTCTTCGGCCACTTCGCTGAACAGCGCGCTTTCCTGCGTACACGCGATTGTGACCGGGCCGGGCTCGGCCAGAAGCTTCTTGAACAGGTCCAGCTGCGCGCCGCAGAGCTGGTCAGCACGGCCTGTCACCCCGCCGCAGCCTTTGGAAATGGCTGTTTCGTCAAGGGTCATTGTCTTTTCGCAGCTACAGACAAGCAGCCGGGGCTCTTGCATGGGTCATCATCTCCGCGGGCCTTGCGCCCTCATCATCTATATAGGGTTGCACAGAATGGGTACTGGTCGCGCTCACTTTTGATTTTTGAGCAGCTCCACCCCATGTGAAGGCAAAGCCGTCTGGAAATTGGTCGCCCATGTCCTTTACGCCTAGCTCATCCCCGCTGGATTTGCCGCCCGGCTTCTCACTTGTCGCCTTGCGCGAATTGGGAGACGCCTATGCCCATGCCTGCGAAATCGCGGGAGAGCGGGGGGCGGGTACGCTCGTTTGGGTTCGCCGTTATGACATGGTGGAATTCGCGGTGGTGCTTGAGCCGGATGAGCCGCTGGTTTCGGCGCGCCGCGCTCATTTCGCTGCCATGAATGCGATGGCCGATGCCATCGCAGCCCATTGCCCGCCAGAACGGATGGTTGAGTTTCGCTGGCCCGACACGCTGATTTTTGATGGTGGCCTGATCGGCGGCTTGCGGCTTGGCTGGCCGCCAGATTGCGGTGAGGATCAGATCCCTGATTGGCTCGTGGTGGGCGTCATGCTGCGCGCGGCAGATCTCAGCCATGTCGAGACCGGGCTTGCGCCGGGCAGCACAGCCCTTTTTGCCGAGGGCTTCGATCTTGTCGATGCCAATGCCCTGATCGAGAGTTTCGCCCGGCATCTCATGACGCATTTCGATCGCTGGAAGGAGCGCGGTTTCAAGGCCGTTGCGCAGGACTTTTTCGAGCGTCTGCCCAAGGGAAAAGCCGGCGAGCGTCGGGCGATTGACGGCAATGGTGATCTTCTCGTTCATGCCCCGCTCGATAAAGGTCCTGCCAAGCGCACGGAGTTTCTTTCGATGCTGAAACAGGCGCAATGGTATGATCCCGCCTTTGGCGCGCCGAAGCTGGTGTAAGCATGACCAAATTGCCACGCACCATCCGTCTCGATCCGTCCGACACATTTGTCTTTGAACATGCTGCGGAACCGGGGGAATGGGCGGTATCGGGTGCCTTCATGTTTGTCGATTGCGATCCTGAGGCGCTGACCCACAAACAGCGTACGGCCTTTCGCGCCGGGCTTTTGGGTGTAGAGAGTTTTGGCTGGTCAACGCTTTGTACGGTTACGCAAGCAAGTGACGAAGAGCGCATGCAGCTGGTCGAGACGCTGGCGCAGAGGTTGGTGCAAAATCTTGGTGCCCCCTCGCTTGAGGTCGCCCGCATGGCGGCTGAAGAAGAGGTGACCTTCGCGCAGTCGCTCTGCCATCATGCAGTCGGCACCATTCTGGCGGTGCAGCGCGAGATGGAAGAGGGCGAGATTCGCGAACGCTTCCGCACATTGCATCAGCGCGAGAAAGATCCGAATGCAGACCCTTTGCATCAATATGCACGGGCCTTTACCCTCGTTGAAGATGATGGCGATGAGATCGAGGAACAGGTCGATCTCATGGGACTGATGAAGAGCGATCGCACATGAGAGAATTCTGGGTATCTTCCGGCCATCACCTGACGCGTCGTGCTGATCATGGCGGGCTCATCGCCACGCCTGAACTCATCATGGCCTATCTCGCGCGGCCTGAATTGCTGCCGCCAGATGAGGCCTGCGATGCGGAGCGTGCGCTGCATGAGAGCTTGATGAAGGATCCCTTCCGACCTGTGAGCGAGGCTGATCTGGCAAGGCTCGCAGACCCCGACGCGCGTGAAAACTGGGCCTTCATGATCGGCTTTCGTGAGCGGCTGCGCGCGGCGCCTTCGCTTGAGGCCGCCTATCTCGATCTTGCCCGCAAGGGCGCTGGCGGCCTGCCGCCCATGATGCTCAATCAGCTCTGTCATCTCGTGCTGCGCAATGCACTTGATGACTGCGATGATCCTTATGTGCTGCGTGCGGGCGAGTTGTTTTATCGCACCCAGAAAGGCACCGCACATGATGGCACCTTGTTGCTGGCTGATGCGGAAGTTGTCGAAGTGCAACAATCCCAGTCGCGTGACATTCATCTGACGCCATTGACCGCGCTGCTCGATGAGGTCCCGGAGTTTGGCGATCTCGAAGTGATGAATGACGACAATGCCTGGACCTATTGGTCGCGGTCTGACGCCCATACGATGATCATGAATATTGGCGGCAATGCCAAAGCCCGCGAAGGTTTGGCTCGCGTCATCGAGCGCTGGATCGGCCATCTTCTGGCCTTGCCCGTCAAGGTAGAGCCGCTTGCCAAGGTGGAAGATCGTGATTGGCGCTGGTTTGTCGGGCTCGACACCGAAGGCACCAAAATCGGCAATGCACTGTGGACTGGCGAGGGCACATCGCCTGATATGGGTGAGCGGATTGTCAGTCTGATGCAGCTGCGTTTTGAGGATGAGAGCCGCATCAAGCCAGAGCTGCGCGGCAAGCCGATTTATCTCATTGGCGCACTCGATGGAGAAAAGCTCTGGCGATTGAAGCCGCAGAACCTGCTTGCAGGTTTACCGCTGATGGACACAAAAACATCATGAGCCAAGATCTCGATCACATGCGCTCAGTGGGGGTCGTGCTGGCGCGGCGCAAGATTGACAATCCGTGGATTGACCACGCCTGGACGCCACATGCGATCTTCTGGCCCGCGCCGCAAACGCCCGCCGCCACGGTGATTGCCGAGGATGAGGCGGTGCGGCTGGTTTATGTGGGCGAAGCAACAGTCGAACTCTTCACGGCTGAGACGGGGAATTATCGCGACAATCTCCACTCCGGCGCGGCCGGGCTTTGGGTTGCCGCTCGCAGTGATCCACAAGGGGGCGTTCCACAACTGGTCCGCGTCACCGCTGATCCGACTGAGGGAGAGGCGCTGTTTGAAGCTGGTTGCGACATTGTCGCGCCGCTTCCCATGCCAGCTGACATTGCCACTTGGCTCACCGCCTTCGTGGAGGCCTTTCATGTCGAGCGCGTTTTCCTCAAGCGCAAGCGCGATCGCAAGGACAGGCCATTCGAGCGCGGACCGCGTGAGGGCCAATCATGAGTGGTGAGGACGATCATTTTCTCGCGCGCTGGTCCCAACGCAAGCGCGAGGCAAGGCAGAAGGAGGCAGAGCTTCCGGCGCAAACTCCGGCTGACGCTTCGACAGAAGCAACGCAGCCTGAAGAAGAGCCTTTTGATCTCTCGCAACTGCCCGATCTGGAAAGCCTGACTGCCGAGACGGATATCAGCCTCTTCATGCATAAGGCCGTCCCGGAGCAGCTGCGCAATGCTGCCTTGCGCAAGATGTGGGTGCTCGATCCGGCGATCCGCAATTATGTCGGTGAAGCGCTGGACTATGCATGGGACTGGAACACGCCGGGCGGTGTGCCGGGCTCCGGAGGAGAGATCACACAAACGGCGCTCGACTTTGCTCGCTCACTTTTCAGTGAGGTCAAAGACCACGAAAATGTGACAAACGTATCTGATCGTGAAAAAACCGATATCCAAAATGACAGCGAGCTTACAACGCAAGAGGGCGCTCCTTCGCAGCCCATTGCACAAAAGCCCCCAGAACAAGGCGCTACCGCAGGGCAGCACGATCTGGAGAGCGAGAAGGGTGCGATGACCACTTCCTCTCGTAAGCTTCGACATGGCGGCGCATTGCCGCGCCCATCGACGATGAGTTGAAGTGATTTCTTCTGCAACTTGTGCCATGAAGCTCAGCAATCGGATAAGTCCGTGAAAGTGAGTCTGTCTTTCGGAGTGACCCTTGGTTCAGGCGGCTATGGCTGTAGGACGCGATATCGACGAAATCGACCTGCTGCGCGGCGCTGAATACTCATTGCTGGCCGCTCTGCTGGGTGCCGCGCCGGGTGCAGAATTGCTGGCCCGCGTGGCAGAGCTGAAGGGCGATGCAACGCCCTTGGGGATGGCACATATTGCGCTGGCTGATGCAGCGCGTGCCACGAATGAGACCGATCTGGGGCGGGAATATTTCAACCTCTTTATCGGTGTCGGTCGCGGTGAATTCCTGCCCTATGGCTCCTATTACCAGACGGGCTTTTTGCATGAGCGTCCTTTGGCGCGTGTGCGAGAGGACATGGCAACGCTGGGGATTGAGCGCGACGGCCCCTCAAAGGAGCCTGAGGATCATATCGCGATCCTGTGCGAAATCATGGCTGGCATGGCACAGGGCGTATTCGAGGCAGATGTCGATCAGCAGGCACGTTTCTTTGATCGGCATCTGGCTCCCTGGGCGGCTCGTTTCTTTGCTGATCTGGAGATCAACCAGACGGCAGTTTTTTACAAATCGGTTGGCCGTGTCGGCCGTACCTTCATGGAACTCGAACAAGAGGCTTTCAAGCTACCGCATTAAGGGTCGCTTGAAGCTGGTAGCAAAGTTGAACCGGAGGCTCGTGTCATGACGACAACGAACGAGAAAACTGAAAAGGGTGGGGTGGATCGCCGCACATTTTTCCGTGCTGGTAGTGGGGCGGCCATCGTGGCTGCTGCAACCGTTGCGGGCTCACAGCCTGCATCCGCATCGGAATCGCAGAATGACCGCGTCAAGGCGCGTTACCGCGAAACCGATCACGTCAAAGCTTTCTATCGCGTCAATCGCTACTGAGGGAGCCTCTTATGCTGACGAAGAGAAGGGACTCTGTCTCCACGCGCGCCCGGATGTCTGGCGTAGCCGCAGGTTTGGCCTCCGGCGTTCTGGATCGCCGTACATTTCTGCGCCGTTCTGGTTTGACTGCTGGTGCGGTGGCTGCCGTTGGCGGCATGTCGCTTGGCAGTGTTCGCAAGGCTGAAGCAGGCCCGGTGGCCGCTGGCGTCAAGAGCGAGCTGAAGAAGAATATCTGCACCCATTGTTCGGTTGGCTGCGCAGTCATTGCCGAAGTGCAAAATGGCGTGTGGGTTGGTCAGGAGCCCGCTTGGGATAGCCCGATCAATCGCGGTTCGCATTGCGCCAAGGGCGCGTCGGTTCGCGAACTCGTTCACGGCGATCGCCGCCTGAAATATCCGATGAAGCTCGTCAATGGCGAATGGACCCGCATCAGCTGGGATCAAGCCATCAACGAAGTGACCGCAAAGATGCAGGAGATCCGCGCCAAGTCGGGTGCTGACTCGGTGTACTTCCTGGGCTCTGCGAAATTCTCGAATGAAGGTGCTTACCTCTTCCGCAAGCTCGCGGCCTTCTGGGGCACCAATTCGGTCGATCATCAGGCGCGTATCTGCCACTCAACGACGGTGGCCGGTGTGGCCCATACCTGGGGCTATGGTGCACAGACCAATAGCTACAACGACATTCGCAATTCCAAGACAATCGTCTTCATGGGTTCGAATGCCGCTGAAGCTCACCCGGTCTCGCTGCAGCATGTGTTGACCGGCAAGGAGCAAAATCGCGCCAATATGTTTGTGCTCGATCCCCGCTTCACCCGCACGGCGGCCCATGCGACGGAATTCGTGCGCTTCCGCTCCGGCACCGACATCGCGGTGATCTGGGGCATGCTCTATCACATCTTCCAGAATGGCTGGGAAGATAAGACCTATATCGAGCAGCGCGTCTATGGCATGGACCAGATCCGCGCCGAATGCATGAAGTGGACACCCGAAGAAGTCGAGCGTGTGACGGGCATTCCCGGTGCGCAGCTCAAGAAGGTGGCCGAGGCATTTGCCAAGGAGCGTCCTTCGACCTTCATCTGGTGTATGGGTGGTACGCAGCACACGGTCGGTACGGCCAATGTGCGCGCTTACTGCAACCTGCTTCTCGCCACCGGCAATGTCGGTGTGTTCGGCGGTGGTGCCAATATTTTCCGCGGCCACTGCAACGTGCAGGGCGCGACCGATTTCGGTCTCGATATCGGCAACCTGCCGCTTTATTACGGCCTCGTGGAAGGTGCATGGCGTCACTGGGCGCGCGTTTGGGACGTGCCTTATGACTACTTCCAGTCGCGCTTCGACGAAGTGCCGGCAAAGGCTGGTCGTCCGGCGCGCACGCGCAAGGAAAATATGGAACTGCCGGGCATTCCTTCGACCCGCTGGTTCGATGCGACCAACTTCAATGCGGATGACGTCGATCAGCGCGATGCGCTGAAGGCGATGATCATCTTCGGCCATGGCGGCAATACGGTTCCGCGTATGCCTGACATGGTGAAGGCGCTTGAGAAGCTGGAACTGCTGCTCGTGGCAGATCCGCATCCCACAACCTTCGCCGCGATTTCCGGCCGCAAGAACGGCACCTATCTCTTCCCGATGTGCACGCAATTCGAGACGGAAGGTTCGCGCACGGCGTCCAACCGTTCGGTGCAGTGGGGTGAGAAGGTCGTCAACCCGATCTTCGAATCGAAGGATGACTATGAAGTCATCTACCGCATGGCCCAGAAGCTTGGCTTCGCCGATCAGATGTTCAAGAACATCAAGGTCGAGAACAATCGCCCTGTGCCCGAAGATGTGCTGCGTGAAATCAATCGCGGTGGTTGGTCAACTGGCTATTCGGGCCAGAGCCCTGAGCGTTTGAAGGCGCATATGCGCAATCAGGACAAGTTCGACATCGTCACATTGCGCGCCAAGGCGGATGTGCCGGAAGTCGGCGGCGATTATTACGGCCTGCCATGGCCCTGCTGGGGCACGCCAGAAATTCGTCACCCTGGTACCCACACGCTCTACAACACCAATCTTCACGTGAAGGATGGCGGTGGCACCTTCCGCGCTCGCTTCGGCGTTGTCTATCAGGAGAAGCAGCCTGATGGCACCACGAAGAATGTGAACCTGCTGTCGGAAGGCTCCTACACGCTGGGTTCAGAGATCAAGGATGGCTATCCGGAATTCACCTATGGCATCCTGAAGAAGCTTGGTTGGGACAAGGACCTCACCGAAGCGGAAGTCGCGAAGATCCAACAGGTCGGCGGTGCAAATCCCGACAATGTGGGTTGGGCGATTGACCTGTCGGGCGGCATCATCCGTGTCTGCCTCGAACATGGTGTGATCCCCTACGGTAACGGCAAGGCTCGCGCGGTTGCGTGGAACCTGCCTGACCCGGTGCCGGTGCATCGTGAGCCGATCTACACGCCGCGTGTGGATCTGGTTGAGAAGTACCCGACCCGTCCCGATGGTCGCCAGTTCCGTATGCCCAATATCGGCCTCACCATTCAGAAGGCTGCGGTTGAGAAGGGTCTTGCGAAACAGTTCCCGATCATCCTCACCTCTGGCCGCCTTGTTGAGTATGAAGGCGGTGGTGAAGAAACGCGCTCCAACAAGTGGCTTGCTGAATTGCAGCAGGACATGTTCGTCGAAATAAATCCGGCGGACGCACAGGCGCGCGGCATCAAGGATGGCGCATGGGTTTGGGTCTCTGGTCCCGAAAACAATGCGCGCACGCGTGTGAAGGCTCTTGTGACGGATCGCGTCGGCAAGGGCGTCGCCTTCATGCCCTTCCACTTCGGTGGCTGGTATCAGGGCGTCGATCAGCGTGCCAAATATCCGAAGGGCACGGATCCGATCGTGCTCGGTGAAAGCGTCAACACTGTCACCACCTATGGCTATGACCCGGTCACGGGCATGCACGAAGGTAAGGTGACGCTCTGTCAGATCGCGGCTGCGTGAGGGAGACACACATGGCTCGCATGAAATTCCTTTGTGATGCCGACCGCTGCATCGAGTGCAACGCTTGCGTCACCGCCTGTAAGAACGAACATGAAGTGCCGTGGGGCATCAACCGCCGCCGCGTCGTGACCATCAATGATGGCAAGCCCGGAGAGCGTTCGGTCTCCATGGCTTGCATGCACTGCACGGACGCGCCATGCGCGGCCGTGTGCCCCGTGTCGTGCTTCTACACGACCGTGGACAAGGTGGTGCTGCATTCCAAGGATCTGTGCATCGGCTGCGGCTATTGCTTCTATGCCTGCCCCTTCGGTGCACCTCAGTATCCGAAGGTCGGCAACTTCGGTTCGCGCGGCAAGATGGACAAGTGCACCTATTGCGCCGGTGGTCCGGAA
>CAZLBA010000136.1:0-8735 GCA_964557555.1 uncultured Beijerinckia sp.
TCTCATGCAAGGTGCGGTGCGCAATTACCTGATTGTGACCGCCTCTTATTGGGGCTTCACGCTAGTCGACGGCGCACTGCGCATGCTCGTCTTGCTGCATTTTTTCAAACTCGGATACTCGCCATTTACGCTATCATTCTTGTTCCTTTTGTATGAAGTTGCCGGAATTGTTGCGAATTTGGCGGGCGGCTGGCTGGCCACGCGTTTTGGTATTCCGCGAATGCTGCTGACGGGCCAAGCTCTGCAAATTGCTGGCCTTGCCATGCTTTCGTTTCTCGATCCGACATGGTCCGCGACCCTGTCTGTCGTTTGGGTTGTAGCGGCACAGGGCATCTCTGGGCTCGCAAAAGATTTCACAAAGACGGCCTCAAAGTCCGCTATCAAAGCAACATCTGAACAAGGCTCAGGACAATTGTTCAAATGGGTGGCTTGGTTTACCGGATCTAAGAATGCGATGAAGGGACTTGGTTTCTTCGTCGGTGGAATATTGCTCGAATTATTTGGCTTTCAGCAGTCGCTTTGGCTCATGTCAGGCTTAATTGGCCTCGTTCTTCTGGCATGCTTCCTCATCCCTAGAGAGCTTGGAAAAGCAAAAGCATCGAGGTCGATGAAGGAGTTTTTTGGAAAATCTAAGGGCGTAAATCTTTTGGCGGCTGCGCGCATTTTTATGTTTGGTGCGCGTGACGTTTGGTTTGTCGTGGCGCTCCCCGTGTTTCTATACGCAAGCGGTTGGAACTTTACTCAAGTGGGTGCCTTCCTAGCTGCGTGGACAATTGGCTACGGCTTCATCCAAGCCATCGCACCCTCATTTGTTCCTCATAGCGAAGATGGTTTGACTCGCGAGATACCTGCAGCTCGGATCTGGGCCATTTTACTTTTCGCTGTCCCGAGTGTGCTCGCCTTAGCTCTTATCGGCGGCGAGTTACAACGGCCTGATTTATGGGTAGCAGTAGGACTTGCTATCTTTGGTTTTCCATTCGCCGTGAACTCATCTCTTCACTCCTACCTTATCTTGGCTTACGCGGGTTCCAAGAAGGCGGCTGAAGACGTGGGTTTCTATTATGCTGCAAATGCAGCTGGTCGACTTGGGGGAATTTTACTTTCCGGAGCATTATATCAGATCGGAGGCATTCAGCTTTGCATGATTGGATCAGCCGCCATGCTGGTAATGTGCTGGGCCATAACTATTGCCTTGCCAGCAAATGAAGCAGCTGTACCGACGTAATAGGAAACATTATCATCATCAAATAAATATCTCCCGGCATGTATGAGCGGGCACTTACCCGCTCATTCGCCCACTCAAACATCACACGTTTGATGAGTCATTAAATGACTGTTCAGTCTTTTTCTTTTTGGAGATAACGACCGCTTTCGATGCTTTCTTCACGATTTTCATCTCACCACGCACGAATGCGAGATCGTTTTTTGCAAAGCCAATGCGCGCCTGAATACGCTCCACCGCTTCAGCAACTGCGGGCGACGAACTCCAATCCGCACCATTATAACGGGACAAAATACGATCGCCGCCATCGATTTCCTTCTTCAAGAATGTCTCGATGCGGTTCAGGGTCTTCAGCGCTTTTTTGGGCTTATCCATGACAGCTACTCCACTCAAGTGAGCGAAGGCTAGGCAACAAAACTGTCATAATCAATCAGCCGCCAGCCTTGTCACAAAGTAACAAGACTGAAACAGATGTGTCGCTTCAACGCTTACCGAAATGCTCATCAAACGCGTAACCCGCGCCGCGAACGGTACGGATCGGATCCCTTTCGCGGCCGCGAACGATAGATTTGCGCAAGCGACCCACATGAACATCGACAGTGCGCTCATCAATCTCTGAAGACAGACCCCACACATTATCGAGGAGCTGATCACGCGAGAAAACTCGCCCAGGGCGGCTCATCAAATGTTCAAGCAAGCGAAACTCAGTAGGACCGAGATGAATCTCGCGCTCGCCACGATGGACACGCCGCGAGTTACGATCGAGCTTCAGATCACCAATTTCAAGCAGACCTGCCACACGCTCCGGCCGCGCTCTGCGTAAAAGCGCACGCACGCGTGCTAGCAACTCAGGAACAGAAAACGGCTTCACCACATAATCATCGGCGACCCGTTGTCGTCGGCCTTCCCTTCGCGCGGCCGTCGCATCAGAACTCGGCGCCCACGCCACGGCGGCGACGGCGCAGGTCGAAAGCGGCGCCGATGTCGAGAAAGGGGCGCGGCGGAACCCAGGCGGGCGGCGGCATGTCGCGCGCGCGCAAACGGCGGCAGATCTCAAGACCAGAAACGCCTGGCAGCATCCAATCAAGGATCAGAAGATCCGGCAGCTGCTCCGCCAACATGACCTCCGCTTCATCGCCGCGACTGGCATGTGTAACGATGAAGTCTTCGGCCTTGAGATTATAGGAGAGCATCAAAGCGATGGCCTCCTCATCCTCTACGATCATCACATGTGGCTTAGTTTCCTTGCCGCGACGTGGCGACCGCGTTGATCTCAGCGCCTCATCCGTCATTTGACGGCTCCACTCGCAGCGCGGGGACGCTCGACTGGCAGGGCCTGCCCAGTGATGACATAATGCACGGTCTCAGCAACGTTTGTGGCATGATCACCAACACGCTCCACATTCTTCGAGCAAAAAAGAAGATGCGTGCAGACTGAGATATTGCGCGGGTCTTCCATCATGAAGGTAAGCAGATCGCGGAAGATGGAGTCTTCAAAGGCGTCGATTTCCGCATCGCGGGTCCACACATTCCGCGCGCGCTCAACATCACGCTGCGAGAAGGCATCAAGCACATCCTTCAACTGCATAGCAGCCATCTTGCCCATATGACGCAAGCCAACCATTGCACGCGGCATTTGCTGTTCTTGACCGATCGCAAGCGCACGCTTGGCGATATTCTTGGCAAGATCGCCCACCCGCTCAAGGTCACCCGAAATACGCAGCGCACCAATCACTTCACGAAGATCAATACCAACAGGCTGACGACGTGCGATGATATTGACAGACTCTTCTTCAACTTCGCGCTGCAAAATATCGAGTTTCACATCGCTCTCGATCACAGAACGTGCCAGATCACCATCGAGACGGATGAGCGCGTCAATGGAGTCAGTGAGCATTTTTTCGGACAAGCCGCCCATTTCGGCAATTTTGGTACCGAGCGACTGGAGTTCTTTATCAAAGGCCTTGACAGTATGTTCAGACATCTTGCGCTCCCTCAACCAAAGCGGCCAGTGATGTAATCTTGTGTGCGCTGCTGCGCGGGCGATGTGAACATCTTGGTCGTATCATCGAATTCGATAAGCTCACCAAGATACATAAATGCCGTCTTGTCAGAGACACGCGCCGCTTGCTGCATATTGTGAGTGACAATCGCGATCGTGTATTGCGCAGACAACTCGTCGATCAGTTCTTCCACTTTCGCGGTCGAAATAGGATCAAGCGCTGAGCAAGGCTCGTCGAACAAGATAACTTCTGGCTTGATGGCAACGGTGCGAGCAATGCACAAGCGCTGCTGCTGGCCACCCGACAGGCTAAGCCCGCTTGCATTCAGCTTGTCTTTGACTTCTTCCCAAAGCGCCGCTCCGCGCAACGCCTTCTCAACGCGAGCATCCATCTCAGATTTTGGGAGTTTCTCATAAAGCCTTATCCCAAAAGCGATATTCTCATAGATCGTCATCGGAAACGGTGTTGGCTTTTGAAACACCATCCCAATACGGGCACGCAGCAAGTTGAGATCTTGCTGGGGGTTGAGAATATTTTTCCCATCAAGCAACACCTCGCCTTCGGCGCGCTGCCCGGGATAAAGATCATACATGCGGTTGAGAATTCGTAGCAATGTTGACTTGCCACATCCCGAAGGACCAATGAATGCAGTAACCTCATTGGTGTTGAGGATTAGATTAACATTCTTCAGCGCTTTCGTACTCCCATAGAAAAAGTCCAGATTACGAACTTCCACCTTCGGAGGAGCAAATGCCTGCTCAATAGCGGGAGATGTCATTTCGACTTCCTTTCAGCACTCAGCATACGTGCAGCGATATTCAGACCCAGAACAGCAAGTGTGATGATAAGCGATCCTGCCCATGCAAGTTCTCGCCAGTAAGGATAAGGGCTCTGAACAAAGTTATTGATTGTCACTGGCAAGTTCGCCATCGCTCGGGTCAGATCTGTACTCCAGAACTGATTGCTAAGGGCCGTAAAGAGCAATGGCGCTGTTTCGCCTGCAACACGAGCAGTCGCTAGGAGAACACCAGTTATCATGCCCGTCTTCGCCGCAGCATAAGCTACGCGCCTAATGACAAGCGATCGCGGTAAGCCAAGCGAAGCTGATGCCTCACGTAGCTGATTTGGTACCAAGAGCAGCATATCCTCAGTAGTTCGAACAACAACGGGAATGACGATAACGGCTAAAGCCAAACCACCAGCGAGTCCTGAAAAGCCCCCCATTGGAATGACGACGGCGCCATAAATGAACAGACCGATGATGATTGACGGAGCGCTCAACAAGATATCGTTGATGAAGCGCACTACATCCGTCAGCTTCTCATATCGTCCATATTCAGCCATATATGTGCCAGCAAAAATTCCAATCGGAGCTCCAATCCCCACACCGATCAGGGTCAGTAGAAGAGAACCCATTAGAGCATTTGCAAGGCCGCCTTCACGCGCTCCCGGAGGGGGGGTATTCTGGGTAAAAACCTCAAGTGAAATTGCGTCAAAACCATTCACGAAAAGCGTGAACAAAATCATTCCCAACCAGCTCAAGCCGAAAGCTGACGCGGCAAGACACAGCCCCTTAACCAGAGAGTTACGGGCGCGACGGCGAAAGTAAAGAGAAGCGTCCATATCAAGCTCCCTGCTTCAGTCGCAAACGCGCAAGCATGATTCTTGCCGCCGCTAAGACAATGAAGGTAAGGACAAAAAGAAGGAGACCTAAGAAGATCAGAGCCGATTGATGCAATCCCCCGCTCTCGGCAAATTCACTGGCGATGGCAGCCGAAATTGTCGTCCCCGGTGAAAAGATTGAAGACGAAATACGGAAAGAGTTTCCGATGATGAAAGTAACGGCCATCGTTTCGCCGAGCGCACGACCAAGCGCCAGCATCACACCGCCAATAACGCCAACCCGCGTATATGGAATGACAATATTTTTCACGACTTCCCAAGTCGTACAGCCGAGCCCATAGGCGGATTCTTTCAAGACAGGCGGCACGGTTTCGAAGACGTCACGCGAAATTGCCGTGACAAAAGGAAGAACCATGATTGCCAGCACGATCGACGCATTAAAAATGGAAAGATAGGATGGAGGGCCGGAAAAAAGCGGTCCAATGATAGGCCAGCTACCGATTGTTGCGATCACAAATGGCTGGAGACGATCCGCCAAAAATGGGGCTAAAACAAAAAATCCCCACATGCCGTAGATAATGGAAGGGATGCCCGCCAGCAGCTCAATTGCTACGCCGACAGGGCGCCGAAACAATACTGGGCAGAATTCTGTGAGAAAGATCGCGATGCCGATGCCAACGGGAACCGCGACAATCATTGCAAATGCTGAGGTAAGAAGCGTTCCATAGACTGGACCAAGCGCACCAAGAATCGGCTGAGGTTCAAGATTTGGAGCCCAGCGCTGGGTGAACAAAAAGTCGACACCATAAGTCTGTATGGCAGGCCAAGCCCCAACGACCAATGAGAGGATGATACCGCCCAGAATAGCCAGAACACAGAGTGCGCAGCTGCGGGTGATCCAATAGAAAGTCACATCCGATAAGCGGAATGCCTGAAGTGCCTTTGCGCGATCGATCGCTGTCGAGGCCCTATCATCAGGCGATCTCGACTCAACTGTAACGGTCATAAATGCCCCCTGGCGAAGAGAGGGGGCGATAACGCGCCCCCTCGTAAAGCGGATTACTTTGTGGCGATTTCCTTGGCCCACGTCGCGCGGATCATAGCCTTCACATTTTCAGGCATAGGGATGTAATCAAGCTCCTCAGCCATCCGGTCACCCTTGGTGAAAGCCCAATCAAAAAACTTCAGCGCTTCGGTTGCAGCACCCTTATCCGCGGGCTGCTTGTGCATCAGGATGAAGGTTGCAGCGGTAATCGGCCATGCAGTATCGCCCTTTTGGTTCGTCAGAATGACGCGATAACCTGGCGTGCCGGCCCAATCGGCATTTGAGGCTGCTGCCTGAAACGAAGCAACCGATGCTTGCACGGTCTTGCCTGCACCATTCACCAATCGAGCGTAGGTCAGATTGTTCTGCTTGGCATACGCATATTCGACATAACCAATAGAGTTTTTCGTCTGCGCAACGTTGCCTGACACACCTTCATTACCACGCGCACCGACGCCGGTCGGCCACTCAACGGCTGTTGATGAACCAACCTTGGTCTTCCACTCCTCGCTTACACCTGACAGATAGTGAGTCCAAACAAACGTTGTACCCGACCCATCAGAGCGACGAACAACGGAAATTGGAGCGGCTGGCAACTTCACACCGGGATTAAGCTTCACGATAGCCGGATCATTCCAAGTCTTAATCTTGCCCAGATAAATGTCAGCCAAAGTAGCACCATCGAACACCAACTCATTGGTCTTGATGCCATCGATATTCACGACCGCCACAAGTGCACCCATTACCTGCGGCCACTGAACAAGACCGTCCTTGGTAAGCTGCTCAACGCTCAGTGGGCTGTCGCTTGCGCCGAATGTAACGGTCTTCGCTTGGATTTGCTTGATGCCTGCTCCAGAACCAATCGATTGATAGTTCAAACCTGTGCCGGTTTCCTTCTTATAGGCATCCGCCCATTTGGAGTAGATGGGATAAGGGAAGGTCGCGCCAGCGCCCGTAATGTCGGCTGCGTGCGCAGCCGCGCCCACCGTCATTGCAAGCGCAACAACTGCCGCGCGCGTCATGGAACGGAACTTCATGAGAGCCTCTTTCAATTGGTTTCCGAGCTCATGTTGCTAACCTCTACCCGCTCGGTCAGAAGTAGAATGAGAGTTTGTTAACGAGGCTTGATGACAGCTATATGACACCTAGATTGTCATAGGCTCATGTGGAAAAACCTTGTCACAAAAGCTTCATCTAGGGCCTGTTTATTCCTTCGCTCAAATTGGTAGCGCAGTGCATCGGGGAGCGATTCTGACGTGAAAAATCCGGACTTTCATTCATCCACACTTGTTTTTGAGACCTTCGTCGATCCCGTTTTTATGGTGGGTGAAGATCGAACTTTGCTGTCGGCCAATTCAGCTGCGCGCAATCTCATTCCATTCACACGCGTCGATCAGCCCGTAACTTTGACCTTGCGCTCACCAGATATTCTCCGTTGCATTGATCACGTGATTTCAACTGGCGATATGCAGCGCCTTGAATGGCACGACACAGTTCCCATTGATCGCTTTTTTGATATCCGTATGACACCTTTAACGCTTGAGCGTAGAGGCACTGTCGTTGTCGTTATTCTCCGTGAGATTACTGATATTCGAAATGCTGAGCGCATGCGAGCTGACTTTATCGCGAATGTGAGCCACGAACTTCGCACGCCACTCGCATCCGTTGCAGGTTTTATTGAGACGCTGCAAGGCGCCGCGCAGCATGACGAGAAAGCGCGGCAGAAATTTCTTTCTATCATGCATGATCAAGCACAGCGCATGTCGCGCCTGATTGACGACCTCTTGTCGCTATCCCGTATCGAACAGAAAGCACATGTGCGCCCGAAAGATCCGGTCGATCTACTCCAAGTCATCCGCCACGTCGTGGACGGGTTCAACATGATCGCACAGCGCAACGGTTCGCAAATCAACATTCATACCCCCGAAAAACTTATCGTACCGGGCGATCGGGATGAGCTCATCCGATTGATTGAAAACCTCGTCGGCAATGGGCTCAAATATGGGGCGTTACCGGATCAACCAGCACGGGTTGACGTACGGGTCGAGCAATCAGGACAAGAGGCACTCCTCACAGTACAAGACTTTGGCCCCGGCATTGCACCAGAACATTTGCCTCGTCTGACCGAACGATTCTATCGCGTTGATGCTGTCGCCAGCCGGGCGCGTGGCGGTACAGGCTTGGGGCTTGCGCTCGTAAAACACATTACTACGCGACATAGAGGACGTCTGGAAATCTCCAGCACGCTTGGCGAGGGCTCCTGCTTTAAAATTCGTCTGCCGCTCCAAGCATGACCGTCACGCGAGTTACGTAGAATCATGATGAGGAAATCCTGAACAAGCAGGAGGTCTCATGCGCGTCATGATTGTTACCGATGCGTGGCAGCCACAAGTCAATGGCGTTGCCCGTACCTATGAATGGCTCTCGCGCCGCCTCGACTCGCATGTGGACCTATCAATGCTCACACCTGAGCATTTCCCTCGAATGCCTATGCCAACCTATCCTGAGATTGAACTTGCCTTGGCATGGCCAAAGACTGTCGCAGAGACCATCAATAGCAATCAACCCGAAATCGTGCATATCGCGACAGAAGGGCCACTAGGCCTATGGGCGCGGCAACATTGTCGTGCTGCCAATATCCCATTCACCACCTGCTACCACACGCGCTATCCCGAATATGTCGCCCGTCGCTTTCCTATCCCGCTGCGCTGGACCTATAGCGCACTCCGTCGCTTTCACGGTGCAGCGGCACGCACATTGGTCGCAACAAAGGGCCTCGCGCAGGAACTAAAACAGCACGGCTTTGCACGCGTGATCCCGTGGCGACGCGGCATTGATGTAT
>CAZLBA010000137.1:0-8672 GCA_964557555.1 uncultured Beijerinckia sp.
GAGCGGCCCTGTTGCGCGAAGCCATTGAAAGCTCTGCGCCATCTCAACCGATGTTGGCACGAAATCCTGCAACTCTTCCGGCCGCACAAGGTCAGGACGGAATTGCAGCATCAAGGACGTTTCAATGTCGCCGCCATGAATGCCATGCTGCCGCTCATGCGCGCTGAACATGGCATCGGGATAGCCAAAACGGTGCCATGAGGCGCTCACGGCCAGCATCTTGTGACGCAGCCGCAATTCACGCGTGAGCACTTCCATGAGGGCCACATTGCCGCCGTGGGAATTGGCGATCACAAGTTTGCGACAGCCTGCCCGCGCGACACTTGCGCCAATCTCAAGCCAAGCCGCAAGCGCAGTCTGCGGCGACAGGGTCAGCGTGCCGGGAAAGTCGATGTGCTCGTTCGACGCGCCGATCTGCTGCACGGGCAGAACCAGAACGGGGAGCCCTTCGGGCAGCCGCTCCAGCACGAGTTCCAGATAGCCGTCCATGATCATGGCATCGGTGCCGGTGGGCAGATGGGGGCCATGCTGCTCCACTGCTGCCAGAGGCAAAAGGGCAATGACGCGCTCCATATCCGCGGCCTCAAAGTCGCGGGTCGTCATTTCAGTCCAAAGGCGTGTCGGCAGCATGGCTGCAGGCTAGAGGGGAGTGATCGCGCCTTCAAGTCCGACTGATCGGCCTTGCGTCGGCCCTCGTAAACCGCGACAAGGGGATCATCTTCAACACCGGGGGCCCGCATCGGCCAAAGGAGGCATCGTGGACAATGGTTTCAAGGCTTGGGGCGCTGCGATCGCCCTCTCTTTCCTCTCAACTGCGGCGCTGGCCCTCGACAAGGTAAGCTTTGCAACCAACTGGTTACCGGAAGCCGAACATGGCGGCTTCTATCAGGCGGTGGTGGACGGCACCTATGCGCGGCATGGGCTTGAGGTGCGGATTATTCCCGGCGGCCCGCAAACCAACAACCGCTTGCTGCTGGCATCCGGCAAGGTCGATTTCTACATGGGCGCGAATATGATCCAGGCCTTTGCGGCGGTGGAGCAGAAAGTGCCAACCCTAGCGGTGGCTGCGATCTTCCAGAAAGATCCTTTCGTTTTGATGTCACATCCCAATGCGGGCTATGACAAGCTCGAAGACCTGCCGCGCGCAACCGCCTTCATCGGCAAGGATTCGCTCGTCTCTGTCTATCAATGGCTGAAGCTTGCTTACGGCTTTCGCGAAGAAAAAGTGAAACCCTACAACTTCAATCCGGCACCATTCATTGCCGACAAGAATTCCATCCAGCAGGGCTATATCACCGCCGAGCCCTTCGAGATTGAGCGGCAGGGCAAGTTCAAGCCCAATCTCTTCCTGATGGCTGATTACGGTTATGATACCTATTCGACGACCATTGATGCCCGCCGTGACATGATCGAAAAGAATCCCGATCTCGTGCAGCGTTTCATCAATGCCTCCATCATCGGCTGGTACAATTATCTTTACGGCGACAATGCCGCAGCCAATGCGATGATCAAGCGCGAAAACCCTGACATGCGCGATGACCAGATTGCCTTTACCATCGCCAAGATGAAAGAATATGGCATTGTTGATTCAGGCGACACGTTGAAGCTTGGCATCGGCGCCATGACGCAGGAGCGGATGAAAAGCTTCTTCGACAAAATGGTGAAAGCAGGCGTTGTGAAAGGCAATATTGACTATCGCCTTGCCTATGATCTGCGCTTCATCAACAAGGGCGTCGGTCTCGACCTGCGCCCGAAGAACTGACATGGGCGCGCTGGCGCATCTGCGCCACATCGACAAGAGCTTTGCCAGCGGTGCACAAGCGCTGGCAGGTCTTGATCTGACAATCGAGGATGGTGAATTTCTGAGCTTGCTCGGCCCTTCTGGCTGCGGCAAGTCAACCGCCCTGCGGCTGATTGCGGGCCTTGCATCACCCACCGCAGGAAGCCTCGAATGGGTCAACGGCAAACCCGATATCGGCTTTGTCTTTCAAGATGCAGTCCTGATGCCTTGGGCGAGTGCTTTCGACAATGTATGGCTGCCCTTACGTTTGGCAGGACGCTCGCGCGCTGATGCAACGAGAGATGTCGAGGCTGCGCTTGAAAGCGTGGGGCTTGCCAAATTTGCAAAGGCTGTTCCGCGCGAATTGTCTGGCGGTATGCGGATGCGTGTCTCCATCGCACGCGCCCTCGTGCAACGTCCGAAACTATTGCTGATGGATGAGCCTTTCGCCGCGCTCGATGAAATCACCCGCCTGAAACTGAATGATGACTTGCTGCGCCTGACGCAGGAGCTTGGCACAACGACCGTCTTCGTCACCCATTCGGTTTTTGAGAGCGCCTATCTTTCAAGTCGCATTGCGGTCTTTTCGCATCGGCCGGGCCGCATCATCGAAACCATTTCCATTGATGCTCCCATGACGCGCAGCGAAGAATTCCGCCTCAGCGCGGCCTATGGCGCTGCGTGCCAAAAAGCCTCTGCGGCCCTGCATCGCGCGATGGGAGACCACGCATGAAGCGCCTGAGTGACTGGCTCTTGCCCCTCTGCGTCTTTGCACTGGCGCTGGGCCTGTGGGAGATGCTGGTGCGCGTCAATGAGGTGCCGCATTATGTTCTGCCCGCCCCTTCGCTGATTGCCACCACGCTGGTGGAGGATTGGGCTATTCTGTCATCGGCGCTGATGGTCACCTTGCGCATCACCTTTCAGGCTTTGCTGGCAGCGGTGATTGGTGGCGTGACGCTTGCAATTGCCTTTTCCAGCTCGCGCTGGATTGAGCGAAGCTTCTTTCCCTTCGCAGTCATTTTGCAGGTGACGCCCATTGTCGCCATCGCACCGCTCTTGCTGATTTATCTTGAGCCTGAAAATGCGGTGTTGGTATGCGCATTCCTCGTCGCCTTTTTCCCGATCCTGTCAAATATGGCGCTGGGTCTGGCATCAACCGATCATAATCTGATCGACCTGTTCGATCTTTATAAGGCGCCGCGCTGGAAACAGCTCTGGCTGTTACGCCTGCCAGCGGCCCTTCCCTATTTTTTGGGAGGCTTGCGAATTGCTGGTGGCCTCGCACTCATCGGTGCGATTGTCGCAGAAATTGCGGCGGGCAGTGCGGGGAAAGGGGCAGGGCTTGCCTTCCGCATCGTGGAAGCGGGCTTCCGTCTCAACATCCCGCGTATGTTTGCAGCCCTTGTGCTGATCTCGGTGGCAGGGATTTTGATCTATCTGCTCTTCACCGCTTTATCCTGGGCACTGCTGGGACGCTGGCACGAAAGCGCGCGCAGTCGCAGCCAGTAATCACACCGCGAGGTGGATGACCGCACCAAGAACCGACATCACGCCGATGGTTCGGATGAGGCTCCAGTGCAGGCGCATGATCAAAATAAATGCCAAGGCTGACAGAAGCGCAGCCTTGATATCAAAGCTCGCAAGAACAACGGTTGGCAGACGCAAACTGCCCAGAGCGAGCCAACCTGTTTCTGCAAAGAGAAGATGCAGGCCAAACCACACGGCAAGGTAAGACATCACCCCAACGACGACAGCTGTGATGGCGCTGAGCGCCGCTGCCAAACGCCGATTGGCGCGCAAGCGCTCCATATGCGGCGCACCGGCAAAAATCCACAGAAAGGAGGGTGCAAAGGTGGCCCAGGTTGTGATCAGCGCCGCGAGTGCAGCAGCAACCGGCGCTGAAAATGGTTCAGGCGCACGCCAGCCTGCGAGAAAACCGACATGCTGGGTCACAAGAATGGTCGGGCCGGGCGTGGTCTCGGCAAAGCCCAAACCATCAGCCATTTCAGCTGCACTCAACCAGGCTTTGACGCTGACAGCATCCTGCGCGAGCCAGGCCAGCAGAGCATAGGCCCCACCAAAAGACAGCATCGCAAGCTTGCTGAAATAGGCGCCAATGGTGACGAGGATATGGGTCGGCCCCAAGATCAATGCCAGAAGCGCAATAGGTGCCCACCACACTGCCACCCAGGTGATGATCGCTTGCAGGGTTGCCGCGCCACTGACAGGTGTTTGCGCTTCGATGTCCTGCGCAGCACTGCCGAAGATATGCGGCGCATAGGGTTGGGCGAAATAACCGAGCAAAGCTGCACCAATCACGATCAACGGAAAGGGTGCATCAACTACCATCAGCAACAAAAAGGCGGTGATCGCAATTGCGATGAAAAGCCCATGACGGAAGGCGCGGCCAGCGATGCGGGCAACCGCGTGCGCGACAATGGCAAGCACGGCTGTCTTGATGCCAAAGAACAACCCCGCCACCAGCGGCAAGTGGCCGCCATAGACATAAAGGAAACTCAACAGCGCCATGATCAGCGCGCCGGGAATGACAAACATCAGCCCCGCAAACAGTCCGCCGCGTGTCCCATGCCAAAGCCAGCCGAGATAGGTAGCCAATTGTTGCGCTTCAGGGCCGGGCAAAAGCGTGCAGTAATTCAAGGCATGGAGAAAGCGCTGCTCTTCAACCCATTTGCGCTCATCAACCAGCAGGCGATGCATCATGGCGATCTGGCCTGCTGCGCCCCCGAAAGAGGTGAAACCGATCTGGATCCAGACCCGCGCTGCTTCCGAGAAAGATGGTGTCGCCACGTATTTTGCCCCCGCCTGACCCTAGCTGCATGGCGAAGCAGGCGGCTGCTGTCAATCACACAGCGACGGAATGGCGCGCGGCATTCTTCTGGAGATAGGCGTCAAAGGCTGCAGCGGCGAGGCGTATGAAGGGCTGCGCCTGTGGCAAGATACGAATACTGCGACCCGCGCGTTCCACAACGCCATCACGCTGCAACCGATCCAGCTCCGGGATGCAATCATCCAACAGCGTCTCATCACCGCTGGCTTTCGCCAGCTGTCCAAAGTCCACTTCAAAATCGCACATGAGTCGCTCGATCACCTGCGCGCGCAAGAGATCATCAGGCTTGAAGGCACAGCCCTTCACGACCGGCAACTGCCTGGCCTCAATCATGCGTCGCCAACCTGCTACGTCAGGCGCATTCTGCACATAGCCCTGCGGCAAACGACCAATGGATGAGGCACCCAGCGGCAACAGCGCATCGGCATCATCCACCGTATAGCCTTGAAAATTACGATGCAGATCGCGCGCATCAGCGGCAATCGCCATATCATCCTCAGGCCTTGCAAAATGATCGAGACCAATCGGCACATAGCCTTGCGTCTCCAGAACAGCACGCGCAGCCGCAGCCTGTTCCATACGCTCAGCAGCGCCCGGAAGGGCTGTTTCGTCGATCAGCTTTTGATGCAGCTTGAACCAGGGCACATGCGCATAGCCGAAAATCGCCAGACGCGAAGGCGCGAGACTGGCGGACAAACGGGCTGTCTGGCGAACATCCTCGACGCTCTGCTCCGGCAGGCCATACATGAGATCAAGATTGATCGCCCGGATACCAGCATCGCGCAGATGATCAACAGCCGCGCGCACGATCTCGAAGGGCTGCACACGTCCAATCGCGCGCTGCACATGGTCATTTAGATCCTGCACGCCAAGACTCGCGCGGGTCACGCCAATGGCAGCAAGCATATTGGCGAGGTCTGCGGTCACCATGCGTGGATCAAGCTCAATGGCATGTTCGCGCAGCGCGGAGAGATCAAAGAGTGCTTTCAGCTGCTCATGCAGCGCGTGCAAACGCTGTGGACCAAGCAGGCTCGGCGTCCCACCACCCCAATGAATATGGGTGACCTGACGCGCCTGTGTGGCCTCTGCCAAAAGTGCCATCTCCTGCGCCAAAGTGGCAGCATAAGCGTCAAGCGGAGCGGCTTTGCGCACGGCTTTCGTGTGGCAGCCACAATAGGTGCAGATCGCAGTGCAATATGGCACATGGAGATAAAGCGAGAGTTTCGCATCAGCGGGCAAATGGGCCAGCCATCCGCGGGCAATCTGCGGCTCCAGCGCCGCAAAATGCGGGGCAGTCGGGTAACTCGTGTAGCGCGGCACAGCGCGCTCTGCGAGGATGAGGGCGGTCTCTGTCAAGCTCATGACGTCCTTTTGACAGAGACCCGCCTTTGCGGCCTTGACCGGGATCAAACAAGCAGGCACGGAAACGCCATCTATGTCACTGGAGTCCTCCCCCATGACCCATCACATGCTTTCTCGCCGCAGCTTTACGGGTGCTGCTTTTGCTATGGCAACGGGCCTGCCGGGCCTTGCCTTCGCGCAAGCAAGCTGGCCGACCAAGCCAGCCCGCGTGCTGGTGCCCTTCGGTGCTGGCGGCATCGCTGACATTACCGCCCGCATCGTGGCGGAGCGTCTGGGCGACAAGCTCGGCCAACGTTTCGTGATCGAGAACCAGCCCGGCCCCGGCGGCATCAATGCCGCACGCGCCACGCTCGCAGGCGGCAATGATGGCTATTCGATTGCGCTGTTCTCAAATGGCACGGCCGTCGCAGCGGGGCTCTTCAACAATCTGCGCTATGACCCGGTGAAAGAGTTCATGCCGGTATCCACGCTCGGCTATTTCGATTTCGTGTTTGCCACGGGCGGTGAAAGCCGATTCAAGACGCTGCAGGATTTGCTGAAGGAAGCACGCGCCAAGCCTGGCTCGCTGAACATCGGCACGATTGCAACCGGCAGCACGCAAAACCTGTCTGCCGAACTCTTCAGAAGCACAGCCAATATTGATGCGAAGATTGTTCCCTTCCGCAACACGCCTGATGTCATCCTTGCGGCCATGCGCGGCGACATTGATCTGGCGATTGATGCCTATCCGGCGATGAAGTCCAATCTCGAAGAAGGCAAATTGCGCGCTTTGGGCACATCGGGCGAGAAGCGTTCGCTGGTATTGCCCAACATTCCAACCGTCGCAGAAGCTGGGCTGCCCGGTTATGATGTAACGTCATGGAACGCCTTCTTCGTACCTGCGGGCACGCCGCAAAATGTCATCGACATTCTCAACAAGGCAACGATTGAAGTGCTCGCCATCCCGGAAACCAGAAAGCAATTGCTTGATCTGGGCATCGAGGCGAAAGGCGCCACGCCTGCCGAATTGGCGAAGAAGCTGAGTGATGACATCGCCAAATGGTCCGAAATCATCACCAAGGCCAAGATCGACAAGCAGTAAAACATAAGCGGCCCGCTTGCATAATTGCGGGCCGCTTCTCATGGGGGTTTTTTCAATGACCAAAGATAGTGTGTTCTTGCCCGTCCCGCTGCCCCCGGCTGTTCAGGACGCTCTCGCCTCGCGCTTCGACTTGATCCGCCTCTATGAAGCCA
This sequence comes from uncultured Beijerinckia sp., assembly GCA_964557555.1. GTDB lineage: Bacteria > Pseudomonadota > Alphaproteobacteria > Rhizobiales > Beijerinckiaceae > Terripilifer. The sequence continues at coordinate 7,224 of CAZLBA010000137.1, forward strand.
GCGACCGCGATGGACTGATTACGAAAGTTGCACCAACGCTGCGCTTGATGGCGACCGCCTTGCCCAACATCGCTGATGGCGTGAAACATCCCATCACGGCTGACTTCCTCGCTAAGTTTCCGAAACTCGAAATCGTCAGCAATATTGGTGTAGGCTATGACAATATCGATGCGGTAGCGGCAGCCAATCAGGGTGTCATCGTCACCAATACGCCTGATGTGCTGACCGATGAAACAGCGGACACTGCTCTTGGCCTGCTGCTAAGCGCCACGCGGCAACTGCCACAGGCCGACCGCTATGTGCGTGACGGCAAGTGGCTGCAAGATGCATTTCCCCTGACAGCGAGCTTGCGCAATCGCACCATGGGCATTGTTGGCTTGGGACGCATCGGCAAAGCGATCGCAAAGCGTGGTGAAGCCTTTGGCCTCAAGATCATCTATCACAGCCGCTCGAAACAGGATGTTGCCTATCCTTATTTCGACAAGCTCGAAGAGATGGCGCGCGCTTGCGACATCCTTGTCGTTGCCACTCCCGGCAGCCCGCAGACCAACAAGCTGATTGATGCGCGCATTCTCGATGCACTCGGCCCGGATGGCATTCTCATCAACATTGCGCGAGGGAGCGTGGTGGATGAAGATGCGCTGATCACCGCGCTCAAGGAGCGCCGCATCCTGACTGCAGGGCTCGATGTCTTTGCCAAAGAGCCTCAGGTCCCCGCCGAGCTGATCGCCATGCCGCATATCGTGTTGCTGCCGCATGTCGGTTCTGCCACCCATTCGACCCGCGCGGCCATGGGCCAGTTGATGGTGGATAACCTGATCGCCTATGCAGCCGGCAAGGGCCCGCTCACGCCGGTTGCCGAAACGCCTTGGCCGAAGGTAACAAAAAAGGCAAACTAGGGTTTGGGTTTCCCTGATTCCCTAGGCAAGGGGTAGCTGACATGCGCCGCAAAACTCATCGCAGCCTCGTTGCGCTTATTGGCCTCGCCATCGCATTGCCCGTGGCGCAAGCCCAGGCGCAATCCGGTTTCCGCGAAATCACCGCGCCGCCGCCACCGGTGCCAAGCAGCGGACAGCAGCAAACTGCGCCACCCCCCGCCGCCAAACCGCGCCCCCTTCAGGAACCCGCGCTGTCACGCGAGGGAGCGGATATCGCCGGGCGCTATGTCATCCTGCGCGAGGGCGGCAAGGATGTGGGCTGCCTTCTGACTCTGGAAAGCGGTGCCCGCGGACCACAAGGCAGCATGAAAGCGCAATTGGCGCCCGCCTGTCGCGATCAGGGCATTGTGATTTTTGACCCGATTGGCTGGCGCGTCGAGCGCGGTCATCTCATCCTCATCGCTCGCAAGGGCCACTCCACCAGACTTGAGCGTCACCAGGACGGTGCATGGTGGCGGGAGCAAAAAGACGGCGCAAAGCCGCTCGGCATCCGCAAGATCTGAACATCCAC
>CAZLBA010000138.1:0-5302 GCA_964557555.1 uncultured Beijerinckia sp.
GCGTCGCTTCACTCATCCGCTGCTCAAGAAGACGGTCCGCCGTTCGAAGAACTACCATGCTCATGACGAGCAGAAGAAGTTCAAGGTTGGCGACACTGTCTCCATTCAGGAGAGCGCCCCCATCTCCAAGCTCAAGCGTTGGGTCGTCGTTGACGGCGCCACGAAGGGCCAGGGCTAAACGAAAGAGTGAGGGGACTACGGTCCTCTTCAGGCGAAGTCCGGCGAAGGATGATCGACGCCGGAAACCGATCTGATGTGAAAGGCAAATGCCATGATTCAGATGCAGACGAACCTCGACGTCGCGGATAACTCCGGTGCGCGTCGCGTGATGTGCATCAAGGTGCTGGGCGGTTCCAAGCGGAAATATGCCGGCGTCGGTGACGTGATCGTTGTTTCCATCAAGGAAGCCATTCCGCGCGGCCGCGTGAAGAAGGGTGACGTGATGAAGGCGGTCGTGGTGCGCACCGCCAAGGATATCCGCCGTTCCGACGGTTCCGTGATCCGGTTTGACTCGAATGCGGCCGGGTTGATCAACAATCAGCAGGAGCCCATCGGCACCCGTATCTTCGGACCGGTTCCGCGCGAGCTGCGCGCCAAGAACCACATGAAGATCATTTCGCTCGCGCCGGAGGTTCTGTAATGGCTGCGAAGATCAAGAAGGGCGACAAGGTCGTCGTTCTCGCCGGCCGTGACAAGGGTCGCAGCGGCGAAGTCGTGCAGGTGATGCCGCTCGAAGAGCGTGCGCTCGTGCGCGGCGTGAACATCGTCAAGCGCCATCAGCGCCAGACGGGCACGCAGGAAGGCGGCATCATCTCGAAAGAGGCGCCGATCCATCTGTCCAATCTCGCTATCGCCGATCCCAAGGATGGCAAGGCATCGCGTGTTGGTTTCAAGGTTCTCGACGACGGCCGCAAGGTCCGCGTCGCCAAGCGTTCGGGAGATCTGATCGATGGCTGAGGCTCAAACCGAGAAGGCGGCCAAGGGCAAAGCCGCTCGCGGCGCAGCTCCGGCTCCCGCACAGATCGCGACGGCAGCGGATCTCGCAATGCCGAAGGATTACACGCCCCGTATGCGCAAGCATTATGATGAGGTTGTGCGTCCTGCGCTCATCAAGGAGTTCGGCTACAAGAACGCCCTTGAAGTGCCGGTGATCGAAAAGATCGTCATCAATATGGGCGTGGGCGACGCTGTTAACGACACCAAGAAGGTGACGACGGCAGCTGGCGACCTCGCGCTCATCGCTGGCCAGAAGCCGGTGATCACTCGCGCCCGCAAGGCAATCTCGACCTTCAAGGTTCGTGAGAACATGCCGATCGGCGCGAAGGTGACCCTGCGCAAGGCCCGCATGTATGAATTCCTCGACCGTCTGGTCACGATCGCGCTGCCGCGCGTTCGCGACTTCCGCGGTCTCAACCCGAAGTCGTTTGATGGCCGTGGCAACTATGCTATGGGCATCAAGGAACATCTAGTGTTCCCTGAAATCGACTACGATAAGGTTGAGTCTGTTCTTGGCATGGACATCATCGTGTGCACCACGGCCAAGACTGACGATGAAGCACGCGCGCTCCTGCGCGCATTCAACTTCCCGTTCCGGCAGTGAGGCTTATCCGCCTCAGACGCGGAAACAGAGGTGAACATGGCTAAGAAGAGCTCGATCGAAAATAACAAGCGTCGCGCCAAGCTGGTGAAGAAATTCGCTGGCCGTCGCGCCCGCCTGAAAGAGATCGCCAACAATGAATCGCTGAGCATGGAGGAGCGTTTCGAAGCGCGCCTCAAGCTCTCCGAGGTCCCGCGCAACTCGTCGCCGGTCCGTATTCGCAATCGTTGCGAGATTTCGGGTCGTCCGCGCGCCTTCAACCGCAAGTTGAAGATGTCGCGTATCGCGCTGCGTGAATTGGGCTCCAAGGGGCTCATCCCCGGGCTCGTGAAGTCGAGCTGGTAAGGGAGATCGGACCATGTCGATGAACGATCCTTTGGGCGATATGCTCACCCGCATCCGCAATGCGCAGATGCGTCGCAAGAACAAGGTCAAGACTCCTGGCTCGCGCCTGCGCGCCAATGTGCTTGACGTGCTGAAGTCGGAAGGCTTCATCCGCGATTATTCGACCACGGATTACGGCAACGGCCGTACCGAGTTCGAAATTGAGCTGAAATATTACGAAGGCGAGCCTGTGATCCGTACGATCGAGCGCGTCTCGAAGCCGGGTCGTCGGGTTTACTCCGCCGTCACCAACATGCCGCGTGTTGCCAATGGCCTTGGTATCACGATTGTTTCCACTCCCAAGGGCGTCATGGCCGATCATACTGCGCGTGAGCAGAATGTCGGCGGTGAAGTGCTCTGCCGGGTCTTCTAAGGCGAGGGAACATCATGTCTCGTGTTGGCAAGAAGCCTGTCGCCGTTCCCTCGGGCGTGACCGCAAAGGTCGAAGGCCAGACGGTCTCCGTCAAGGGCCCCAAGGGTGAGCTGAAGTTCACGGTCCCCGACGATGTCGTCGTGGCCTTGGACAATGGCGCTATCAAGGTGGATCCGCGTACAGAATCCAAGCGCGCTCGCGCGATGTGGGGTATGTCGCGCTCCATGATCAACAATCTCGTCGTCGGCGTGACGGCAGGCTATGAGCGCAAGCTGGAAATCACCGGCGTGGGCTATAAGGCTGCTGTTGCTGGCAAGACCTTGCAGCTGTCGCTTGGTTACAGCCATGACGTGAACTATCCGATCCCGGCCGGTATTGCGATCGCAACGCCGAAGCCGACGGAAGTCACGATCACCGGCATTGACAAGCGCCAGGTTGGTCAGGTCGCCGCCGAAATCCGCGCCTTCCGTGGTCCTGAGCCCTATAAGGGCAAGGGTATCAAGTATGAGGGCGAATTCATCTTCCGCAAGGAAGGCAAGAAGAAGTAAGGAGCCTGAGCGATGCACAAGGACAATCAGGCCGCCGCCCGCCGCAAGGCGCGTGTCCGCCGCGCGATCCGTGCGCGTGCTTATGGCAAGCCGCGCCTCTCGGTTCACCGCTCGTCGAAGCAGATCTATGCACAGATCATCGACGATGAGCAGGGTGTCACCATTGTTGCTGCCTCTTCCATCGAGAAGGATCAGCGCAGCGCCCTCAAGACCGGCGCGACTGTTGAAGCCGCGAAGGTCATTGGCAAGCTGATCGCCGAGCGCGCAGCTGCCAAGGGCATCAAGGACGTCGTGTTTGATCGCGGCGCCTATATCTATCACGGGCGCGTCAAGGCGCTCGCAGAAGGTGCCCGCGAAGGCGGTCTCAACTTCTGATTTGGTTCGAAGCGAGCGGCGGGCAATAACGTCCGCCGCGCAAGTGACGGAAGAGAAAAATGGCTCGTGAAGGTGAAGGCGGTCGCGGTCGCGATCGTGATCGCGAAGAACGCGATAGCGAATTTGTGGATCGTCTCGTCCACATCAACCGCGTCGCAAAGGTTGTGAAGGGTGGCCGTCGCTTCGGCTTCGCTGCCCTCGTTGTGGTTGGCGACCAGAAGGGTCGCGTTGGCTTCGGTCATGGCAAGGCGCGTGAAGTGCCGGAAGCCATCCGCAAGGCCACGGAAGCTGCCAAGCGCGCGCTCATCCGCGTGCCGCTGCGCGAAGGCCGCACGCTGCATCACGATGTGTTTGGTCGTCATGGTTCGGGCCGCGTGATCCTGCGCGCCGCGCCTGCCGGTACCGGCATCATCGCGGGTGGTCCGATGCGCGCCGTTTTCGAAACGCTCGGTATGCATGATGTGGTGGCGAAGTCGCAGGGCTCGTCCAACCCCTACAACATGATCCGTGCGACCTTCGATGCGCTGAAGCGCGAAGACTCGCCCCGTACGGTTGCGGCTCGCCGCAACCTCAAGGTCTCCACTCTGCAGTCGCGCCGTCAAGGCGTCGATGCTGACGCTGTTGATGCGTGAGGAGGGATCTGATGGCTAGCTCCAAGAAGATCACGATTGAACAGGTCAAGAGCCCGATCGGTCGTTCGCAGGACCAGCGCGCTACGCTCGTCGGTCTGCGCCTCAACAAGATTGGTCGTCGTTCCTCGGTTGAGGACACGCCGGCGGTGCGCGGCATGATCGCCAAGGTCGCGCATCTCATCCGCGTCGTCGAAGGCCAGTGAGGTAATCGCTATGAAACTCAACGGCATTTCTGACAATCCCGGCTCCTCCAAGAAGCGCACCCGCATCGGGCGTGGTATTGGCTCGGGCTCTGGCAAGCAGGGTGGTCGCGGCGGTAAGGGCCAGACGGCTCGTTCCGGCGTGCGTATCAAGGGCTTCGAAGGCGGCCAGATGCCGCTGCATCGTCGCCTGCCGAAGCGCGGCTTCACCAACATCTTCAAGACCGACTATAACGAAGTGAATCTCGGTCGTGTGCAGGCTGCGATTGACGCAGGCAAGCTCGACGCCAAGCAGCCGATCACGGTTGAGGCGCTGGTGGCTGCTGGCGTCTGCGCGAAGGCTCGCGATGGCGTGAAGCTGCTCGGTCAGGGTGAGTTGAAGGCGAAGGCTTCTTTCGAAGTTGCACGCGCATCGAAGTCGGCTGTGGCCGCCATCGAAAAGGCGGGCGGTTCGGTGAAGGTTCTCGTCGCGGCTGAAGCCGAAGGCGCCTGATCGCGCGCTCCGGCTTGGCAATCGGGCCGGGGCAACCCATATAGATCAGAGCGGGGCGAGGGTTTTCAAAAACCTTGCGCCCCGTTTGTTTGTTATGATCAGCTAAGCGCAACTTTGCGCCCGTGGAGCGACCCCAATGGCATCTGCTGCCGAACAGCTCGCAGCCAACATCAATTTCTCGGCTATCGCGAAAGCGGAAGAGCTGAAGAAGCGTATCTGGTTCACGCTTGGCGCCTTGATCGTCTATCGTTTGGGCACTTACATTCCGCTGCCCGGCATTGACCCGGTTGCCTTCGAGCAAAACTTCACGCGCGGCGGGCAGGGTGTCCTCGAACTCTTCAATATGTTTGCGGGCGGCGCGGTGCAGCGCATGGCGATCTTCGCCCTCAACATCATGCCCTATATCTCGGCCTCGATCATCATTCAGCTGCTGACATCGGTTGTTCCCTCGCTGGAAGCGCTGAAGAAGGAAGGCGAGCAGGGGCGCAAGGTCATCAACCAATATACGCGCTATCTGACAGTCGTTCTCGCCATTTTCCAGGCTTACGGCATCGCCATCGGTCTTGAGTCGCAACAGGGCATCGTGGCAGATCCGGGCCTGTTCTTCCGCATTTCGACGGTGATCACACTGACGGGTGGCACGCTCTTCCTGATGTGGCTGGGTGAGCAGATCACCTCGCGGGGTATCGGCAACGGCATT
>CAZLBA010000138.1:5312-8660 GCA_964557555.1 uncultured Beijerinckia sp.
GTATCGTGGCAGCCTTCCCCTCCGCCATCGTGAATACGCTGGAATTGGGCCGTCAGGGTGCGATCTCGACAGCGCTGATCCTCGGCGTCATCGTGATGTCGATTGCCGTGATTGCCTTCATCGTCTTCATGGAGCGCGCGCAGCGTCGTTTGCTCATCACCTATCCCAAGCGCCAGGTCGGCAATAAGGTCTATGAAGGCCAGACGAGCTTCTTGCCTTTGAAGCTCAATACAGCAGGCGTTATTCCGCCGATCTTTGCATCATCGCTGCTGCTGTTGCCGACCACGATCGCCAATTTTGCGCAGTCACAATCTGGCACGGGTCTGCTGGCGACAATCTCGACCTATCTCGGCCATGGGCGCCCGCTTTACATGGTCATGTATGTGGCGCTGATCGTCTTCTTTGCGTTCTTCTACACGGCCATCGTCTTCAATCCCACGGAAACGGCTGAGAACCTCAAGAAGCATGGCGGCTTCCTGCCGGGCATTCGTCCGGGTGAGCGCACCGCACAATATATTGATCAGATCCTGATGCGCATCACAGTGATTGGTGCCGCCTATCTGTCGATCATCTGTCTCTTACCCGAAATGCTGATTTCCTACGCGGCCCTTCCGTTCTATTTCGGCGGAACGTCACTGCTGATCGTCGTGACTGTGACGATGGACACGGTGGCGCAGGTGCATGGCCATTTGCAGGCTCAGCAATATGAGGGGCTTGTGAAGAAGGCGAAGCTGCGGGGGAGAAAGAGATGAGACTGATTCTTCTTGGACCGCCGGGCGCAGGCAAAGGCACGCAAGCCGCTCGCCTTGTCGAGAAGCACAAGATCCCGCAGCTCTCCACCGGCGACATGTTGCGCGCCGCAGTGAAGGCTGGCACGCCTGTTGGCCTGCAGGCCAAGGCAGTGATGGATGCAGGCGGTCTCGTCAGTGACGAGATCGTGTGCGGCATTATTTCTGATCGTATCGAAGAAGCCGATGCGAAGAATGGTTTTATCCTCGACGGCTTCCCGCGCACCGTTGCGCAGGCCGAAGCGCTTGATGCCCTGCTCGCCAAGAAGGGTATGAAGCTCGACGCGATCATCGAGTTGAAGGTCGATGAAAACGCCCTTCTTGCGCGCATCGAAAATCGCGCCCGCGAGACCATTGCCGCTGGCGGCACCGTGCGCGCTGACGACAACCCCGAAGCGTTTAAGGTGCGCCTCGATGCCTATCGCGTGCAGACCGCGCCTGTGTCGGCTTACTACGCCTCCAAAGGTGTGTTGAAGACCGTCGATGGCATGGCGCCGATTGATCAGGTGACGAAGGCGCTGGATGCGATCTTGGGGTGAGGTGTTCTCGCTCTTGGTTTGATGAGAGGCGCCGGAAACGGTGCCTCTTTTTTGTGCCGGGGCGCAGCGTCGCGCATCCCTTCTCCCAGTGGGAGAAGGTGCCCACGGATGCGGGCGGATGAGGGGTTGCCGGCTCTCAGGACTAGGAACGTAACCCCTCCTCAGTCAGCTTCTCCCACTGTGAGGAGCGGGGCCGCGTTCTCTTCGACTGCCGACTGCCGACTGCCGATTGCCCTCCACCCCACATTTCCCCTTGACCGGGTCACCTCTCCCGGCATACACACAGGGCCTCACCGAGGTCGCTTGCGCTCCCGGATCTCTTCCTTGGAAGGGACTGGGTTGTTTTTGCGTTCTCAACCCTGCATGGGCCGGCCTCCACCGGACGCAGGGGATCATCGGACAGCCCGCAGTTGCGGCAGACATGGAGACGGCCAGATGGCTCGTATTGCTGGTGTAAACATCCCCACCAATAAGCGCGTGATTATTGCGCTTCAGTATATTCATGGCATTGGCCCCAAGAAGGCCGAAGAGATCTGCGAGAAGGTGAATATTGCGGCTGACCGCCGTGTTGCCCAGCTCACCGATGCCGAAGTGCTCCAGATCCGCGAAACGATCGACCGCGATTACCTCGTTGAAGGCGATCTGCGTCGCGAAGTGTCGATGAACATCAAGCGTCTGATGGACCTTGGTTGCTATCGTGGCCTGCGTCACCGTCGTAACCTGCCGGTTCGCGGTCAGCGCACACATACCAACGCCCGCACCCGCAAGGGTAAGGCGAAGCCGATTGCTGGCAAGAAGAAGTAATTCGCTTGAGCCCCTGTGGCCGCAGGGGCTGATCATCTCGAAGGTGTAGCCGCTGGAACTACGGCGGCGCTGAGACCATAAGGAAAGTTGAAATGGCAAAAGAAGCTACCCGCGTCCGCCGCCGCGAACGCAAGAATATTGCGTCGGGCGTTGCTCACGTGAACTCGACCTTCAACAACACCATGATCACCATCACCGACGCGCAGGGCAACACGATTTCGTGGTCGTCCGCCGGTACGATGGGCTTCAAGGGTTAGCGTAAATCGACCCCCTATGCCGCTCAGATGGCGGCTGAAGACGCTGCCCGCAAGGCGGCTGAGCATGGCATGCGCACCATCGAAGTCGAAGTGTCGGGCCCCGGTTCGGGCCGTGAATCGGCTCTGCGCGCTTTGCAGGCGGCGGGTTTCACCGTCACCTCGATCCGCGACGTGACCCCGATCCCGCATAACGGCTGCCGTCCGCGCAAGCGTCGTCGCGTCTGAGCTTTCAGGCGTTACTGGTTCCATGGGCAAAGCCGACGGGCCTGCCCATGTTTCTCCCAACGACACGCAGGGCCATGGTCGACGGACCGATATGCTCTGCGCGTAACCGAAAGGTTTCGTCGTGATCCAGAAGAATTGGCAAGAACTCATCCGCCCCAACAAGCTCGAAGTCGCCCCCGGCGACGATCCGCGTCGCCTGGCGACCGTCGTTGCTGAGCCGCTGGAACGCGGCTTCGGCCTGACGCTCGGCAACGCGCTGCGTCGCGTGCTGCTGTCGTCGCTGCAGGGCGCTGCCATCACCTCGGTGCAGATTGATGGCGTGCTGCACGAATTCTCGTCGATCCCCGGCGTGCGTGAGGACGTGACTGATATCGTTCTCAACATCAAGGACATCGCGATCAAGATGCAGGGCGAAGGCCCGAAGCGCATGGTCCTCAAGAAGCAGGGCCCCGGCGCTGTGACGGCTGGCGACATCGGCACGGTCGGTGACGTTCAGATCCTCAATCCCGGCCTCGTGATCTGCAACCTCGACGAGGGTGCGGAAATCCGCATGGAGTTCACGGTCAACACTGGCAAGGGCTATGTGCCCGCAGAGCGCAACCGCGCGGAAGATGCCCCCATCGGCCTCATCCCCGTTGACAGCCTCTACTCGCCTGTGAAGAAAGTCAGCTATCGCGTTGAACCTACACGCGAAGGTCAGATCCTTGATTATGACAAGCTGACGCTGACGATCGA
>CAZLBA010000139.1:0-8563 GCA_964557555.1 uncultured Beijerinckia sp.
ATGGCGGCCGACGACGACGGGCTGGGTCCAGCCGGGAACGAGGCGCGGCACGTTTTTGCAGATAATCGGCTCACGGAAGATCGTGCCGCCGAGGATGTTGCGGATCGTGCCATTGGGCGACTTCCACATTTCCTTCAGGTTGAATTCCTTCACGCGCGCTTCGTCGGGCGTGATGGTCGCGCATTTCACGGCGACGCCATATTTCTTGGTGGCTTCAGCCGAGTCGATGGTGATCTGGTCGTTGGTCTCGTCGCGCTTCTCAACCGACAGGTCGTAATATTTCAGGTCGATGTCGAGATAGGGATGGATCAGCTTGTCCTTGATGAGCTTCCAGATGATGCGGGTCATCTCGTCGCCGTCCATTTCGACGACCGGATTTGCGACCTTGATCTTGGACATGAGTCTTGACCTCGTTTTTTGTGGTTTTCCCGTTAGCCCGGCTTCGTCGGGCTAAACCCGCGACCGTCTCGCAGCCCTATAGCACCGTGAGCGCGGGCGGCAAAGGCAACCAAGGGCCAAGATGGGGATGGATTTTGCGCCCCCTTGGGCAGAGGCCCATGATGCGGGCAAGGCCCGAAAGAGGGTCGCCTTTTTTCTTGAAATCGGCACCCGTCCGGGCAAAGCTCCAGCCACCTTCAACTGGAACGCTCCCCCATGCCCCGTTTTGCCCTGCGCGCCGCCCTGACGGCTGCTTTGACCTTTTCAGCCTTTGCCGGGGCGCAGGCGGAAGATCTGCGGATGGATCTGCTCAAGGCAGGCTCCGCGAGTGACCCGGTGGAATTGCGGAATGTCGAGGTCATCGGCTCGAATCTGACCCGTGATGATCTGACCAAACTCTTTGCCCCCACCACCAGCGACGCGGAACGTCTCGCACTGGTCGCAAAATTTCAGGCGCGCCGGGTGGCCGTTGGTGAAATGCTGTTGGGCGATCCTGCCAAGGGGCCTGTGAAGCTGCGCGGCTTTCGTATGGAAAACATCGCCGGTGGCAAACTGGCACGCGCCGGTTTTGATGGTGTTGAAGCAGGTCCCATGATCAATGGTGAGCCCGGCTCTGTGCGTTCAGGCCCGTTGGTCGTGGAAGAGCTTGACCTTTCCAGCGTGCTGCGCGGCCTTGTGTCGCGCTCGATGGATGGCGTTGCACCAAAGGCTGCGCGCATGTCGTGGCGCAATCTTGATCTGCAAATGCCGGACAAGGACATTTCGCCATCTGCGGTCGGGGGCAATCTCATCAAGCTCAGCATGGCACTTGTTGAGAGCACATCCAGCTATGATGGGGATGTGTTTCGGCAGGGCAAGATGCGCCTTGACAATCTCGTGCTCGAATTTCCACGCGCCTCGGAAGAAGGGCGTGCCCTTGCCGGACTTGGTTATGAACGCCTCGATCTGAGCGCGACATCGAGCGCATCTTACGATGCCAAGGCCCGCGTGCTGAATCTGGAAGATCTCACTATCACCGGTGCTGGCATGGGCGCTGTGACCTTGCGTGCTGAGCTTGGCAATCTCGATCTCGCGCAGCTTGCGGGTGCGCCACAATTGCAGGCGCTGATGCTGATGAATACCCAGTTCATCAGCATTGGCCTTGATATCAAAAACGCCGGCGGGCTTGAGAAAGTCCTTGTGAGTGTGGCCAATGATCAGGGCAAGAAGCCGGAAGAGCTGCGTCAGGAATTGAGCAACACCGTCATGCAATTCACCCCACTGCTGATGGGTGGGGATCCAGCCTCCTTGCAGCTTGCTGCAGCCTTGGGAACATTCATTCGCGATCCCAAGAGCCTCACGCTTGGTATTCGTGCCAAGGCGGCACCTATTCCCTTCACCTCCATGATGGCGGGCAATCCGATGGGCCTGTTGCAGCTCGTCTCGATTTCTGCCAGCGCGAATGGCGAAAGGCCGCGCTAGCCGCGTTGCCTCCCCGCAAGGTTCCGGCTAAGGGCAAGGCGCTCATCGCGGAGACTGCAAGTGACCGGAGCTGGAACAGACAAGACGCGTCCCAAGATTGAAGGCGGTCCCGCCATCATTCTGGTGCGCCCGCAACTGGCCGTGAATATCGGCATGTGCGCGCGCGCTATGGCCAATTTCGGCTTGAGCGATCTGCGTCTCGTCAATCCGCGCGAGGGCTGGCCGCGCACCGGGGCCTTGCGCAAGGGTGCCTATGCCGCAGCCGCAGGGGCTGTGCATTTGCTCGAAGGCGCGAAGCTTTACGACTCGCTGGAACATGCGGTCGCTGATCTCAATTTTGTTTGGGCCACGACAGCGCGCGAGCGCGGGCAGGGCAAGCGCATTGTGCCCCCCGCCATTGCCATGACAGAGGCAGCGCGCGCTTTTGCGTCAGGCGACCGGCAAGCGATCATGTTCGGCCCTGAGCGCACCGGGCTTGATAATGATGAAATTGCGATTGCTGATGCGCTCATCACCTTCCCCGTCAATCCAGCTTATGCCTCGCTTAATCTGGCGCAGGCCGTATTGCTGACGGGCTATGAATGGTTCCGCGCCTCGCAAGGCGATGTGCTGCCCTTTGCGGAGGTTGATCGGTCGCCGCCAGCGCCGCGCGAAATGATCTTGTCCTTCTTCGAATATTTCGAGGATGAGCTTGAGAAAAACGGTTTCTTCCGGCCAGAGGGCAAAAGACCCGTGATGCAGCGTAATCTGCGCAACATCTTTCACCGTATGGGAATGACGGAACAGGATGTGCGCACCTTGCGGGGAGCCATCGTCCGGCTGGTCGAAGGTCCGCGCAAGGAGGCCCAGACGCGCAAGCGCAAGGCCTCGCCCAAAACGGATGCAGAGACCAAGCAGGACTAGACTTGCAGCAAGGCCCATAGCGCTTCATCCTGTCAAAAAACAACAGGAAGGAACGCCCCATGCGGATTTTAGCCTCTCTTGTATCGTGTCTGATGGGACTTGCCCTTGTCGGGCCGATGGCCGCTCAGGCGCAAAACTGGCCGACCGGTCCGGTCAAGATCATCGTGCCATTCCCCGCAGGTGGCTCTGCCGATACTTTGGCGCGCACGCTTGGACAGGCGATGCAGGAAGCAACCGGACAGAGCTTCGTTGTTGAAAATCGTACCGGCGCTGGCGGCAATATCGGCACGGCAGAAGTTGCGCGTGCAGCACCTGATGGTTCAACCATTCTTCTCACGCCAAGCTCTGTTGCGATTGCTCCTGTGCTTTATGCCAAGCCCGGCTATGACCCTGTGAAGGATTTCGCACCCGTCACACTCGTTGGCAATATTCCGATGGTGGTTGTGGTTCATCCGTCGCTGCCGGTGAAGACGATGAGTGATCTCGTGGCGCTCGCCAAATCAAAGCCGGGCGAAATCTCTTATGCCTCGGCGGGGTTCGGTACGACCAATCATCTGGCTTTTGAACTCTTCATGGCACAGACCGGAACCAATTTCGTGCATGTGCCCTATCGCGGCAATCCGCTTGCGGTGGTGGATGTGATTGCCGGTCAGGTTCCGGTCTTCTTCGATTTCGTGTTGACGGGACGCCCGCATGTGCAGGCGGGTTCGGTTCGTGCGCTGGCGACGACGGGCGCCAAGCGCTCTGGCGTGCTGCCGGATGTGCCTACCGCGATGGAAGCCGGCATGAAAGATTTTGAAGCAAGCACCTGGTTTGGTGTCTATGCGCCTGCCGCTACGCCAAAGCCCGTCATCGACCGCATGAATGCTGTCTTTGCTGCAGCGCTTGCCGCAACAACGGTGCGCGAACGCTTCTCAGGCTTGGGCGTTGATCCGATGCCGCTTGGGCCCGACACGCTGGCCCAGCTGACACGGGATGATCTTGCGAAATGGGCTCCGATCATCCAGAAAGCAGGCATCAAGCCTCAATGATCGCGATGGCGGGAGAGGCAAGAGGATCTTGCATGAAGCTTCGCCTCTCCCGCCGCAAAATTTTGGGCGCTGCGATTGCGTTGCCTTTCGTCGCGCGGGCGCAGAGCTTTGACACAGATATCGTGATTGTAGGTGCAGGCGCTGCGGGGCTTGGTGCGGCGCAAGCCTGCCGTGCAACGCAGAAACGTCACATCATTCTAGAAGCCCAAAACCGCATCGGCGGTCGCGTGCTGACGGATCGCTCTCTGGGTGAGCCTTATGATGCCGGTGCTTTCTATATTCATTGGGCTGAGCGCAACCCGTGGACAAGGATTGCAGCTGATCTGAATATTGAAGTCATGGATGACGGTCTGTTGCCGCGCGGCTCCTGGCTGCGCTTTGAAAAAGGCGAGCGGGCCACCTCGACGACGCGCCTGCGTTACTTCGGAGAAATTTCGCGTCGGTTTGATGCGGATCAGGCGCAGGTGCCGGATGTTTCATTCACTGATCACGTGGCGGACAATCCTGATCTCTTGCCGGGTGTGCGCGCGATGGCGCGCATGTCGTTGGGTGAAGAGCCTGAACAGATCTCTGCACGCGATTATGCGGGCCTCTGGTCGGGCGACGATTATGTCGTTCCACAAGGCTATGGCACTTTGCTGGAGCGTTTCGCTGCGGACATGCCTGTGCATCTCTCGACGCCTGTGCGTATGATCAAATGGGATGGTGCCGGGGTTGAGGTGACGAGCGATGCCGGCATGATCCGCGCCCGCGCTGCGATCATCACCGTGCCAGTCAATGTACTGGCCAAAGGTGTCATTACTTTCCTGCCGCATTTGCCTGCGCGCATCGAAGAAGGTCTGCATGGTCTTGGCATGGGCGCCTTGTCGAAGATCGCTTTGCGCTTTTCCGGCTCCCGCTTTGGACTGTCCCAAGGAACGCATCTTTTCGATGATTGGGGTGACGGGGCAGGGCTTGCTTTTGAGTTCTGGCCCTTTGATCGAGATCTCGTAGTGGCGACCTTGGGCGGTGACTTCGCGCGCGGCTTCCTCGCTCGCAGCGAGCGCGAGGTGATCGCCTCAGTCGTTGAGCGGCTCGGCCTGTTGCTGGGAGATGAGATCGCGCGGCATTTTGTGGCGGGCCGTGTCCATGCCTGGGCCAATGATCCATGGGCACTGGGCTGTTACTCCCATGCGCGGCCTGGCCAGGTTGCCGCGCGCGCCAAGCTGGCAGAGCCGGTGGCGGACCGGCTTTATTTCGCCGGGGAGGCGACAGCGATGCAGGCGGGTAGCTTTGGCCCTGCCATGACGGTGGGCGGCGCCACTCTCGCCGGTCAGGCCGCGGCCCTCTCCGTGCGCCTGTGAGTTGGCGAAACGCTGGCTTGAGGCTATGCACTCGGTCTGTGAACAGGGAACCTACGATTCTCATCTTCGATTCCGGCCTTGGAGGACTGACGGTCTTTCGCGAGGTCGCGCAATTGCGCCCCAGTGCGCGCTTTATCTATGTCGCAGATGATGCTGTTTTCCCCTATGGCCGTCTGGAACCCGATGATCTGATCGCCCGCGTGGCGCGCGTGATTGAAAGCATGATTTTTGCCTATCGGCCCGATGTGGTGGTGATCGCTTGCAACACAGCGTCCACTCTTGTGCTGCCCGACCTGCGAGCAGCTTTTCCTGATATTCCATTCGTTGGCACGGTCCCGGCGGTGAAGCCTGCAGCGGAACAGTCGCGCTCGCATCTGATCTCCATATTGGCGACACCCGGTACCGTTGCGCGCGACTATACGCGGGACCTCATTCGCGATTACGCGGCCCATTGCGATGTGACGCTTGTTGGCAGTGAGGCTCTGGCATCCATCGCAGAAGCCTTCATGCATGGCGGTCTCGTTGATGATGTCGCGATCGCGAAGGAAATAGCGCCCTGCTTTGTCGAGAAAGATGGACGGCGCACGGATCATGTCGTGCTGGCTTGTACGCATTATCCGCTGCTCCGCGAAGAGTTCGAGCGTCTTGCCCCATGGAAAGTTGATTTCGTCGATCCCGCTCCTGCAATTGCACGCCGCGTTGATCATGTGCTGCGTGAAAATGGCTTCGATGGCGATCATCACAGCGGACCACAGCCAGGTGTCGCCGTGTTTACAAGCGCCACCAAGCCGAAAGCGGGGCTCGCTCATCTTCTGAAAAAATACCATTTGGAGGTAGAGCGCCCACCCGTGCAGCTTTCGCCGTGGAACAGCGTGCAGGATTAAGGGTTGTCCGGCCGGAGGTTCACCCATGGCCAAAGAACCCATGCCGCGTCCGCATGTTGCCCCAGAGCAAAGCTCTGTGAATGCGCGTCGGCAGAGGCGTCGGCATCCGGGGCTGGATAGCGGACCGGAAGAGGATTTTGAGTCCATAGATCCCAGTGATGAGCCGGGTTTTTCTCCAGATCTTGCAGAGGGGCCCGTCTTTGATGCAGCCGAGGCGCCTCCCTCTACATTCGACCGCAGCGATGATGATCCCGAAGCCCCGCGAGAGGATGGGGACGAGGTTGAAATACACCACAAGCCCAAGGGTTGACGCGCTTTGACTTGAGCGCAATCTGTGGCACCTTCCCCAGCAAACAGGGGGAGGGGAATGCCCATGACTTTGCGGCTCTTGGCGCGCGTGGCCTATGTTGGCGCTGCGCTTGTCAGTTCTACCATCATCAGCTCAGCCCAGACCTATCCTGATCGCTCCATCAAGATGATGATCGCCTTTGGCTCTGGCGGAACGATCGACACTCTGGGGCGCATTCTGGCGGATAAGGTTGGTGAGCGTCTCGGTCAGACCGTGACAGTCGAAAACAGGCCTGGTGGTGCCGGCAATATTGGCGCAGTGGCGGCATCGCAGGCGGCACCTGACGGTTACACGCTGCATTTGGGCGCGCAGTCCTTGGGTACCAATGTTACGCTTGTCCCCACGCCGAATTTCGATCCGCGGCGTGACTTCGAACCGGTGGTTTTTATTGGCTATGCGCAAGATGTGCTGATGGTCTCGCCCAATGGCGCCTACAAAACCCTGCCTGATCTGGTTGCTGCGGCAAAGGCCAATCCCGGCAAGCTGAATTATTCCTCCACCGGGCTTGGCTCAAGCGGCCATCTCGCAACAGTGCTCTTCAGTCAGCTGGCGGGTATTGAGGCGCAACATGTGCCCTATACTTCGCTTGGCTCTGCCGTGACTGATTTGCAAACGGGCCGCATCTCTTTCTGGATCGCGACACTGGGCGGACATATCGGAAATGTGCAGGCCGGGGCAGTGCGCGGACTTGCTGTTTCTGGTCCCAATCGCGCTCGCGAAATTCCCAACATTCCGACCTTCAGGGAACAGGGGATTGAACTTGTTGAACCCTCTACTTGGTTCGGTCTTTTCGTGCCCAAAGGAACGCCTGCAGCAGTGATTGAGCGGCTGAACCGGGAGTTTAATGCGGTCATGTCAGAACCCGCCATGCAGCAGCGTCTCACTGGTCTCGGCTATACGCTGATCGGCGGTTCGCCTGATGCGCTGCGCAAGCATCTCGACAGCGAAATCAAGAAATGGGCGGAGGTTGCCAAAAGCCCCGCCTTCGCAGCCAAATAGGAGGCCCGCATGAGAGCGCGCGTGCTGCTGGCTTTGGGGTTTCTGCTCGCGGCTGGCGCGGCGCAGGCTCAAAGCGTGGAAGAGTTTTACCGCAAGACACCGCTCAGCGTTTATGTCGGTTCTGGCGCAGGAGGTGGTTTTGATGAAATTGCGCGCGTTTTTGCGCAGCACTTCGTCAAACATATTCCCGGCAATCCCACGCCCATCGTCAAAAACATGCCCGGTGCGGGCGGATTGCTGAACGTGAATTTCATGTCTCAGCAAGCCCCGCGTGATGGGTCTGCAATTGCAGCTCCTTTCAATACGGTTTTCATGTTGCCGCTGTTTGGTGATCCGGCTGCCAAATTCGACTCGCGCGAATTCACCTGGATTGGCAGTCTCGACAAGCAGACTGCGACTTGCATGGTCTGGAATACATCCAAGATCATGACCATCGAAGATGCGAAAAAGGCTGATATTCAAGTCAGCGCCACAGGGGTCAATGCAACGCCTGCTATTTTCCCCTCGATGTTGAACAGTTTTCTGAAGACACGCTTCAAGGTCATCAGTGGTTATTCGACAACCGAGATGCGGCTTGCTCTGGAGCGGGGCGAGGTGGAAGGAATTTGCGGCCTTGCTTGGCAAACCTTGAAAGCTGTCGCACCGGGCTGGATCACGGAGAAGAAAATCCGCCCCCTCTTGCAAATGGGCCTCGTGCCGCATCCTGAGCTCAAGGATGTGCCCATGGCGGTTGATCTCATCACCGATCAAGCCGAGCGGCAGATCTTTGAGCTTGTTGTGCTGCCGCAGGAATTCGGTCGCCCCTTTATGGCTCCGCCCGGCGTGCCGAAGGATCGCGCGCAGGCTTTGCAGGCGGCTTTCGAAGCTACATTGCGCGACCCGGCCTTTCTGGCCGACGCTGCCAAGATCCGCCTCTCGCTCGACCCGTTACGAGGCCATGAAATTCTGGCGCTGCTGGAAAAGGCCTATAAAGCGCCCAAGGATGTCGTGGCGCGGGCGGCGCGGTTTAGCGCGGGGCAGTAATGGTAACGCGGCCTGCTCCTCCCATCGGGAGGAGCTGTCAGCGGAGCTGACTGAGGCGGGGATCGGGTCTTTGTTCGGAGAGGCTGTAACCCCTCATCCGCCCGCATCCGCGGGCACCTTCTCCCAATGGGA
>CAZLBA010000140.1:0-8500 GCA_964557555.1 uncultured Beijerinckia sp.
GGGGTGCAGTGGTGCCCGAGTGATTGGATGTCTCCCACATATGTCTGGATCGACGTTGAGACGCCGTTAACGCGAGGGAAGAAGACATCTGAGAGTTTGAGAATGCGCATGAGGAGCGCTTGACCGATTCCTGTGACAGTTTCGTGTCTGTGGATGAGCGGGAATGTCATGCAGCTGTCATCCATCATGCGTAGCGAGTAGCGATCTGCCAACATTCTCCGCAACATGAGAGGTCATATGTTCCATCGTGCTCGCGCCGCCGAGGCCCTTGAAGACAATGGCTCGAACGCTTCAAAGAATGAGACGATTGGCGATATTATTTCTACACGGCTCGGTCGTCGCGATTTTCTGCGGGGGTCACTCGCAGTATCCGCGCTCTCCTCTGTCTCATTGCCCGCGCTGGCAGCCCCGGGAAAGGCCCGTTTTTCATTCAAAGAAATCGAAGCTGGAAGTGACGAGAACCATCACGTCGCTGAGGGCTATGACGCAAAGATTTTGATGCGCTGGGGCGATGCCGTTCTTAAAGACGCACCTGCTTTCAATCCGATGACGCAATCAGCCGACGCGCAGAAACTTCAATTTGGTTATAACAACGACTTCATCGGTTATATCCCGATGCCAGGTGCAGCTAATCCTGCGCGCCACGGGCTTTTGGTCGTGAATCATGAATATACAAATGAAGAGCTGATGTTTGCCGGAATTGGCATTCAAAAGACAAAAGAGGCTGCCTTTGCCAAGATGACGAAGGAGCTTGTGGATATTGAAATCGCAGCACATGGCGGCAGCATTCTTGAAGTGAAACGGGATAGTGATTGGCAGGTCATCGCAGGTTCAAAATATGCACGCCGTATCACGGGTGATATGCCTATCGAAGTAAGCGGCCCTGCAGCAGGGCATGAGCGCCTGCGCACGAAGGAAGATCCATCAGGTCGTGTCGTGAAAGGCATGTTAAATAATTGCGCGGGCGGTGTGACCCCCTGGGGTACATGGCTTACTTGCGAAGAGAATTTTAACTTCTATTTTCGTGGCGCGACCGACGCACATCCGGAAGCTGCGAAGCTGAAGCGGTATGGCATTCCGGGCAATATGTATGCTTGGGGAAAATTCTATGACCGTTTCGACGTTTCCAAAGAGCCCAATGAGCCTAACCGCTATGGTTGGGTTGTCGAGATCGACCCCTTCGATCCCACATCGACGCCGAAGAAGCGCACTGCGCTTGGTCGTACCAAACACGAGGGGGCAGCTGGTGTCGTGGCGAAGGATGGGCGCTATGTCGTTTATCTCGGCGATGATGAACGCTTCGACTATGTCTATAAATTCGTGACCAAGAACAAGGTTGATCTTTCCAACCTCGCTGCAAATCGAAATCTCCTCGATGAGGGTACGCTTTATGTTGCGCGTTATAAGGCTGACGGATCTGGTGAATGGTTGCCGCTTGTTTTCGGACAGGGCGCATTGACTGCCGAGAAAGGGTTCGCGTCACAGGCTGATATTCTTATTGACACGCGCATTGCTGCTGATGCCGTTGGTGCAACGAAGATGGATCGTCCTGAAGACGTGAAGGCTGACCCGCTGAACAATAGGGTCTATGTTGCCTTGACAAATAATAATCGGCGCACCGCAGAACAGATTGATGCAGCGAATCCGCGAGCGGTAAACCGCTTTGGGCATATTATCGAAATGATGCCAGACGATGGTAACCATACGGCAACAGGTTTCCGCTGGGAAATTCTGTTGAAGGCAGGCGATCACACCGTGGCCAGCACGGCTGCGCAATTCCATCCAGACACTACCAAGAATGGCTGGTTCGGCATGCCTGACAATGTCGCCATCGATTCGCGTGGTGGGTTGTGGGTTGCAACAGATGGCAACTCCCCGTCAAAAACTGCTCGTGCAGACGGTATCTGGGCCGTCGAGACCGAGGGTGAGTTGCGCGGCTTGTCGAAGCATTTTTATCGTGTGCCCGCTGGTGCTGAAATGTGTGGACCTTGCTTCACACCAGATGACGAAACGCTCTTTGTTGCTGTCCAACATCCTGGAGAGACCGAAGAGGACTTCAAGGGTCCAGCATCGACATTTGACAATCCGACGACGCGTTGGCCTGACTTTAAAGACAATATGCCGCCGCGCCCTTCTATCGTAGCCATCACCAAACGTGGTGGCGGACGGATCGGAAGCTGAGGTAAATGATGAAACAACTTTCTCTGATAGCCCTGATCTGCGGATTGGCAGTCATGCCAGTTCATGCCCAATCTATCGAAACTCAAATATTGATGCCGAGTGACGGCTCCCTTGCTTGGCAAGCCGTCACTCTGCCATCGGGCAAGCGACTGGAACATACGCTCGGGATTGGCTCTGCAGCAGCTCGCCACCGCACAGACCCGCCTGACGTGGTTTGGACGGCTGGTGATCGCGGTCCCAATATGACTTGTAGCGAAGCACCTGCCATTGTCGGTGAAGACATTGCTGCCATGTGCCGCAAATTGAGTAATGGACGGATCTATCCCACGCCATCTTACACGCCTTCGATCTATCGTGTCGTGCTTGATAGATCGCAGTCGAAGTTTCATGTCACGCTCACCATTCCACTACGTACCGCAAAGACAGGGCGTTTGCTGACTGGATTGCTAAACCCGCAGACTGCTGCGACAAAAGACACTGGTATGGCACTCAGCGGAGAGATCCTTCCTGACGATCCCGATAATGTCGATCTTGAAGGCCTCGTTCGCTTGTCTGACGGCAGCTTCTGGATTGCTGAGGAAATGGGACCCTCGATTGCGCATGTCAGCGCGGATGGTCGTATTCTGAAGCGTTTCGTCCCCGCTAATGCAGTGCAAGATTATGCAAAAGCGGAAGCCGAGATCGTGGGTGCTTTGCCTGCTATATTGTCAAAGCGCCAGGGTAATCGCGGTATTGAAGGTCTGGCGGTTTCGCCGGATGAAAAATTTCTCTATGCCATGGTTCAAAATCCACTCGCGAACCCAGATATCAAAGCCTATCAGGGTGCACGAAACACGCGCCTGATCAAGTTTGATCGCGTACAAGAGAAGGTTGTGGGCGAATGGGTCTATCAGCTCGCTGATCCACAAAGTTTCGGTTTTGATCCATCGCCTCGACAGAATGAACCTCGAATTTCCGAGATCATTGTGATTGGGGAGGGCCGACTGCTTGTTCTTGAGCGAACTGAAAAGACGACGAAGCTTTTTGAAATCACGCTTGCAGGTGCTTCAAATATTATGGGGTCGAAGTGGGATGATGTCGCAACCTCGCCAAGCTTGGAACAACTCCTCGATGCTCAAGACGTGGTCGCCGTCAATAAAATCCTGCGTTTTGATACTTTCCGCGACTTGAAAACTGCGCCGGAAAAGATCGAGGGGATGGCCTTTCTGCAGGATGGTAGCCTGCTGCTCATAAACGACAATGACTTTGGCATTCGGGGTGATCCAACGAAGATCGTTATCCTGCGTGGTGTCGTTGACGCCGACCCCGCGATCTGGTCTCGCTAGCTGTCGTCAAACTGTCGCTGAACAGTCGTCATCCTGTTGAACGAATCTGATTTAGGCCATCTCACATCAGGTGAGGTGGCCTTATGGTTTTTCAGACCAGCCGACGTGACATCATCAAGCTTGGTGCTGGTGCTGCTGCCTATTCCAGCTTAGCTAAAGCAGCCGACCGTCCTCATATCAGTGGCTATGTTCGATGCCATGAGAGCGGGCGTGGTTTGAGTGGTATCCGGGTGTCGAACGGTCGGGATATTGTTCGCACCGACGCCGATGGTTTTTACCAGATGGCAGTCGATGAAGATGATGTGATCTTTGTCATCAAGCCACGTGATTATGCGCCGCTCCTTGATGACCTCATGCTACCAAAACTCCATGCTCCAGCAGGCGTCAGAAACCACGATTTTTTTCTTGTAAGTGAGCCAGAAGAAGAGAGCTTCGACGTGCTTCTCATCGCCGACCCTCAACCCGGTAACAGGGAGGAGTTAGGCTATCTGGCTAACCTTCTTGCGCTCATGACGCAGCAGAAGATGCCGCGCTTTGCGATAACTCTTGGTGATCTCATTGGCGACCAGCCCCAGCTTTATGACGCCTACAACCAGTTGATGGCGCAACTGCGTGTGCCAATCTGGAACTTGCCAGGCAATCATGATCTCGATTTTTCGAAATCAACCCCCACAGCAGCGCGTGATATCTGGCGACAGCTTTATGGACCCGGCACAAGAGCCTTTGAATATGGGTCCGCACTGTTCATCACTTTGGACAATATCGGTCACGGACCATCAGAAGGGTCGCATTATGGCTATGTTGGTTATGTGGGCGCAGATAATTTACGCTTTATGGAGTCTTTGCTGCGAGATGTGCCGAAGGACCAGTTGATCGTTCTGGCTATGCATATTCCGCTTGTGAGTTCCGCGCCGGTTGAAGATTTGTCGTCGCGCACTCATGACCATCAAGCTTTGTTGGCTCTCCTTGAGGGTCGGAACTGCATCAGTCTCTCTGGCCACATGCACACTTATGAGCATCATGAAGTCATCAGCGCTGGGGGTATGGCGCATCAGCATCACGTTCTAAATGCGCTTTGCGGTTCTTGGTGGACGGGGCCATTCGATCCTTCAGGTCAGCCTGTCGCACAAAGTTGTGATGGAACACCGAATGGCTGGTATATTTTGTCTGTTCAAGGAACAGAGGCGCGCCTGAAATTTCAGCCCGCACGCAGTAGCTTGCCTATGCGCATTATGGTTGGAGCAGGGCAGGGGCAATCATGTACGCTTTTGCCTCAAGGAATCTCCTGCGATGAATTGAGGCAGGCGAAATTGCTCGTCAATGTTTTTTCCGGCGGGCATAAGACGCGCGTATTCTGCCGGTTGAATGGCCAAGAGGTAAGGTGGATGTCACGCATCCGCGACTTTGACCCTTCAACTCAGGCGCTCTTTCGCGCTGCAGGCGAAAAGAAAAAATCGTGGATTGAGCCTGTGACAAGCACGCATTTGTGGGCAACTCCTCTTCCTCAAGATCTCTTGCCCGGAATCTACCGCATGGATGTCGAGGTTTACGACGGCAATAAGCTCAGCATGCGCTCAGTCTATTTTCTTGATGTTTTGCCTGGTTAAAAAACGACATTCATCCGTCATATGAATCGTCTAGCCCGCTTGCAGTGAAAAGTAAGAAAGGGCCTGCCCGTGAATCAATTTGTCGGATCGACACGCCAATCGCGTGAGCATCTTGCTGAAGCTGTGCATCAGAATGACATCATGACCAGCGAGGGCATGCTTGAGCGGCTTTTTACGTTCCTGTTTAGCGGCCTTGTTTATCCCCAAATTTGGGAAGACCCCGTCGTTGATATGGATGCTTTGTGCCTGCGCCGTACTGACCGCGTGATTGCCATTGCCTCTGGTGGCTGCAACATCGCAAGTTATCTTGTGGCTGAACCTGCGCACATCACGGCTGTTGATCTCAATGCGTCCCATATCGCGCTTAACCGCCTTAAGTTGACAGCGCTGCAACATCTACCCAGCCATGCAAGCTTCCATCGGTTCTTCGCAAATGCTGCCGATCAGCGAAACATCGCTGCTTATAATACGCATATCGCGCCGCATCTTGACGAAGTCTCTCGCGCCTATTGGGAGCAGCGAGACCATTTGGGGCGGCGATTCATTTCGCGTTTCGCGCGCGGATTTTATCGTTATGGTTTGCTCGGCAAGTTCATTGGTTTTGTACATCTGCTGGGCGCTGTGCATGGCCGTAAGGCTGGACGGATCTTGAAAGCGCAAACGCTGGACGAGCAAAAGGCAATCTTTGAGCAAGAGATCGCGCCTCTGTTTGAGAGTGCACTTGTTCGGGCGCTTGCTAGCCAGCCTGCTTCTCTCTACGGCCTTGGAATTCCGCCTGCACAATATCGCGCACTCGCAGGAGATCACCGTGATGGGATGATTGGAGCATTGCGTGAGCGTGTCCGCCGTCTGGCCTGCGACTTCCCTCTACAAGAAAATTATTTTGCATGGCAGGCTTTCGGTCGCTCCTATTCGGCATCAATGCAAGGTCCACTTCCGCCCTATTTGCTGCGTGAAAATTTTGAACGCGTTCGTCGGGCTGCTTCGCGTGTTGACGTTTTGCATCAGTCGATGACCAAGCATCTTGCAAGTCTGCCTGCTGAAAGCATGGACTGCTATGTCCTTCTTGATGCGCAAGACTGGATGAATGATGCAGACCTCAATGCGCTCTGGGCGCAAATAACCCGAACAGCACGTCCTGGCGCGCGTGTTATCTTCCGAACTGCAGCTAATGAAATGTTGCTGCCGGGGCGTGTGAGGGAAGACATTCTTTGCCACTGGCAGCGCAATGATGCCCGTTCAAAGGTACTTCATGAGCGCGACCGTTCGTCGATCTATGGTGCGTTCCATCTCTATGAGCTGAAAGGCCCGCGTCATGTCTGATGCAGCCCTTTTGATGGATCGCATTTATGTTTGGCAGACCGGTATATATGATCTGACGCGCAAGCCCTATCTTTTAGGACGTGACCGTCTCATTGCTTCACTTGCTCCGCCTGTTGGAGGGCAGGTGTTAGAGATTGGATGTGGTACGGGTCGCAATCTTGTTGAGGCGGCGCGGCGCTGGCCCCATGCCAATTTCCACGGCTTTGATATTTCAAGCGTGATGCTAAACAAGGCGGTGAGCACAATTTCTAAAGCAGGACTGTCTTGGCAGGTTGAGCTTGCGCGGGGCGATGCAACTTGCTTCCCGACAAATTTGTTCCGCATCGAACAGTTCGATCGCATCTTCTTCTCTTATACCCTCTCCATGATCCCCGCTTGGGAGCAGGCACTTGACCATGCGGTATCGCGCTTGGCACCGGGTGGCGCATTGATGATTGCTGACTTTGGGGATCAGCGAGATCTGCCCAAGAGCTTCCGTACTCTGCTGCGCCGTTGACTCGCGCTGTTCCATGTTGAGCCGCGCGATCATTTGGAAGATGTGATTCGAGATGTTGCTGCTCGACATGGGTTGAATGCAGACTTCGTGCGGCTTTATGGCGGTTATACGTTTTTGGCGGCTCTACGCCGGTCTTCGTAAAGCTGAAGCTTTGTCACATATCTGCAATGCAAATCAGTCATGCGGGGGAAAATAGCAGGAAGCGAAAAGAGATCTGCAATGAGCGCCTCGACCAAACATGTCCGCACCCTCTTCCTCTCCGATCTTCATCTGGGTACACGTGGCTGTCAGGCGCAAGCGGTGCTCGATTTCTTGAAAGTTTATGAGGCGGACGAGATTTATCTGGTCGGCGACATTGTAGACGGTTGGCGGTTGCGTCAGGCTTGGCATAATGATGTGGTGCAAAAACTTTTGCGCAAAGTGCGTAAGGGAACGCGCGTTGTTTATATTCCCGGCAATCATGACGAGTTTCTGCGTGATTATGTTGGCTCTACCTTCGGCGGCGTGGAGGTGTTGGAGGAGGCGATCCACACCTGCGCTGATGGCCGCAAGATGCTTGTCTTGCATGGCGACAAGTTCGACACAGTTGTACGTAACGTTCGCTGGCTCGCTCTGTTAGGCGATCACGCTTATGATTTTGCTATCTGGTTAAATGGCCATATTGCCCGTATCCGTCGTGTCATGGGTCTTCCCTATTGGTCCTTCTCGCAATGGAGTAAGGACAAGGTGAAGCGCGCAGTGAGTTTCGTGACAGCATTTGAAGAGGCGGTTGTGCGCGATGCGCGTCAGCAAGAAGTTGAGCTTGTCCTATGCGGGCATATCCACAAAGCGATCATCAAGCAATTCGATGAGATAACTTACATCAATTCGGGCGATTGGGTGGAATCTTGCACGGCCGTACTTGAACACCATGATGGACGGATTGAAATCTGCCATTGGCATCAGTCGCGTGAAGAAGAGCAGCGTCAGGCAAATCTTCCCCAGCGTGAGCCGCTCGCCGCGTGATTTTTCATCACGTCGCGCAGGATAGCGAGGAAATTGTCCGCGCTTGCTTCCAGGGAATGGCTTCGCCCTACCTCTGCGCATAAGCTACGGGGTGAACGAAGTGCAGCAAGAGCCGCAGCCCGTAGGTCATCGCTCATGACGCCGCAATTTGTAGTCCCTATGATCTCTTTTGCACCTGATGAGGGATAGCAGGCGACGGGCGTCCCAGCAGCCAAAGCTTCGGCCATCACCAGCCCATAGGTGTCAGTTCGGCTGGGAAAGACAAAACAGTCAGCGGCCCTATACACCGACCCAAGCGCTTCGCCATGGAGTGCGCCTAAGAAATGCGCGCCGGGATAGATCGCCTGTAGGCGTTGCCGCTCTGGTCCATCGCCCACGACGATTTTAGAGCCCGGAAGATCAAGCTTCAGGAAGTCGTCAATGTTCTTTTCGACAGCAACGCGCCCAACATAGAGAAAGATTGGTCGGGGCAAATCGAGTGTGGCGATAGGCCCATTTGCGAAGAGCGATACATCAATGCCGCGTCGCCACGGGATCACGCGTGCAAAGCCGTGCTGTTTTAG
>CAZLBA010000141.1:0-8294 GCA_964557555.1 uncultured Beijerinckia sp.
ATTCCGGCACGGTTGCGGGTGCGATGGAGGGCGCGGTGCTGGGCATTCCCTCCATCGCTCTGTCTCAGGGCTATCCTGCCGGAGATCGGGAGGGCATTGATTTTGCCCCGGCGCAGCGGCACGGCGCTCGCATCATCCGGCAGATCCTTGAACTGGGAATGCCTGCGGATGTGCTGGTCAATGTGAATTTCCCCTCATTCATGGCAGAGCCTGAAGGGCAGGTGGCTGTCACTGTTCAGGGGCGCCGCGATGCCAATCTGGCGGGGGTCGAGGAGCGCTTCGATGGGCGGCGCAACCCCTATTACTGGATCCAATATGCCCGCACCCGCTCGGCGCCGCCGCAGGGAACCGATTTGGAGGCCATTGCCTCCGGCCGGATTTCCGTCACTCCATTGCGGCTGGACTTGACCGATGAGGCGACTCTCAAGAGGTTCAGGCAGTCACTTTCCTGAGGCACTGCCTTGAGTCGCTTGAACCAACTCGCCCTTCCGCTGCCAGAGCCGGATTTTCCGGTCCCCGTGGCTGAGCCCGTTCAGGAGCCCGGCAGCCCGCAGGCTGTGATGGCATTCCTGTTGCGGCTGCGTGCGCGGGGTATCAGCGATGTCGGGGTCTTGCGCGCATTGGAATTGGTGCCCCGCGATCTCTTTGTGCCCATTCGCTACCGCGACCTTGCTTGGCGCGACATGGCCTTGCCGATCGCCTGTGGTCAGACCATGCCGGAAGCCTGGTTGGTTGCGCGCATGATGGAGGCGCTTGACCTTGATCGCTCTCACCGCGTGCTCGAAATCGGCACGGGCTCCGGCTATGCGACGGCAATGTTGGCGCAGCTGGCAGGCGAGGTGGTCTCTTACGAGATCTTCGAGGCACTGAGTGTCGAAAGCCGCGCGCGGCTCAAAAATCTCGGCCTTGCCAATGTTGAAATTCGACAGGCCGACATTTTCGAAAGTCTGGGGGCGGTTGGCCAGTTTGATCGCATCCTGGTTCACGGCATTGTGGAGTGGATGCCCGACGCCTTGCTGGGTGCTTTGAAGGATGGCGGCATCATGGTGCTTGGCCGCCGCGGGGGAGCCAAAAGCGCTGTTCTGACCAGACTGGTGAAACAGGGCGCGGATCTGGCCGAGACAGAGCTGTGCCAGTGCCGCCTTGGCGGTCTCATCGGTGTTTCAAACAAATGATGCTTGCCTGATGAAATTGCGGCAATTTTCTGCTGCGCTCCGGCAAAAAAATCATTCCATAAACCCGGCCTTAACCACCTGCCGCTTTAATGCAGTCGTCACTAGCGTTAGCCGTGGGTTGCGTAATGCGTCGTCTCTTTGCTCCGTCCTTTACTTCTGCAGCGCCACGTCTGGCGCTGGCTGGTCTGGCAGCGGCCCTGTTGGCTGGTTGTTCCTCCGACGTCACTCGCTTCGCACATAGTCCATTTAGTATGGACCCTGCGCCGACAGCCTCTATTCCAGCTCCCCAAACGGGCGGAATTGATACCGCACCTGTCGGTGTAGTGACCGCGCAGCCTCTCGCGCCGATCAGCTCTTCACCACTTCCGCCTGCTCCCGCCATTCAGTCTGCGCCTGTGGCGAGCGCGCCTGTCTATCAGGCCCCGCGCAGCACGCCTGTTATGCAACAGTCCGCTCCCGCCAGAACCGCTGCGGCGCCTGCGCCCGCGCCTGTGGCAGCTCCCGGCAAGACGGAAAAGATCAATTTCGTTCGTGGCCCGCAGTCGGCGGCTGAAGCCAAAGCTGCGGAAGCCAAGACCGCCGCCGCGCCTGCCCAGAGCAAGACAGCTGGCGCACCTGCCAAGGCGGAAGCGCCAAAGGCAGAGGCAGCCGCCAAGCCGCAACAGGTGGCAGCGGTCAAGCCTGAGCAGGCGGCCCCTGCAGCAGCTGCTCCGAAGGCGGAGGCGCCTGCTGCTGCCGCTGAGGACGACAAGCCGGAATTCCGCTGGCCCGCCCGTGGCCGAGTGATCAAGGGTTTCAAGGCCGGCCAGAATGAAGGCATCAATATCGCTGTGCCGGAAGGCACGCCGGTGAAGGCCGCTGAGTCAGGTGTCGTTGTCTATTCCGGCAATGAGGTGAAGGGCTATGGCAATCTGGTTCTGATCCGCCATCCCAATGGCTTCGTCTCGGCCTATGCCAATAATGGCGAGCTTCTGGTGAAGCGCGGTGATCAGGTGAAGCGCGGTCAGCAAATCGCCAAATCTGGTCAGACAGGCGATGTGTCAGCGCCGCAGCTGCATTTCGAACTGCGCAAGGGGTCAACGCCGGTTGATCCGACGCATTATCTCGCCGGTCTCTAATCGACATCACGAGCTGCATTCCGGCATCCGCGAGACACGGGCCGGAGGCAAACAAAGGCGGCAGGTCCAATGAAAGGCCTGCCGCCATTTTTATTCAAGCTGTCTGCTGGCCCAGTCGCCCGGCGAGATCCTGAATATATTGCCACGCCGTGCGGCCAGAGCGGGAGCCGCGTGTGGCCGCCCATTCGATCGCTTCGGCATCGAGCTGCGCGCTGTCGATCTTCAGGCTGAAATGCTGTGCATAGCCATGCACCATCGCCAGATAATCATCCTGCGAGCAGCGATGGAAACCAAGCCAAAGACCGAAACGGTCGGACAGCGAGACCTTCTCTTCGACCGCTTCCCCCGGATTGATCGCCGTTGAGCGCTCGTTTTCCATCATGTCGCGCGGCACCAGATGGCGGCGGTTGGAGGTTGCGTAGAAAATGACATTGGCGGGGCGCCCTTCGATGCCACCTTCCAAAACCGCCTTAAGCGATTTGTAGGACGTGTCTTCCGCATCAAAGGAAAGGTCATCACAAAATAGAATGAAGGCGTAGGGCGCACCGCGGACTTTCGACATCAGCACCGGCAGACTATCAATGTCCTCGCGATGAATTTCGACGAGCTTCATCGGCTGGGGGGCAATCTTCTGCGCATTGACATGCGCATGAACCGCTTTCACCAGAGATGACTTGCCCATGCCGCGCGCGCCCCACAGCAGCGCATTATTGGCGGGCAGGCCTTTGGCAAAACGCATGGTGTTTTCAACCAGCAGGTCGCGCACCAGATCGACACCCCGTAACAGGCTCAGCTCGACCCGATTGACCTTTGGCACCGGGGTAAAGCCGCCACTGGCGGAGTGCCAGACAAAGGCATCGGCCACGGTGAAGTCGCAGCTCGCTTGGCCGCCGGGCGCAAGCCGTTCGAGCGCTTCAGCGATTCGGGTGAGAGCCGGGAGCAGGGCGGGGGTGAGATCAGGCTGGGTCATGGATGAGCCAATTTGCAGGAATTTGCCGCCCCGCATAGCAGGAAGGGGCGTTCCGACAAAGCCCGGCAGGCGCTCTCACGGCTTCGTGGGCTTGCGGGTGGGGCTTTCCGGGGGCTGTCCATTGCTTTACGGGGCGCGCCAGCTATAGTCCGCGCCGATTTTCGAGGGTCGCCTGCGGCCCTGTCACTGGAGCTGAAATCATGAACTTCATCACCCCTGCCTATGCTCAGGCCGCAGGCTCGCCCGGTACCTCCGAGCTTGTTATGCAGCTCGTGCCCTTCGCCTTCATTCTGGTGATCATGTATTTGATGATCCTGCGTCCGCAGCAGAAGCGCGCCAAGGCCCACCGCGAGATGGTCGAAAATCTGCGCCGTGGCGATACGGTGGTGACGGCGGGCGGCTTGATCGGCAAAGTGTCCCGCACGCTGGATGGCGATGAGATCGAACTTGAGCTGTCGCAGGGCGTGAAGGTGCGCATGATCCGTGGGCTCGTGACGGAAGTTCGTGCCAAGGGCGAGCCCGTCAAGGAGTGACATGCAGCAACGCTGCCCCATATTTGCCGGCATGATGCTCAAGAGATTCTGATCCATGTTTCGTTTTTCGCGCTGGAAGGTCACGTCGATCATCGCCATGTCGTTGCTGGCGGTGCTCATCATTCTGCCAAGCTTCCTCTCCAAGGAACGCTTCGAGCCTGTCAGAAAGGCATTGCCGAAGTGGATTCCATTTGAGCAGGTCGTGCTTGGTCTCGACCTACAGGGCGGCGCACATATCATGCTCGAAGTGGATCAGGGCGATGTGTTGCGCACACTCATCAGCAATTTGCGCGATGATATTCGCCGCATTCTGCGCGAAGAAAATGTGCGCAGCCTCACCGGCGGCTATGGTGTGCAGGGCCGCACTATCCAGTTTCGTGTCGCTGAAGCGCGGGATCGCGAGCGTATTCTGCCGAAGCTGCGGCAAATGGGTGCCTCTGCTCCCACTGCCATGGGCACCGCTGGCATTCCCAATATCGAAGTGAACGTCAATGATGATGGGCTCATTCGCATGACCATCACAGACGCCGGCATGAATGATAAGACCCGCCGTGCCGTTGAGCAGGCCATCGAAGTTATTCGTCGCCGCGTGGACGCGCTTGGGACGACCGAACCCAATATTCAGCGTCAGGGGCTTGATCGCGTTCTTGTGCAGGTTCCCGGTTTGCAGGACACGAACCGTCTGAAGGAAATTCTCGGTACGACCGCCAAGCTCGAATTCCGCCTTGTGGCTGATGCAGGCTACAATCCTGCCGATGTCGATATGCTGCCACAGTCTGATCAGCCCGGAACGCTGCCTGTTGAAAAGCAGGTCATGGTGCAGGGCGAGGATCTTGTTGATGCGCAGCCGGGCTTTGACCAGCGCACCTCCGAGCCTGTGGTGAATTTCAAATTCAACATTCGCGGTGGCCAGCGCTTTGGTGAGGTGACCAGTGCCAATGTCGGAAAGCCTTTTGCAATCGTGCTCGACAATAAGGTGATTTCCGCCCCGCGCATTCTGAGCCCCATCACCGGCGGATCAGGTCAGATTTCAGGTCGCTTCACAGTTGAGCAGGCCAATAATCTGTCAGTGCTTCTGCGCGCGGGCGCATTGCCTGCGAAAATGAACATTGTTGAAGAGCGCACAGTCGGTCCCGGTCTCGGACAGGACTCGATTGAGGCTGGCAAGCTCGCTGCCTATGTCGCAGCGGTGCTGGTCTTTGCCTATATGCTGACGACCTATGGTGTCTTTGGCATGTTTGCCAATATCGCGCTGGCCTTGCATATCGCCATGATCTTTGCCGGTCTCGTGCTGTTGCAGGCAACTCTGACACTTCCGGGCATTGCCGGTATCGTTCTCACCATCGGCATGGCTGTTGACGCGAATGTGCTCATCTATGAGCGCATCCGTGAGGAATTCCGCGGAGGCCGCAGTCTGATCTCGTCGCTTGATGCAGGGTTCAATCGCGCTTTCGCCACCATCATTGACTCCCAGTCCACCATGATGGTGGCTGCTGTCATCCTCTACTTCATGGGGTCTGGTCCGGTGCGCGGCTTTGCCGTGTCTCTGGGGCTGGGCATTCTCACAACCGTGGTGACCGCTGTGACCATGACGCGCATGATGATTGCGCTCTGGTATCGTATGCGCAAACCATCGTCCTTGCCGATCTGACGGGAGACTATTTCGATGCTTCGTTTTCGTCTCGCGCCCGATAATGTGAACTTCGGCTTCATGCGCTTCCGGCGCGTGAGCTATCCCTTCTCCGCGGTGATGTCGATTGTGTCGGTCGTGCTATTTCTGGCGGTCGGCCTCAATTTCGGCATCGACTTCGCGGGCGGCACCTTGTTCGAGCTGCGTGCCAAGCAGGGGCAGGCAGACCTTGCAACTCTGCGGAGCCTTGGTGACAAGCTCTCTTTGGGTGAGGTCGAGGTACAAGCCTTTGGTGGCGGCACTGACGTGACTGTGCGCGTGCGCTTGCAACCTGGCGGTGATGCAGCCCAACAGGTCGTCGTGCAAAAGATCCGCGAGCAGATCGACAAGGATTACGAAGTACGTCGCATTGAGGTTGTCGGCCCGCGTGTCTCTGGCGAATTGGTGCAATCCGGAACGCTTGGTGTCGTGCTCTCCATTATCGCCGTTCTGACTTATCTGTGGTTCCGCTATGAATGGCCGCTCGCTGTTGCTGCCGTGATTGCGACCATGCATGACCTGTTGCTGACGGTCGGCTTCTTCGCGATCACGCAGCTCGAATTCAACATCACCTCCATTGCAGCCATTCTGACGATCGTTGGCTTGTCATTGAACGAAACGGTGGTTGTGCTCGACCGTATTCGCGAGATGATGCGCAAATATAAACGCCTCCCCATGTCCGAGATCATTGATCTGTCGATTAATGCCGTGCTGTCGCGCACGATCATGACCTCGACGACAACGCTGCTGGCACTGCTGGCGCTGGTGTTCTTCGGTGGTCACGTTATCCGCAGCTTCTCATTGGCGATGATGTGGGGTGTGATCGTGTCGATGTACTCTTCGGTCTTCATCTGCTCACCGATCCTTATTTATCTCAATGCGCGCGGTGTCATGCTGGATGAATCGGCCAGCGAAGCCAAAGCTGGCAAGGCATCGGCCTGAAGCTCAGGCGGGAACGTGCGAGGCGGTCCCGCCGTTGCTGTTGAGGCGAGACTGCCCGAACCATCGGAGCCCGCATGACTGAGAAGCGTTATGACGGTTTCGTTCCCGGCTCTCATGTCATCGAGGGCTATGGTGCGGGCGGCTTCCAGTTTGCAGGCATGTCGCATCGTGGCTCCATCCTCGCCCTTCCCACAGGGGTTCATGCCTGGCGCGTGGCAACGCCTGACGAGATTACGCCACAAAGCCTCGCTGCTCTTTTTGGAGAAACAGCGGGTTCAGTCGAATTGCTCATCATCGGGACTGGGCATGATCTTGTGCCCGCCTCGCAGACCTTGCGCGATGCGTTGCGTGCAGCTTCCATTCGCTGTGATGCGATGGCAACGGGTGCTGCTATCTCCACTTACAATATTCTGTTGGGCGAACGCCGTCGCGTCGCCGCAGCCTTGCTGGCGGTGCCGTGACCAACGAGCTTGCTGATCCGCGCTTGAAAGAGGCTTATGCCTATTGCGATGAGGTACTCAAAGAGTATGACATCGACCGATGGCTCGCCTGTCTTTTTGCGCCATATGAGAAGCGCCGCCACCTTCATGCGCTTTATGCATTCAATCTCGATGTCGCGCGCATTCGGGAAGTCGTCTCCGATCCGATGCCGGGTGAAATACGCTATCAATGGTGGCGTGATGCAATTGAGGGAGAAGCACGCGGGGACATTGTAGCGCACCCGATCGCTCATGCGCTGGTCGATACGCTAAAGACCTTTGCCCTTCCGCGTCAGGCGCTCACCAATCTGATTGATGCCCGCACATTCGATCTTTACGACGATCCCATGCCGGGCCTTCGTCAGCTCGAAGGTTACTGCGGTGAGACGTCTTCGGCGCTCATCCGTCTGGCGTCACTCATTCTTGCCGATGGACGCGAGGCCGGAGGTGCAGATGCAGCCGGTCATGCGGGGCTTGCATATGCAATCACTGGTTTGCTGCGGGCACTCGCATGGCATTCCGCGCGCGGTCAAGTTTATCTACCGCTTGATGTCTTGAAGGATGCAGGCTCCAGCCGCGAAGAGGTGCTTGCCGGCCGGATGACGCCGGCACTCAGCAAGGCGCTCGCGCAATTGCGCGCCATTGCGCGCGATCATTTGCAGGCTGCTCAAAAGGGCTTGCCGCGTGTGCAGAAACAAGCGCGCGCTGCTTTTCTGCCGATTGCCATCGTGGAGCCCTATCTTGCTGTGATGGACGAGCCCGGCTTCGATCCCTTCAAGCAAGTTGCCGAAGTGCCGCAATGGAAACGGCAATGGCGTTTGTGGTGGGCGGCGTGGCGCTGGTGAGGCTCACGCTCCCAGCCAGCGTTCCAGTTCCGCACGTGCGCGATCTGTGATGGCACGTTTTTTCGCAATCGCCTTTTCCGGCCCGCGCAGGCGTTTGCCATCTGGAGACTTTGGCATGACGTCGAGCGGCGGGAAGAGACCAAAATTCACATTCATTGGCTGGAAGGATTTCGGGCCAGCATCAATGGTCTCGATATGGCCGCCGGTGATGTGATTGATCAGGGCACCAATCGCAGTCGTCTCTGGCGGTCGGGTTGGTTGCAGGCCTTGCACTTCGGCAGCCGCCCAACGCCCAGTGATGAGACCAACTGCAGCACTCTCCACATAGCCCTCGCAGCCCGTGATTTGTCCGGCAAAGCGCAAACGCGGATCAGCCTTCAGGCGCAGGAACGGATCAAGGACCTTCGGTGAGTTCAGGAAGGTGTTGCGATGCAAGCCACCGAGGCGGGCAAACTCTGCTTTCTCAAGGCCCGGAATGGTGCGGAACACGCGGACCTGCTCGCCATGTTTCAGCTTCGTCTGGAAGCCGACCATGTTGTAGAGCGTGCCGAGCGCGTTGTCCT
>CAZLBA010000142.1:0-8290 GCA_964557555.1 uncultured Beijerinckia sp.
TATGGTCGCCGCAGCTTTGGCGGCTTGAATGTTACAGCCAGCCTCGGTCTGGGACAGCACTGGATCGGCACTGATCGCACCAGTTTCAACCAACATGGCCTCTCGGCGGATTTCACCGGTCAGACTGTCTCCGCCCGTGGCGAGGTTGATTACAAATTCACCGAAGGTTGGCGTGGGTTCCTTGCCATTCAGGGCCAGCGCTTCCAGGCGCAGGGCTTCACTGAAAAAGGCATGGCGGGCGATAACTTCATCCTCTCCAGCGATGATCAGTCAGGTGCTCAGAGCCGCTTTGAACTGGGCGGACGCTATGAGGATGTGTTCCGCATGGCCGATGGCCGCCAGCTTTTCCTGCGGAGTCAGATTGCGTGGATGCGCAGCCATACTTCGACGCCGCAGGTTCATTCCGGCTTTGCGGCTCTGGCTGGCAGTCGTTTTGCCGTTGCTGGAACCTCGGCTGGTCCGGATGCGCTGGCACTCGCTACTTCGCTTGATTTGCCGCTCAGCAAGGCGATGGCGATTGGCGCGCGCGTTGATGGAGAATGGACCCATAACAGTCGCGGCGTCAGCGGTCAGGCAAGCATCTCGCTGCGCTGGTAACGAAAAAGCCCGGAGCAAACCTCCGGGCCTTTTCCTTTTATCCGAGCGTTGAATGCCGACTGCCCATGGTCTCACTTGGCAGCGAGTTTGGCCTCTAACTCCGCAATGCGCGCGGCGAGTTTTTCATTCTCATCGCGGGCGCGGGCTGCCATTTCCTTGACGGCTTCGAATTCCTCGCGGTTCACCGCATCCATGCTGGCGAGCAGGCGTTCCAGCTGCGTGCGCACGACCGTATCCACCTCGCGGCGCATCCCCGCTGCCATGCCTGCCGCGTCCGTGACGAGGCGGGCGAATTCATCGACAAAGGTGCTGCGATTGGTCATGGCTCTCTCCTGCCCTTGGGCGGCCCAGTCATGGGCTGACGGGCGGCGCGATGCAAGCCCAAAACGAAGCCCTCGACAGCGGGGCCGGGCGGGGCCAATCTGGGGCCTCTCTCAACCATGGGATTTCGCATGACGCTCCGCAGCTTCGCCCAGTCCACCCCCGCCTTCGCCAATGGGACCGATACACCCCGTGCCTTTCTGGAACGCTGCCTCGATGCGATCGGGGCGCGGGAGGGGCAAGTGAAGGCCTTTGTGGAAACGGCCATTCCCGCGGCGCGGCAGGCGGCGGATGAGGCTACAGCGCGTTGGAAGGCGGGCAAGCCGCTGTCCTCGATCGACGGTATGCCGATCGGCGTGAAAGATGTGATTGAGACGAAGGACATGCCGACCGGCATGGGCTCGCCGCTTTTCACCGGCTGGCATTCCGGGCGCGACTCGGCCTCTGTTGCGGCGCTGCGCGAGGCGGGTGCCGTCATTCTCGGCAAGACGGTTACGACCGAATTCGCCGCCTCCTTCCCCGGTCCTACCTGCAATCCGCATGATCTTACCCGCACACCCGGCGGCTCATCCAGCGGGTCGGCAGCAGGTGTCGCGGCGGGCTTCATCAGTGCGGGTCTGGGTACGCAGGTGGTTGGCTCTATCGTTCGGCCTTCGAGCTTCTGCGGCGTTTATGGCTATAAGCCTTCGCTGGGTGGCATCAATCGGCTCGGCAGTCATGACTTCATGAGCCAGAGCTGTCAGGGGGTGCTGGCGGCAAGCCTCGCAGATGTCTGGCATGTCGTCATGGAAATCGTCGCTCGCACGGGCGGAGATCCGGGCTATCCGGGTGTGGCGGGTCCGATGACGCTGCCACCGCAAAAACTGCCGAAGCGTCTCGTCTTTTTGGAGACGACAGGTTGGGCCTCTGTTGCGCCGGAGCTGAAGGCGGCGGTGCAACAGGTTTTTGCAAAACTCGCGGCCGCCGGTGTCGAAATCATCAATCGCTCCATGAGTGCGGATGTGGCTGCTGCCGAAGATGCGTTGGTGGATTCGCTGCGCATCACGCGCGAGGTGAATTGCTGGGAGTCGCGTTGGCCCCTGAATATCTATGCAGAGCGCGATGCCTCGAAGCTTAGTGCTGAAATGCAGGCGCGCGCGAAAGAAGCAGCTGGCATGACGCCCGATCAATATCGCACCGCCTGCGCCCGGCGCGATGCCATTCGTGCGAGCTATGCCAAGCTCAAGACGCAGGGCGAGGCGATCATCACGCTGTCGGCTGTGGGTGTGGCGCCGGTCGGGCTCAACTCCACGGGTGATCCAGCCTTTGCCGTGCCCGGCTCGCTGCTTGGTGTGCCTGCGCTCTCGCTGCCCGTTTTTTCGCAAAATGGATTGCCGGTCGGCTTGCAGCTGATGGGCTTTGAGCAATGTGACGCCGATCTCTTCGCCATTGCCCGTTCTGTGCAGGAGATCGTGGGACAAGTCGGCTCGTGAGATTGACCTCGCGCGAGGGGGCGCGCACACAGTCTCGAACCGTCAGGAGTCGAGATGCTGTTTGCAACAATGGCCTGGCCCGAGATTGATCCGGTTGCGCTTCAGCTGGGGCCGCTGCCGATCCGCTGGTATGCGCTCGCTTACATCGCCGGTCTCATTCTCGGATGGGCCTATGCGCGGGCGCTTGTGCAACGCGACACCTTGTGGGGTCGCGTTGCGCGGCCTTCGGTTGCAAGCCTTGATGATCTGCTCGTCTATGCAGCGCTTGGTGTCGTGCTGGGTGGGCGGCTCGGCTATGTGCTCTTTTACAACCCGGAATTTTATCTGAGCCATCCCGGCGAGATCATCGCTGTTTGGAAAGGTGGCATGTCTTTCCACGGCGGGCTCGCAGGTGCAGCGCTGGGCATCTATCTCTTCGCCCGCAAGCAACAGGTGCCGGTTCTTGCTGTCGCGGATTTATGTGCAACGGTCGTGCCGATTGGCATCTTCCTTGGCCGCATTGCCAATTTCATCAAGCCGGAACTGTGGGGCCGTGTGAGCGATGTTCCATGGGCGATGGTCTTTCCCGGTGCAGGCGATGAGCCTCGCCATCCAAGCCAGCTCTATGAAGCAGGCCTCGAAGGTATCGTCCTGCTCATCCTGCTTTATGCGCTCGCGCGTGCGGGGGCTTATCAGCGCAGCGGTCTGGTAACGGGCGTTTTTGCTGCGGGCTATGGCGTTGCGCGCATCATCTGCGAATTTTTCCGGGAGCCCGATCCGCAATTGGGTTTCCTGTTTGGTCAGGCGACCATGGGCATGTTGCTGTCATTGCCCCTCGTGATCGCGGGTCTTGCCCTGATTGTTTATGCGCGCAAGAGCAAGCCAGCATGAATGGGCTTGCGCACTATCTGCGGGAGCTGATCGCGCAAGAAGGGCCGATGACGCTTGAGCGCTATATGTCGCTCGCGCTCGGCCATCCGACCATGGGCTATTACATTACGCGCGATCCTTTGGGTGCTGCGGGCGATTTCACCACAGCGCCAGAGATCAGCCAGATGTTTGGTGAGTTGCTGGGGCTATGGGCTGCAGAGACCTGGGTTCGCATGGGCGCGCCTGCGCAATTGCGTTTGATCGAGTTGGGGCCGGGGCGCGGCACCTTGATGCAAGACGCATTGCGTGCAGCCATGGTTGTGCCTGCTTTCGCGCAGGCGATTGATGTGCATCTGGTCGAAACATCACCGGAGCTTGGGCGGTTGCAGCATGAGCGTTTGCAACATAGTGGCGTGCCCATCACCTGGCATAGTGATGTTGAAACTGTTCCGCCCGGACCTTCCATCATCATTGCCAATGAGTTTTTTGATGCGTTGCCTGTGCGCCATTACATCCGCGACGGGCAGGGCTGGCGTGAACGGCTTGTGGGGCTCGACGGGGAGGGGCGCTTCACCTTCGGCCTCTCAAGCGATGAGGAGCCAAGCCTCATGGTTGATGCGCCACAGGGCAGTATCATCGAGATCGGTGCTGCCGGCCAGCAGATCATGCGCCTATTGGCAGCACGTCTTGTCGAACAAGGTGGCGCGGCGCTCGTGATTGATTATGGCTATGTGCAAACTGCTCTGGGTGAGACTTTGCAGGCGCTCAAAGCTCATCAATTTGTCGATCCCCTCGCAGAGCCCGGCGAAGCAGACCTCACCACCCATGTTGATTTTGCAGCCCTTGCGCGCGCCGCCCGCGCTGCGGGCGCTTCGGTCCTGGGTCCCCTCACACAGGGCGACTTTCTGACGAAGCTTGGAATCTTTGATCGCGCACAGGCGCTTGCCAAACGCGCAGATGACAAGCAATTCGCGCAGATTGAAGCAGCACTTGTTCGCCTGATCTCGCCTGATAAAGCCATCGCGACAGCAGCAGGCAAGGTCCATGGCATGGGCGAATTGTTCAAGGTTCTATGTGTTGCCTCGCCTGATCTTTCCGTGCCGCCCTTCCATGAGGCGTAGTCATGAGCGCGCATTATCTCACGCATGACAGTTTGAACGCGCCCCATCTGCGCCATGCCTTCTTCACGCGGCGTGGCGGCGTCTCATCAGGTGTTTATGCAAGCCTCAATGGGGGCACGGGCTCGAATGATGACCCGCAAACCGTGCAGAAAAATCGCGCCCTGATGGCAGATGCGCTTGGCGTCAGCGAACAGCGATTACTTGTGCCCTATCAGGTCCATTCTCCCGATGTTTTGATCGCGCATGACATCTGGCAAGAGCGTCCGCGCGTTGATGGCCTTGTGACCAATGTGCCCGGTCTGGCGATTGGTGTGACGGGCGCTGATTGCGGGATGCTCCTTTTCGCTGACCCTCAGTCCCGCGTGATCGGTGCTTGTCATGCGGGCTGGAAAGGCGCGCTCACCGGCGTGCTTGAAAATACGCTTGCCAAAATGGAAGAGCTTGGCGCGAAGCGCAGCGCCATTTCAGCTGTGCTGGGTCCCACCATTGGCGCAAAGAGCTATGAGGTCGGGCCGGAATTTGTCGCACGCTTTGCGCAGGACGAAGAAGAGGCGCAACGATTCTTCAGCAAATCACCGCGCGATGGTCATGCGATGTTTGATCTGCCCGGCTTTATCGCCATGCGTTTGCAGCGCGCAGGTGTCATGCAGTTTCACGATCTTGGGCTTGATACCTACGCCGATGAGGAGCGTTTCTTCAGCTATCGGCGAACAACGCATCGCAAGGAAGCTGATTACGGCCGGCTGGTCTCGGCCATCGCGCTTGTATAATCAGTTGCTTGAATGCGCGACAAACATCATGCGTGTTTGATTGTGTCCTAGATTGTGCTTTGCGCGTGCACCATCAAAGCCGTGGCTCTTCAAAAGCACATTCATCTCATGCTCGTCATAGCCGGTGAGGCCCAGCGTGGAGCGTAGCTTGCGATAGTCTGAGAAGAAGGTGGCAATCAGCCCTATACAGGCAGCAATCAAAAATCCGCCCTGAAAGGCGAAATGCAAAAGAGCTTTCACATCGGCAATTGTGTCTGGCTCCTTGGTCAGGATGTCGGCCAGTACCAGTTTGCCGCCCGGCTTTAATTTGCGCCGCCAGAAGTCGAGGAGCGATTCAAATTCGGCATGAGTGAGATATTGCAGCAGCGAATTCGCCACCACCATATCCAGCGAATGATCAGCAATGGCATCAAGCGATGATGCCGAGAGCACGATGATTTTGGGATTGTGATCAAAGCGCAAATGTTGGCGCATTTGCACATTGGGTGCGGCATCATGCAGATAGAGCAGGGCGCAATGACGCGCGACTGTGTCGGCGGACAGGGCTTCGCCTGATCCATGGTCCAGAACCAGCCAATCAGGATTTTCGATCAGTTCGGCAATGCCGCGCGCGATACGATCATAATGCAGCACCTTATGGCGCTCATTCACATAGATCGGATTTTCGCGGTTCCAGAAGTCGCGCCAGTTCATGCCAGTCCATCCGCCCAACCGAGGCGCATCCTAGTCATGGTTTCGCCCATGACAATGGCGAAGGTGGGGCGTGACCTTGAGATCACGCAGCCTTGTTCTTCTCGATGAGATCGACGAAGCGCTTGAAGAGATAATGGCTGTCCTGCGGGCCGGGGGCGGCTTCAGGATGGTGCTGCACGGAGAAGGCCGGGCGATCGGTCAGCGCAATGCCGCAATTGGTGCCGTCGAAGAGCGAGCGATGTGTCTCTTTCGCATGACCGGGCAGGGTCTGCGTATCGACCGCAAAGCCGTGGTTCATGGAGACGATCTCCACCTTGTTGGTGGTGTAATCCATCACCGGATGGTTCGCGCCATGATGGCCTTGGTGCATCTTGAGGGTCTTGGCGCCAACGGCCAGCGCCATCATCTGATGGCCCAAGCAAATGCCGAAGGTCGGCACTTTCTTGTCGAGCAATTGGCGAATCACAGGCACGGCATATTTGCCTGTTTCTGCCGGATCGCCGGGGCCATTCGACAGGAAGACGCCATCTGGCTTGAGAGCGAGAA
The DNA here is from genome assembly GCA_964557555.1 of uncultured Beijerinckia sp. GTDB lineage: Bacteria > Pseudomonadota > Alphaproteobacteria > Rhizobiales > Beijerinckiaceae > Terripilifer. The sequence continues at coordinate 6,370 of CAZLBA010000142.1, forward strand.
TGTCCTCAGCCGATGCGGTGGCGGGAACGACCGTCACTTCGCAGCCAGCAGCCGCGAGCAGGCGCAGAATGTTGCGCTTCACACCATAGTCAATCGCGACAACCTTGTGCTTGGGAGCCTCAAGCTTGCCGTAACCCTCGCCCAGCGTCCATGTCGTCTCGGTCCATGTATAACGTTGCGCGGTGGTCACGCCGGGCACGAGATCCATGCCGTTGATGCCTGGCCATTCAGCGGCGTCTCGCTTCAGGGCGGGGAGATCGAATTTGCCATCCGGCGCATGGGCGATGACGGCATTGGGCATGCCATTTTCGCGAATGAGGGCAGTGAGCGCGCGCGTGTCGATGCCGCAAAGGCCAACAATATTGCGCGCCTTCAGCCATTGATCGAGATGGCGCGTGGCGCGGTGGTTCGACGGGTCAGTGATATTGGCGTGGAGAATGACGCCGCGCACACCAGCGCTGGCGGCCAGGTTCACGGTCTCGATGTCTTCCTCATTCGTGCCGACATTGCCAATATGGGGGAAGGTGAAAGTGATGATCTGGCCCGCATAGGAGGGGTCGGTCAGGATCTCCTGATAGCCCGTCATGGCCGTATTGAAGCAGACTTCGCCGACAGCCTTGCCGACGGCCCCCAAGCCAAAGCCTTCGATGACGGTGCCGTCAGCCAGCACGAGAAGGGCTGTGGGGAGGGGTTCGGCCCAGGCTTTGTCTTGATGTGCGGACATGGTCGCTCTACACGTTTCGCGCGTCCTTGCGCGCAGGCCATGTGGCCAGCGGGGACGCGCTGATGGGACTTATCGGAACTCGCGCGGAAACTATGGGAGGCGGCGTTTGGCGTCAACCTCCGATCTGCTCTGGAAACCGTAGCAATATCAGCTATTTGATCATTCCTGTGTCTGTGGCGGGCGATTTTCTCCACAGGCATCAAGCCACATGAGAGATGAGGACACCATGCGCGAACAGTTCACGGCCATGCTCAAGAGCGCCATGAAGGCAGGAGACAAGCGCCGCGTCGATACGGTGCGCATGATCACCGCCGCCCTGAAGGACCGCGACATTGAGGCGCGCGGCCAAGGCAAAGAGGTGAGCGATGCCGATATTCTGGCGCTCCTGCAGAAGATGGTGAAGAGCCGTCAGGAATCGATGGACATCTATGAGAAGAACGGTCGCCCTGAGCTCGCTCAGCAAGAGCGCGAGGAAATCGCGATCATTCAGGAGTTCCTGCCCAAGCAAATGAGCGATGACGAAGTACAGGCCGCGATTAAGGCCGCGATTGCTGAGACGGGTGCAGCCTCTGTGAAAGACATGGGCAAGGTCGTGGGCGCGCTGAAGGCGAGATATACCGGCCAGATGGATTTCGCGAAGGCGAGTGCAGCCGTGAAGGGCTTGCTCAACGGCTAAGCGTTGCCCGCAGCTGCATCAAGCGGTCGCAGAGTTCTTTTTCGGTGAGGACGGTCTCGCATGGATCGTCCTTGCCAATCGTGTGGATGAGCAAACGCGTGCCGGTTGAGATGAGGGCTTCGCGGTAGATTTCGTTTTGAGCTGCAAGTGCAGCATAGGCACGGTCGAGCAGTGCTTGGTAATCTGGCCCGAAGCGGTCGATGACCTGATCTTTGAAATAGAGTTTGCCTTCATCCTGCCAGCGATGCTGCGTGCCAGTTGCTTTGGCCTCATTGCCATTCATGGAATAGACGAGTTGTCGTTGCTGCGGGTCTTTGATTTTGAGGCTTTGCAGAAAAGCTTCCATGCAAGCGAAGTGAATAGTGTCGAGCACGAATGGATGCGGCGCGAAATTGCCGAGAATGCCAGCAGCGCCGGGGGCGAAGGATTTGATGTCGAGTGGTTCGGTCATGAGGGGAGTGTAGCAGCTTCCGTGATGAAGAGAACGCGGCTTGCCTCAAGAACGCGCCCCGCTTCTCCCA
>CAZLBA010000143.1:0-8287 GCA_964557555.1 uncultured Beijerinckia sp.
CCGATACCGACTTGGTTCTACCCGGCGACATCGAGAACGTTGTTACCACAATAGTGCGCCGCCTTGAGGGTCATCTCCGAGACGGCACCTATCGTGAGCTTGTTGAGCGGGTGCTGAGGCCAGATGGCATGAGTCAGTACCCGGTAACAGGCGGAGAGCTCATCAACATCATTCCGGGTAATCAGATGGCCGCCTGTACGCGCATTGCAGTCGCCGTGGCAACGGGTTCCTCACCCACGAGTTCAGTTGGATTTCCCAACGTCATGCGAGCAGTGCGCGAGTACATAATTGATTGCGAGCGGATGGCCAAAGCAGTGGTGTTGATCACAGACAACTGGAACCCCCGTCAAATCGAAGAACACATCCGCGACATACGGGCCCACCAACGCCAGGGCCGCTTTGTCGTTCCGCACCTTGCTGCGGGGGGCCGTATTCATCGGGTCGATTGGCCGAGCGAGTAAACAGCGACCACTCAAAGAACGGGGGAACTCCTTGGCATTTAGAGCTCAGGACCAAATCACTGACAGCCTGGACGACGATGTGGGCAAGTGCCTGCAACGCCTCCACTCGATCCCGACCTGGAATGCGGATAAAAAGTCCGTATTTGAAGAACTACTACGACTTTGCAAGCAGCAACGCTACTTGAGGTTCACCGGGGACTTTCGGGATTACCACCTCGAAAGGAAAGGGCAGAGCTGCCTTTACGACGTCCCCGCGAATCAGCGGGGCGCCTTGGAAAAATTCCGTGGAATGCGTATTCGTCTTATATGCGAGGGAGCATGGAATCAGTATGCTGGCCGCTACTTTTTAGTGAAACTGATCGGACAACAACCCAGATGAGGTTGCGATGTTCTGAAGTTGTTCGAGGTTTGGGATTTACCTACAAATAAAGAACTTCAGTCGATTTGAAGGCTGCAAAGAAAACACAAATCGAATTGAATGCCAAAAATAGTCGACCTCCTGCCACTAAGCCTGGTGATTGTAGGGGCGAATCGTGTGTTAACTTAGAAACAAGCCGACACTAAAAAACCAATTTTATTTAACCGAACTAGATAACTGTTTAAATATCGCATCAAGCTCATCACCCGTTTCGGTCGGCATCAACATACCAGACGACAGCGCCCTCTTTTTGCTTAATAGCTGATCCAAAATACAATCAAAACTCCCCTCGCCGTAAAGCGGATGAACGGCCTGAAGATAATAAACATTCACATTTTTGGTTTGCCCTATCCGATAAGCCCTATCAGTACATTGATCCTCCACTGCTGGATTCCACCATCGTGTCAAATGTATAACGTGCGTCGCTGCAGTAAGCGTAAGCCCAACACCCGCCGCCTTGGGCGACAAAATTAAAACGTCAAAAACCCCTGCTGGAGATGCTTGGAATCGCTCAACAATAGCCGTTCGTCGATCAGCGGAAGTATCACCGAAAATTCTACCCGGGGACCTTTCGAGCTTGTATTTTTCTCGTAGATAAAAAGCCAACCATTCCTGCATCGCTATACTTTCAACGAAGAGCAATGCCTTTTCTCCAGCAATTTTGATCTTATCCAGCAGCAAAAAACAACTAGCTAAACGAGCAGACTCCGACACATAGCTTTCACCGCTTACGAGAGAAGATTCGTCAGCAAATCTTGGATGCAGCGATATTCCTCTTATACGATGAAAAGCATCAAGTTTCGTCTTGTGTGTTTTTGTGCCAGATATTCCTTGCACTGCTTGAACATATGCGACAGCCTGAATTTCAGGCATTTCTTTTTGCACAGATCTTTCAATCTTTTCCGGAAGATCTTTAGCAACGTCCGATTTCATTCGTCGTAACATCGGAGGAGGATTTCCATCTGATTCTTCCGTTAATCTCGCCTTTAGCTGCTTGAGAGCTTCTGTTGCATCAAGTCGATAATGCGCCAAAAAATCTTTTAGCGTTCCCAAGCCAAGCGAACTCGGCATAAGCGTGTCAAATAATGTCCAAATATCCGCAAGAGAATTTTCTATCGGTGTACCAGTCAAACCAATCTGAAAATCCGCCTGAAGCGCCTGAGCAGCATTCGTCATCATGGATTCAGGATTTTTAATTTTCTGCATCTCATCAAAAATGATGAGGGAAAAATCTATTTTCCCGAGCGACATGTGATAGTCGCGCATTGTTTCGTACGTCGTCAAAATCCAGTCATGTTCTTTTAGAATATGTAAATCAAGGGTAGATTGACCTTCGACAACGTCCGATCTCCTAAAATTTGAACGCCTGAACCTACGAAGCTCACCGCCATAAAGTAAAGCCATCGTACCCAATAACCCATGTGATAAATGCCGCTTAGCTTCAGACTGCCAATTCCCGAGTAGTGAAATAGGTGCAATGATTAGAACTGGCGCTGTAGATTTGCCTAGGCTTTGTCGTTTTGCTCTAAGCCATGCAATAAATGCAAGCGCCTGGAGAGTTTTTCCTAACCCCATATCATCAGCAAGTAGCGCGCCAGGGTATCCAAGTGACCAGCATTTCTGAAGCCACGTTACGCCGTGGATTTGATGTTCCTTAAGCTTAGAAACAAGGCCTTCAGGCTCTTCAAAAGTTTCAAATTTTGCTCTGGTATTGAATTGAGCGACAAAGGACTCGCTGACAAAGTTATCTTGAACAACAAGAATAGATTTGTCTCCTACGGTTTCTGATGGCTTTTGGCCTTGGCCGCTTCCGCCTGAATCTTCCCCCTCTGGTTCCTCAAAAGAGACTGGGGGCAATTTCAAAAACAATTCCAACATCGCATTGAGCGAGTCAAGGGCATCTTTCGTGGCGGGAATTTCATCTCCTGTTCCGGATACCTGTATTTTTTCTGCACCGTCTTTGATTGCTTGAGCAACTGATTTAGCGAGGATTGGAAGCTGATCCTCCGGGATGGTAATGGTTTTAGAGCCGATTTTTAGACCGAAGGCCTCTGGAAACCATGAATTTGGAGCACGCCGTATGAATGGCAAGACAGGTGGCTTCCATAAGCCTACATCGATTACTCGCTGAGAAAATGATTCAGACTCAACAAAAGCACGTTCAACCAGCTTGTCAGCTACCTCCTCATCTAATCCATTTTCAGCGTATTTCTCTTTAATGAACGATTTCGGAGATTTCGCAAATCGTGCTCTCTCATCCGGACTTTTCCCTTGCTGTTCCTTCACAACCTCGAGCGCTGGCCTTAAGGCAGGGTCGATATACAAATACTCACCTCGCCCTAAGACATACGTAGGTTTTACTTGCGCAGCTTTTCGGAATTCGCTATTCAAATTTCGTTGCAACTCGGGAGTCAGAATTGATTCTGAATCTTCTACCAACGCACCTGTTTCGATGTACTGATCTCTAGTATCCGCATTAAAGAATACTGGGTCGAAATTAATGCCATCCTTGCCCGAATTTATGTCAAGCGACACGGCACTGGCATGCCTAAATCGCATATCTGCAAGTTGCTTATCGCTACCAACAGACTCACCCGATGCTGAGCTTATGGCAGCCTTAAGCTCTGATATTGCGGCTAATCGCGCATCAAGAAGTTCTTTTGCTGAGTTAAAAGAAAGACAGGCTCGACGAATGCGCGCAAGCGAGCTAGGTATACGAAACGCTTTAGATCCGACAAATAGGAGACCTGCATCTTCTCTGGCGCTTATTTTTGAGCCACTGCTGTCATGCCACGCAAGCACGGCATTTGAATTTTGTGCGACTAGCGGCCCTGTAAATCGTACCCATAGCGAATAAGGAGTATCAAAGGGCAACCCAACAGAGGTAGCCTGCGCGCCAGTCATTTCCTCCAAAAAGCTGGGGCTGATCCAGTAGCCACTTTGGTCGCTTAAGTCGCGAACCTCCTTAACATCGTTTTCAATAGCTGCTTGTAAACGAGAAAGCCCTTGACTCGCGGCCAATTTCTCAGAATCAGTTAGAGAACTCAACGTGACACGTTTCCCATCACGCGTCGCGAATAACTCGATACCTTGATCAGAGATCTGCCATGAAAACTTTGCGATCGCTACCATCCAGGATTCCTAAATCCAGTTATGTCCCTTATGTATTCGGCCACATCCCACTGCCAATATCCACGATGAACTTTAAAGTGATCTGCACGGCTATCACGCCTCAAGACTTCTGGATCGTAACGAAGCTTATAGAGTTCTGGCTTCGAGTTATTTCTCGAACGATAAAATCTTACCTTACCGTCATGAGTCCACTCGCTGATTGTGAGATCACCAAGCTTCATGAAAAGTACTGAGTGATGCCCTTGAATCTGGCTGTGTTCGAGCACACCAAATGAGCCTCTAGATCGAAGCTGACCAGAGCGGATTAACTTTGACGCCTGAATTTCTGCATCGGGTCCAAAAGCAACCCAAGCTTCCTTGACAAATCCCTTGTCTATATAACCTTTCCAGAATTTCTCGCGGGTCTTCCATTGAGCCGATTGGTTTGAGCTATTGAGAACTTCCATAAGCATCTCAAAAGATTCAGCAGTTAGCCATCTCAACAGAATTGACACCAAATCTTGATCTGCAGTCGCCCAGGCCATTGGATTCAACCTAGGGTCTCTGTACAAGTTGACTAATTTTTCGATGATTTTTCTACGGACTTCATCTGAAGGATCTTTTTCGAGATATGGCTTTAATAGTGCGAGTGTAACGAATTGAATAGAGCTCTCAGCTAACTGAACTCGCTCATCCGCTTTATTTGAGAGATTTTCAGGAAGAAGAGCGAAAAATTTATTAAGTTTTTCACTGCTGTGATCATTTGCAACAATGTTGCAAAGCTCATTGAATGCACAGGCGGCAAATCCACCACCTAATAAAATTCCTTTTTTTAGGCCCGCATCCTCAAACACTTGAAGTGGGTTGAGATCCACCGAGGATAGCGCGATTGAAGCTAATTTTTTTCCCGATGGTTTCTCAAGTAGCCCATACTTTTTGATCCGGTCTTTCCAACGCTGCGGAAGCTGCTGTTCACCATTTACGAGTGCTTGGCGTATCAAATCGGAAAGCGCAGAATCATCGTGCCTAATCCGAAGGTACCCTAGCAAAAGAGACTTGTAGAGTACTGAACTGCCTATAGAAACAATAAGATCAATAAAGCGTTTCAGTAGACCCGTTCCATTTGATTTTGCGACTAAATCCGGAAGCGAACCAGCCGCCACTCTTTTCAGGGCCTTACGACTAGGGTTTTCGTCTCTTTTGAACGAGTTGATAACTTCATCAAGATAAATTGGCGCATCGGCTAGTGCTCGCTCTTCAAAAATTTGAGCCTTACGGGCGATAAACTTTTCAGCATTTTTTATGTGATCTAAAGAGATTGTTGTAATTAACAATCTTCCTGGATCGTATAGCCGAACTTTTTCCATAAAATTATGACTTCCCTGACTTCTGATCTTCGAACCTTCGCATTTGATTTTTGAAGCTTTCGACAGATTTTGGGACCCACATTACGAATCGAATGTCAATCCGCCGATTTTTATCACGCGCCTGCTCATCGACATTGGGGATGACAGGTCGCTGCTCGCCATACGCCGCAACGCTTAAAACGGGCTCGCCGTCAAGATTGCGATAGTTACTTAGCTCTGGTGCTGATTGCATCAGTGTGTCATGCGTGTTTGTCGCTCTTCGAGCACTTAGCTCTAGGTTATTTTTGCTGTGGTCTTTCAGCATGTTTTTTACCGGCTGATCGTCAGTGTGTCCCTCGACGAAAATTGCTTCGATAAAAACTTTCGATGGATTGCAGGTTGCATCATTTTTCTGAGTTTCTCCCTGAATCACAAAACATCCCGTTTGATCTCTTATTACTTGGGCCAGATATGAAATAGTCTGTCGTGCTTCAGGTGCCAAATCGGATTCACCTCGGACAAATAAGTTTGCTCCTCTAAGGGTCACAACGCCTGGATTTTTGGGGGAAACTATTGCATCAATATTTCTCTCACGCAGTCCCTTGGCAACTGTATTCGCAATGCCTTTCCTCTCTTGTTCCCCTTGATCGATATAGATCAAAATGGGATTTTGTGAGGAATTCTGATGTGCAAAATATGCAATCATGATGATTAGAATGAATAGCACTCCAATCGTCATATCAGTCATAGAAGCGAAATAGTTTGCCTCCCCCTCTTTTTGCCTCGTCATTTTTTGATGCCCTCTACTGCATCTACCAGTTCAGCGGCAATCGTTCCGAGATCGCGTATGGAGCTTCCTAGGCTATCGTTTAATGACTGCGAGAATTTGTGCAGTACTCCGAGTGACTGCTCAAGATTTTGCACCACCGCCATAAAGGCCTTTTCAATTTGCTCGTCCGTTCTGCCAAGGTGTACTGATTGCTTTTCCCAAGCTGCTACCAAACCCTCGATCGATTTTGCGATATCAGCTGCAGATTGACTTGTCACACCTCCCAGCTCACCTAATCGAGTCATCGCTTCTAAGACTGCTTTTCTAAGCGCTTCAGTTGAGGAAGACATCTGGGTTGTTGCCACACTCAGCGGTCCGGTCGCTTCACGCAAGGTTTCAGCAGTGGCGCTAATGGCCACTTCTGTCTCGGTCAAATTAGAGTTAACCTTCTCAATACCTGCCCGATGTGCATTTAGCGTCGTGTTAACCTGCGACATCGCCCCTGTAGCTTGAAGCGTGGACTGACGCCACTCTTCTAAAGCGACCGAAACTTTTTCCATGGCATTGGATATCGTATCTGTTGTGTCTTGTAAGGCCTCTTTTGCCTGCTTTGACATCTCTGCACCAGCAGTGCTGACACCGTCAGCTATATTTTTTGCAATACTCTCGTTTGCTTTGCTTGCATTATCTAAGACGGTTTGAATGGTTCCCTGAAACGCCTGTGAAATGTCATTAGCGCCTTGTTGGGAGCTCAGTTTTAGCTTTTCTGCGGCCTCAGTTCCTGCCTGATTGAAAGTTCCCACTAAATTTGTTAATGCTGCTGTTGTGTCTTGATGTTGCTGATCTAGTTTTTGCATTACGCCAGTGAGGGCGTCCATCATGGATTTTGTTACTTCTGCTATTTGGGATGTCGCCGCGTCTGCACTTGTCTTGACCGAATCTCCGAACTGACTGCCACTTGTCTTGAATGCCTCTAAAATTGCAGTCATAGTTTGTCTTATTTCGACATTACTTGTCGCCAACGATCCAACCGTTTGGTTTAATGTCGTGGACAATGAGTCAAGCTGACTGACAACTTGATTCATTGTTTGCTCTCCCGCCCCTGTTAATTCTTTTTTGAATTTGTCCACCAATTCAGCCATTGCATCCGTACTTGACGTCGATATTCCGTCGGCTAGTTTTTCTAAACGGTCATTCGTAGGAGTCAATGCCGAGGTCATCGCATTTTTCATTAAGTCTGGCATGCCATTTAATGCGTTTTCAATTCGACTCCCGATCGCCAGAGTAATCTCAGTACCCATTTCCTCGAGTCTTGTCGTTTGTCTTATTGCGTGGGCGTACTGCTCTGCAGCGATTTTTTCTAGGCTCGCAAATGGCAAAAGGGATTCTAATTTTGTTATGAATTTATCTAGCTCTGCTTCAGCTTTATCTGAAAAGCTTCGCTTAAAAACAGTTTGAATCAAAGCGCCAAATACGCCACCAAGTGAAGCAAAAAATTTGGCACCAGCGGTACTCAGCAAATCCTGGATCACGCGCTGTACGCCGTCTGCATTTGCTGCAGTAAGATTTATTCCAGCATGGAGAAGTGCTGCTATGAGCCCTAGGAACGTAAAAATCAGACCAACCGCAATAAGGTTCTCACTTTCCAAAAAGAGAGGTCTTACATCTTTCAAAACATGGTCCGAATCAAAGTAATCTCCAGGACGCTTGGTTGCCCTGTACGATCGGAATTCAGGTGAATCAATGTGATCGAGTGGCGGAATCAGTGTTTTTGCAAACTCAATCCATGTGTTTTTGAATCGTTTTTCATTCTGTATTTTTTCATCTACTAGCGAAAAATTTTCGGTAATCTCGGATGGGGTCGAGTATGGATCGATGGCACTTAAGATTTTCTTCGTCTCACTCTTAGCCCTATTAGACGCCCAATACATTTTTACAGACGATATAATCGCCCAGCCAACGAGTATCGTTGCTATTGCGACACCAAAATACTCGCTTCTTGCAAACCAGAGCCAGTCATTCAGGACTACTAAAAAGGTCTTTGATTCCAATTACATCTCCAAAAATTGTATTTTTTATCGTGCTTCCATGTTACTAGTGTTTTTGCGTGATTAATTCTAATATTTAGCAAAATACGATGAATCGCCTTGAACGTTTCTACAAAATCGATCAGCTTCTCCAA
>CAZLBA010000144.1:0-8193 GCA_964557555.1 uncultured Beijerinckia sp.
GATCTGAACATCCACGACTTGCATTCCCTGCATGACCAAGCGAGCATGGCACAAACCTCGCTTCACGGGTGAATGGCTGCATCAAGGCAGGCCTTTCACCAATTGCGGAGAATGAAGGATGAGCATTGGGTGGAAACAAAAAGGCAAAATGCTGTCTCTGACGGCAGTAATCATGACATCGTGTTTATGGACTAGCGCAACTGCGAAGGCTGATCCTGTCGAGGATTTTTATCGCGGCAAGACGCTGCGCGTGATCGTCGGTTACGCAGTCGGCGGCGGCTATGACGTTTATGGCCGCGCCTTTGCCGAATGGTTCGGGCGCTATGTGCCGGGCAATCCCACCGTCATCGTCCAGAACATGCCGGGCGGCGGCAGCTTTGTTGCGGCCAAATATCTCTATAATGCAGCCCCGCGCGATGGCACGGTGTTCGGCGTTCTCTCGCAAACGCTCGCGCTTGACGCTGCGATGAATGAAGACCCATCCACTTTCGACGTCACCAAGCTCAATTATCTGGGACGCCTTCTCGACAATGTGGATGTGGGCACCGGCCTTCCTGGCGCGAATTTCAAGACATTTGAGGATGCGCGCAAACGCGAGATCATTGTCGGCGCAACAGGTGGGGCCTCTCCCGGCTTTCTGGTCCCCGCAGCCTTGCAGAGATATGGCGGGGCGAAATTCAAGATCGTATCCGGCTATGGCGGCAGCGCTGACATCGCCCTTGCCGCTGAACGCAAGGAGGTGGATGTAATTGGCTCCATCGGCCTTGCGCTCATCATGCAGCGCTCACCCAAATGGGTGACGGAGAAAGAGGCTCCTATCCTTTATCAAATCGCCATCAAGCGTCATCCCTTGCTGCAACATGTCCCTGCAATCAGCGAATTGGGACTGACGCCTGACGGAACGGCGGTGCTGCGCGCCATTGGCTCTTCCTCCGAAATTGGCCGCTCAGTGACAACGACACCGGGCGTTCCACCAGAACGTCTGGCAGCACTGCGCAATGCTTTCCAGAAGATGATCAAGGATCCCGAATTTCTGGCCGCGATGCAGAAGCGCGAAGTGCCGATCTTCGGGGCGACAGGCGAAGAGCTGGATGAGATCACGCGTGAGGTCATGCGCACGCCCAAGAATGTGCTCGACATCACAAAGGCGCTGATGAAGCAGTAATGAAAAAAGCCGCCCCTGCGGGGGCGGCTTCCTTCTGTTACCTGCGAGGTCGCCTATTCGATCTTCAGACCAATCTGCTTGATCACCGGAACCCAGCGCTTGATTTCAGCTGCCACGAAGCGGCGTGCTTCTTCAGGCGAATTGTCAGGATGAATTTCAAAGCCGGAAGCAATCAGAAGATCAGTGAACTGCTTGTCCTTCATGACTTCCTGCGTGGCCTTCGACACTTTCTCGATGACTTCGCGCGGCGTACCTGCCGGCGCAAAGAGACCACCGAAATTAATCGCTACGCAGCCGGGCACGCCCGCTTCTTCAGCCGTCGGCAACCAGGGTGCACCTGTGGGACGACGCGCCGTCGTGACCGCCAGCAGACGAATCTGACCCGTGCGGTGCAGTTCGAGTGCCTGCGTTGACACATTCACCATGCCAACCGGGACATGTCCCGCCACAAGATCCGCGAGCGCCGGCGCGCCCCCGCGATAGGGCACATGGCGAATATCTGTCTTGGTGAGGGACTTGAAGAGCTCGGCACCCAGATGGGTGGCAGAGCCGATGCCCGCCGACCCATAAGACAACTCACCGGGACGCTTGCGCGCATCCTCGATCAATTCCTGCAGGGTTTTTGCCGGGTGATTTGCCGCAACCGCGATTCCGATTCCGCTCACCTGAAGGATGGAAATGGGCTCGAACGCCTTTTCCGGGTCATAGGTCGTACGCGCAGAAGCGAAAGGCACCACGATATGCGTTGCGCCAGAACCGAACAGTAGCGTGTAACCATCAGCAGGCGCACGAAGCACGTTTTGCGCCCCCAATGACCCACCAGCACCGCCGACATTCTCAATCGTCACACGCCCCAGCGAATTGGCAACCTTTTCTGCCCAGGGGCGAGCGACAACGTCATTCACGCCACCTGCGGGGAAGGGCACAACGAGTTTGATCGGTTTATCCGGATAGCCTGACTGAGCGCCGGCCCAAGATGGCACCATCGCGCTGGCAAGCGAGGCTGCGCCGAGCTTGAGCGCCTGTCGCCTATTCATTTGCATTCTCCCTACTAAAGATTCCGCTTGGCCTTTGGCCTACGGTTGAGTGTAAAATGCTTGCCAGAAGCAACAATGTAAAGAGCCTCCTTTTGCCATAGGTCTCGTTGAGCTACGGCAACTGATCTCGGAGGCTTCAAAAAAATGGGAGGAGAATATGCAAAGGCCGCTTCGCTGGCTCACTTTGGCCGCTACAACGCTTATGCTCGGATTTTCGACTGCCAAAGCTGATGACTTCTATAGAGGCAAAGTCATTACCTTTCTGGTTGGATCAGGCGAAGGCGGGTCCTTTGGCATATATGGACAGGTGCTCGCACAGCACATGTCCAAGCACATTCCCGGCACGCCCAAGATCATCGTCAAATATTATGGCGGCCAATCAGGTGGCTTGACGCTGGCCAATCAGATGCAAACGGCCATCACACCCGATGGGCTCACCTTCGCGATGACGCAACAAACCATCGTACCCAATCAGCTGATCAATCCTGAATATGCGCAATATGACGCGCGCAGCTGGATCTGGATCGGCAATATGGCCCCCATTCGCAACATGCTCGCCGTCTATCACACGTCGAAGGCGCAATCGGTTGAGGAAGCAAAACAGCATGAAGTGATCGTGGGTGCGACCGGCCCAAGCTCACCGACCTATATCCTTCCCGATCTTCTCAACAAATTCGTCGGCACAAAATTCAAGATCATCACCGGCTACAAAGGCACAGCCGATCTCAACCTCGCGATGATCCGCGGTGAGATTCAGGGACGCGGTGGTTCCTGGCTGAGCGTGGAACAGGCAGCACCTGAAATGATTCAGAAGAAACAGATCCGCGCCATCGCCTATGCGGCCCTGTCACGTGATCCTGCCAATCCTGATGTTCCGACCCTGCCTGAACTTGTGAAGGACCCTGCACAAAAACAGGCGGCTGAATTTGTCTCTTCTGAATCCGATTATGGGCGCGCGGTTTTTCTGCCACCTCGCACACCGAATGATCGCGTCGAAATCTTGCGCAAGGCATTTGACGCCACAATGAAGGATCCAGAATTCTTGGGCGAAGCCAAGCGACTGCAAATGCCGATTGAACCCATTTCCCCGCAGCGCATGGCCGAAATCACCCAGCGCATTCTCGCAACCCCCAAACAGATCGTCGATCTGACGAAGTGAAAGTGAAAGCAAGCGAATGGAACAGAATGTCACCTTTCAATCTGCCGGCCTGAAGCTGCAAGGTGTTGTGCATCTGCCAGATGGCGTAAAAGCGGGCGCGAAACTGCCCTGCATCATCGTGTTGCATGGTTTTGGCAGCAATAAAAACGCCGGCAATGTGCAGATCCCTTGCAAGATGCTCAATGACTGGGGCTATGCCGCGTTCCGCTTCGATATGAGAAGCTGTGGCGATAGCGAAGGCGAGTTTGGCCACATTCTCTGCCTTGATCAGGTGGAGGATACGCGTAACGCGCTCACCTATCTGCAAGGCCACCCGAATATTGATGGCGCGCGCATCGGCGTCATGGGGTCGAGCTTTGGAGCAGCGGTTGCACTTTATTCAGGCAGCGTCGATGAGCGCTTTGCCTGCGTGATCTCATCAGGCGGATGGGGCAATGGCGAACGCAAATTCCGCGGGCAACATCCGGGTGAAGCGGCCTGGAAGAAGTTCACCGATATGCTGGAAGAAGGTAAACGCTATAAGGCACAACACGGCAAACCAATGATGGTGGACCGGTATGATATCGTGCCCGTGCCTGATCGGATGCGCCATCATATTCTGGAAAAATCTGTCGATATGTTCCCCGTGGATACGGCGCAGAGCATGTATGACTTCAAGGCCGAAGAGGTCATCCACAAATTGGCACCGCGCCCGCTGCTCCTGCTGCATAGCTCGGTCGATTCCGTCACACCGACTGAACAGTCCATCGCGCTCTTCAACAATGCGGGCAAGCCGAAAGATCTACATCTCTTCAACGAGACCGATCACTTCATGTTCGCTGAATCCATGCCACGCGTGCGTACCGTCGTAAAAGAATGGCTGGATCGTTATTTCCCGCTCAAGACTGAAGGGGCTTGAAATGGTAGCTGGTGTCCCACCCATCACGCGTCCGCTGACCGTCGTTCCTCCGCTCACACCCTTCACTGAAGATCTGCGCGTGGACTATGCAAACCTGGCGCGCATCGTTGACTATGTCGTAGACGACTGCAATGCCAGCATGGTTGTTGCCGCTGGTGTTGAGGCGCAGGAATATCAATATCTCGACTGGGAAGGCCGCAAGGAACTCATCACCAAAACGATTGATCTTGTTGGCGGACGCAGGCCCGTGGCCGTCGGCATCACTCATCCATCCTTCAAACAGGCCATCGAGCTTGCTCATCTGGCCGAGAAGAATGGGGCGGCCTGTTTGCAGGTACTTGCCCCCAACCGTCCGATTGGTGGCCCCACACCTACGAGCGATATTATCGCCTATTTTGAAGCGATCGCCAGAGAGACGAGCTTGCCACTCATGCTCTATCTCAATCAGGGGCCGGGCGCTGATCCAACGCCACCTGCAACTGTTGAGATCGCAAAGCTCGATCGGGTGAAATATGTCAAAGAAAGCTCGCGTGATCTCGCGCGTGTTTCCCGACTGATTGTCGAAATCGAACATGCGGGCCATGCGCATTATTTCACGACCATGCAAATGCTGCTTGCCTCGCTTGTCCTCGGCGGCACGGGCGTGACATTGCCGCCCCCGGCTGCCTTCATCGCCAACAAGATCATCGAGGCTTTCGTGGCAGGCGACATGAAGGAAGCAGCACGGTTACAGTTGCAATTTGCGCTTTACCCCGCCCGCTGGATGGATGCAGGCATGGTGACTGTGATGAAACACACGCTCACTTATCTTGGCATTCCCTGCGGCAAGCCCTTCCCGCCCTATCCGCCCATCACCGGCGAAAAGCTCACCGCACTCGAAAACTACCTCAAGACCACCGATTTCAAACCTGTAAGAGGCAAGAATGCTTAAGATCGACCGTCTGTCCGTTGAAGAAGCGCGCATCCTCATTGATGGCGCTACGCGCAAGTCAAATGACATGGGCATTCCCATGTGCATTGCCGTCACGGATGAGGCAGGTGACCTCATCAGTTTTGACCGGATGAATGGCGGCAAGATCAGCTCGATCTCGATTGCTATCGACAAGGCTTTCACCGCTGCAGCGGCACGCAACCCTACCCATGTCTATAATCAGCTGTGTCAGCCCGGCCAGCCGACTTTTGGCATTCATGTCACCAATGAAGGGCATTTTTGCATTATTGGCGGCGGCTTTCCCGTCAAGGTGAATGGCACGGTTGTGGGCGGCATCGGCATCAGCTCTGGCACCGCCCTTCAAGATATTGAGGTTGCAGAAGCCGCGCTTGTGTATTTCTATGAGAAGACTGGACTGAAAGCATGAAACGATAAAGCCTAAAAGATAAACAAGGGAGGAAGACATGGATCGCAGGCGCTTTTTTGCCGCCGCTGCATCTGCTGCGGCCGCGGGTGTATGCTTTGGCTGCGGGATGCGGGGAGCCTTTGCTCAGGGAAGCCCCAGCGCACCGCGCAGGCGCACCGTGGTTGATGGCACGCCAGTGACTGTTGTTGATATTCATTGTCACTGCGTCATCCCTGAAGCAGCCAAGGTGCTTGCAGGCACGCCGCTTGAGCAGCGCCACGCCGCCACCGTGAAGAGCGGGTTTAACAATCCACCGCTCGAAAAGCGCATCGAGGCCATGGACATTCAAGGCATTGATGTTGAAGCCATGAGCGTCAATGCTTTCTGGTATAGCGCTGATCGCGAATTGGCACGCCGCCTGATTGATCTGCAGAATGAAAGCCTCTCCAAGACCTGCGCTGAGTCAAAGGGTCGTCTCGTTGGCTTTGCAACGGTCGCCTTGCAATTCCCCGAACTTGCGGCCGAACAACTCGAACATGCGATGAAGCATCTGGGGCTGAAGGGCGCGGCCATTGGCCCGACTGTTGAGAAATGGGAACTCTCAGATCCGCGCTTTGACGTTTTCTGGGCCAAGGCTCAAGACCTCGGCGCCCTGCTCTTCATGCATCCGCAAGACAGTTCGCGCGTCACGGGGATTGCTGAACGCGTCAAAGGCAATGGCTATCTCGACAACACGATCGGCAATCCGCTGGAGACGACCATTGCTCTCTCTCACATGATTTTTGAGGGCGTGTTTGATCGCTTCCCCAATCTGAAAATCTGCGGCGCACATGCAGGCGGCTATCTGCCGTCTTATTCCGGCCGTTCCGACGCTGTTTGTGTGACCTTCCCTGATCGCTGCACGCCGGGACTGCCCAAGCAGAAGCCATCCGACTATCTCAAAAAGATCTATGTAGACTCCATGACCTTCAATGCAGAAGGCCTGCGCCATCTTGCGGCTGTCCTGGGTCCTCGGCAAATCATGGTGGGGACCGACTATGGCTTTCCCTGGGTGAAAGACCCTGTGGGGCATGTGCTGGAAACAAGCGGCATCAGCAATGAAGACAAGATCGCCATTCTGGGCGGCACAGCCAAGCAATTGCTGAAGCTCTGACGAAAAACGGGAGGCAGCCTCTTGCTGCCTTCTCATAAACATAAAAGGGAGGACTACATGCTCAAGAACTGGGCTGGGGCCATTTTACTGGGTCTTTGCGCATCATCATCCGCATGGGCGCAAGCATATCCGGAACGACCCGTTAAAGTCATGGTGGGCTTTAGCGCTGGCAGCGGACCTGATGTCATTGCACGCGCCATCAGCGCGCAACTCAGCAATGATCTGAAGCAACAATTTTACGTTGAAAATCGCACCGGCGCGAATGGCACAATTGCCATCAAGGCTCTGATCACGTCGGAGCCAGATGGCCATACGATGCTCTATTCAAGCTCTTCCATCTCCTCGGTCCCGCATGTGTATAAATCACTGGGCCATGACATCATGAAGGAGATGACGCCGGTTGCAACATCAGGCATCCTTGATGGCTATTACATGCTGGTCAATCCGAACCTGCCCATCAAATCCGTCGCGGAATTCATCGATTACGCCAAGAAAAACCGCGTCTCCTACGGCTCGCCCGGCGTCGGAAATGTGCTGCATCTGGCAGCCGAAGTATTCAAGCAGAAAGCCGGCGTCGAGATGGAACATGTCCCGTTTCGCGGCGCCTCTGATGTGACTGCAGCCTTGATGCAAGGCTCGATTCAGGTGATGTTTGTGACACCCCCTTCTGTCTTGCCACTCGTCCAGAATGGCCAGTTGCGCGCAATCGGCTTCACCGGCTCGAAACGTTTTCCGCCAACACCTGATGTTCCACTGGTGAGCGAAGCGGTGCCAACATTCCCTGTCACCGGCTCCTGGGGAATGTTCTATGTGCCCCACAAAACGCCGAAAGCCATCGTCGATAAGCTCAATGGCGCCATTCGCGCGTCGATGACCTCGACCATCGTTGACAAGGCTGTTGTGCAATCGGGCTATATCCCGGACAACCGCAGCGCAGACGAAGTCGCCGCCTTTTTCCGCAAGGAAGTTGAGGCTGCGGGCGAAGCCGTGCGCGCAGCCAAAATCGAGCCCAACTGAAAAACTGAAAGGGTGAATGGATGTCTCTGCAAGTTCGTCGTGTCGTGACCGGCCATGATGCCAATGGCAAAGCCATTGTGCTGAAGGATGAGATCTCGACCAATATTCGCAACAATCGCCCCGGCTGCCAGAGCGCTGTTTTGTGGTCCACAGAAGGCTTCCCCGTCAATAATGATGGCGAGCATGATCCAACCAGCAAGCAGCTCGGCACAACGGAAGAAAACGGCACTGTGTTTCGCATCGTGCGTTACGAGCCCGGTGTGACGCCGCGCAATCACCGCACAGACTCGATTGACTATGCCGTCGTCGTGCAAGGCACGATCGACATGGAGATGGATGACGGCCTTGTCGTCACACTCAATCAGGGCGACACGCTGATCCAGCGCGGCACCGTGCATAACTGGGTCAACAGCTCGAACGAAGTTTG
>CAZLBA010000145.1:0-8062 GCA_964557555.1 uncultured Beijerinckia sp.
TGGGCGACAAGGAAGACGGCCATGGCGCTGAAGGCAAGCTCAGCCATGACCAACTCCTCACCAATCCCGATGAAGCAGTGAAGTTTGTGAAGGCAACCAAGGTTGATGCGCTCGCCATCGCCATGGGCACCTCGCACGGCGCCTATAAATTCTCGAAGAAGCCCGATGGCTCAGTGCTGGCGATGAATGTGATCGAAGAGATCCACCGCAAGATGCCGAACCTCCATCTCGTGATGCATGGTTCGTCCTCGGTTCCGCAGGAATTGCAGGACATCATCAACAAGTTTGGCGGCCAGATGAAGCCGACCTGGGGCGTGCCGGTGGAAGAGATCCAGCGCGGCATCAAGAATGGCGTGCGCAAGATCAATATCGACACTGACAACCGCATGGCCATCACCGGCCAGATCCGCCGCGTGTTGCAGGAGAACCCCTCCGAATTCGACCCGCGCAAATATCTGAAGCCCGCGCTCGAAGCCATGTCGAAGATCTGCCGCCAGCGCCTCGAAGAATTCGGCACCGCCGGTCAGGCCTCAAAAATCGGCAAGATCATTCCGGTCTCGGAAATGGCGAAGCTCTATGCTTCGGGCAAGCTGGATCCGAAGTTCTCGTAATTAAGCTCGTACCTTCCCTTCTCCAATTGGGAGAAGGTGCCCGCGGATGCGGGCGGATGAGGGGATCGGATCTCAAATAAAAGAGGCACCATCGCTGGTGCCTCTTTTTGCATCTCCCGATCCCCGCCTCAGTCAGCTCCGCTGACAGCTCCTCCCACTGGGAGGAGCGGGGGGCTTTGTGCCCTTGCCATCGGCCCAGCTTTTGCCGCATGTGGGTGCGATATCGTGCAGCAGAGAGCACCCATGGCCAAGAAACCTGTCGAAGAGCCGCTGGAGCCGCAGCGACTTTACCTCCTGACGCCGGCATTGAATGAGGCTGAGAGCTTCCTGCCGCAGCTGGAGGCCGCCCTTGATGCGGGAGATGTCGCTTGCATTCTCTTGCGCAGTGCCTCCCCCGATGAGGGCTTGATCAAGAAGCTCGTCAAAGCCCTTTTGCCTGTCGCGCAAAAGCGCGACGCAGCCCTGCTTGTGGAAGGTGATCCGGCCATTGCCACGCGAAGCGGTGCCGATGGTGTGCATCTGCGTGTGGCGAGCGAGAAAGACGAAGAGAAAGTCGAAGATGCGATTGAGCGGCTGAAGCCAGATCGCATTGTCGGCACCGGCGGCATCAAGACGAAGCATGACTCCATGACCATCGGTGAGATGGATGTGGACTATATCATGTTCGGAGATCCCGCCCCCGATGGCTGGGTTCCGCCACTGGACCAAGTGAGTGAGCGCGCAAGCTGGTGGACAGAGATTTTCACCATTCCCTGCGTTGCCTATGCACCGCGCCTCGAAGATGTCGCTATTCTTGCGCAAGCCGGTGCGGACTTCATCGCACTGGGTGATGCCATCTGGTCTGACGCGCGCGGCCCTGCCGCAGCCATGCGTGATGCGCAAGCAGCACTGGTGCGCTGACATGAATTTGCGCGCGCTTCTTCTTCTGACGCTGGCAAGCCTGCCCACAGCAGCGCTCGCACAAGCCAACAAGGAAGCGCCCATTGGTACCTTCCTCACGCAAGGCTCCAAGCCTGATCTTGCATTCGGCGCCTACCAGCGCGGCTATTATCTGGAGGCCATGCGCGAAGCTCAAAAGCGCTTAGCAGACAATCCCAGAGATGGCGCAGCCCTTGCGCTGATCGGCGAACTCTATCGCAACGGACTTGGCGTCAATCGCTCGCCTGAAGAAGCGCTGCGCTGGTATCGCCGCGCGACAGAAGCCGGCGATATGCAAGGGGCCTTCGCTCTCGCACTGGCTTATCTGCGCGGCGACGGCGTGAAAGCAGATCGCGAAGCCGCGCGTCACTTGCTGCAACAGGTCGCACAGAAAAATCACGCTGGCGCACTTTACGAACTGGGCATGCTCGACCTTGAAGGCGAGTTACAAAACCCTGCCCGCGCCGCTGATTACTTTGCACGCGCCGCAGGGCTCGGACATGCGGAAGCCAATTATGCGCTCGCTCTGCTCTACAAGGCCGGACGCGGCATCACGGCAGACCGGACCAAGGCGGCCTTCCTGATGAAACGCGCGGCCGATCTCGACCTGATCGCGGCACAAGTTGAATATGCCATCATGCTCTTCAACGGGGACGGGGTTGAGAAAAACGAGGCCGCTGCTGCCCAGCTCTTCCTGAAAGCCGCCCGCACCGGCAATCCGATTGCCGCCAATCGCCTCGCCCGCCTCCATGCGACCGGGCGCGGGGTCGAGCGCAATATGACCGAGGCGATGAAATGGCACCTGTTCGCCCGCCATTCAGGGCTCAAGGATGAATGGCTCGACGCGCAGCTCAACAGCCTCAACCCTGCCGAGCGCCGTGCCCTTGAGGCGGCCATGAAGCCGCAGAGCCCCTTCTAAGGGTGACTTTCCGCCCGACCTTGTTTAGAAGGCCCCTCCGGCCCTCTTTCGCGCCCCGAGACCCCCCATGATCCGCTCCGCTTTGATGAATGTCATGACCACCGCCCTGATGAAGGCTGGCCGCAGCCTGAAGCGTGACTTTGGCGAGGTCGAGCAGCTCGTCGTCTCGGTGAAAGGCCCCGGCGATTTCGTCAGCGCGGCGGATCGCAAGGCTGAAAAGACCCTGTTTGAGGAACTCTCCAAGGCCCGCCCCGGCTATGGCTTCCTGATGGAGGAAGGCGGCTCGGTCGAAGGTTCCGACAAGACCCATCGCTGGATCATCGACCCGCTCGATGGCACGACCAATTTTCTCCACGGCTTGCCGATCTTCGCGATTTCGGTCGCTCTGGAGCGCGAAGGGCAGCTGATGGCGGGCGTTATCTACAACCCCGCCACGGACGACATGTATATGGCCGAGAAGGGCCAGGGCGCCTGGCACAATAATCACCGCCTGCGCGTTTCGCCCCGCCGCGACATTTCCGATGCGCTGATTGCCTGCGGCGTGCCTCATCTGGGCAAGGCGCAGCATCACCCTCGCTTTAAGGCCGAGCTGGGGGCTGTCATGGCCAAGGCGTCAAATGTGCGCCGCCTCGGCGCCGCTTCCATTGATCTGGCGCTGACAGCGGCAGGCCGTTTCGATGCCTATTGTGAGCGCAACCTGCAGCCGTGGGATATTGCAGCAGGCCTCGTGCTTGTGCGCGAGGCAGGCGGCTTTGTCACCGATCTCGATGGTGGGCAGGCGATGCTGGAAACTGGCTCGCTCTGCGCTGGCAATGAGGCGATCCATCGCGCGCTGATGGCGACCCTGCGCGGCGCGTAAGGCGCCTTACTTAAAGCAAAGTTCGACCCCACCCTTGATTGTGGCGGCCAATGCCGTCAGCTTGAAGGATGACTTGCGCGCTGCGCAGCCGGGGGAACAGGTATCCATGGCTAATGCGAATGATCCCTATCGCCTTTCATCACCGCATATATTTCTGGTGCGGATGATCGTCTTTCTAGTGCTGGTCGGCTTCCTCGCACTGATTCTCTACCGCCAAATCCTGACCGCCTTTGCCGCCAATCCCGGCCTCAATGGCCTCATTCTGGGTGTCCTTGCCATCGGCATCGTGCTCGCCTTGCGTCAGGTGATGCGACTGCTGCCAGAGATCCGCTGGGTTAATGCGCAACGCTCCGGCAATCTGCAAGGCATTCGCCCGCCTGTACTGCTTGCCCCTGTCGCCCTCATTCTGGGGGAGGGACTCGCACGTCGTACCATCTCGGCTCTCACTTTGCGGGCCGTGCTCGATTCCATCGGCACGCGACTGGATGAATCGCGTGAGATCGCGCGCTATCTCACGGGCCTGCTCGTCTTTCTTGGCCTGCTTGGCACTTTCTGGGGCTTGCTGGAGACGGTCGGCTCCATCGGCAATGTCATCAAGGCGATGCAGACGGGTGCTGACGCAGCCGTTATGTTTGACGATCTGAAGAATGGTCTTGCGGCGCCCATCGCAGGCATGTCGATCTCCTTCACCTCATCACTTTTTGGTCTGGCCGGCTCCCTCATCCTTGGCTTTCTCGATCTGCAAGCAGGCCAAGCCCAGAACCGCTTCTTCACGGAACTGGAAGACCGCCTCTCGCTCAACGCAGTTGACGCGCCGATCTCGATTGATGATGGCGATCCTGCACGTGCAACGGCTGCGATTGCCAATCTCGCTGAAGGTGTGCACGGCCTCGTGCAACATATGCGGCAAGAGCAGCAGCAAATCCGCGATTGGGTGGAAAATCAGGCACAGACCCAGCGCGAACTCAAAGCCGCCCTTGATCGCCTCTCATCCGAGATGGAGCGTCGCTGATGGCGCTTGGTCGTAACCGCCGCGCTCAAAGAGGCTTCGACTATTGGCCGGGCTTTGTCGATGCACTCTCGACCATGCTGCTTGCGCTGATATTCTTGCTCAGCGTCTTTATGCTGGCGCAATTCTTCCTCTCGCGTGACATCAGCGGCAAGGATACGGCGCTTGCCAAACTCAATCGCCAGATTGAGGAACTGACCTCTCTGCTGGCTCTCGAAAAAGCCGGCAAGACCGATAGCCAATCGACCATCGCCGCTTTGCAAGCCACGCTTGAAGCTGCCAATGCAGAGCGCAACCGGTTACAGGGCCTGTTGAGCGGCAATTCAGCTGCAGCCAACGCAGCCAGCGGGCAAGCCAGCGAGGCCACACGCGCCTTGTCGGCAGAGAAAGAACTCTCCGCACGCGCTCAGGCACAAGTCGAAATTCTCAATCAGCAGATCTCGGCCCTTCGTCGCCAATTGGCAGCACTCGAAGAAGCGCTGTCAGCCTCCGAGCAAAAGGACAGGGAATCGCAATCGCGCATTGCCGATCTCGGTGCGCGGCTCAATGTGGCGCTTGCCCAGAAGGTGCAGGAGCTCTCGCGCTATCGCTCGGACTTCTTCGGTCGCTTGCGTGAAATTCTGGGCGCGCGACAGGGCGTGCGCATTGTGGGAGACCGCTTCGTCTTTGAAAGCGAAGTGCTGTTTGAATCAGGCCGCGCGGAAATCAATCCCGCAGGCCGTGCGCAGATGGATCAGCTTGCCATTGCCTTGCAAGATCTGGAGCGCATGATCCCGCCAGAATTGCCTTGGGTCATGCGTGTGGATGGTCACACCGACAAGCGGCCCGTCACAGGCACCTTCCGCTCCAACTGGGAATTGTCATCCGCACGCGCGATTGCGGTGGTGCAATATCTCATCAGCAAGGGCGTCTCACCGCAACATCTCGTTGCTGCTGGCTTTGGCGAGTTTCAGCCCATCGACACATCCGACACCGAAGACGCCTTGCGCCGCAATCGCCGCATCGAGCTGAAACTGACCGAGCGATGAAAATCATCGACTATCGCAGCGAGCTATGGCCGCAGCTCGAAGAGCTTTGGGTCAAGAGCTGGAGCAAGGCCATGCCGCAGATTGACTTTGAAGCGCGGCGCGGTTGGTTCAATGCGCATGTGGGCGAGCTTCTCGCGCGCGATTATGCCATCTTCTGCGCAACAGAGGGTGAAGAGCTTCTGGGCTTCGTGATCTTTGACCCGGAAAGCGGTCATCTCGACCAGATTGCCGTTGCGCCCGCGCATGGGCGCAAAGGCATTGGTGGCGCGCTTCTGAAACAGGTGCGCGCCCGCATCAATGAAATCACGCTTGATGTGAATGCGGATAATCACACTGCGCGCGCTTTTTACACGCGCGAGGCTTTCCATGTGATCGGGGAAGGTGTGAACGAACGCTCCGGCCTCAAGACATTGCAGATGCGCTGGCGCGCGGGCTAATCATTCAGCCGCCCGCGTCCCTGCCAGAGCCGCAGCACCCGTCTCAAACTGCAATCGCGCAAGCCGCGCATAAAGGCCGCCGCGCGACACCAGATCAGAATGGGTGCCTTCTTCCACCACACCGCCCTGATCCATGACGAGGATGCGGTCAGCCGAGAGCACAGTGGCAAGCCGATGCGCGATGACTAAGGTGGTGCGTCCCTTCATGACATTCACCAGCGCTTTTTGCACCAAGGTCTCATTCTCGGCATCCAGCGCAGAGGTGGCTTCATCGAGCAGCAAGACAGGCGCATCCATCAAAACCGCGCGCGCAATGGCAAGGCGCTGACGCTGGCCACCTGACAGGGTTACGCCACGCTCACCGATACGCGTTTCATAACCGTCCGGCAAAGCGCGAATGAACTCATCCGCTGCAGCGCGCTCAGCAGCCTCGCGGATTTGCGCCTCGCTCGCATCAGGCTTGCCATAGCGGATATTCTCCGCGACGCTCGCACCGAAGATGACCGGATCTTGCGGCACCAAAGCCATGCGGCGACGCAACTCTGCAGGATCAGCCGCGCGCAAATCAACGCCATCAAGCCGAATGCTGCCTTGTTGGGGATCATAAAAGCGCATCAGCAATTGGAAGACGGTTGATTTGCCAGCACCTGAAGGGCCAACAATCGCCACCGTCTCACCGGGCTTCACATTGAGCGAAAGCGAACCCAGAGCACGATCATCCGGGCGCGTGGGGTAAGAAAAACCCACTGCGTCAAATTCGATGCGGCCTTTTGCAGGCACTGGCAGCGCAACGGGATTGGCGGGCTTGGTGATGGAGGGCTTTTCCGCCAGCAAATCTGCAATGCGACCTGCAGCCCCCGCAGCTGCCGACAATTCGCTCCACACTTCCGAGAGCTGACCCAGCGCACTGGCGCCTAGCACAGCCGACAACACGAATTGCGAAAGCATACCACCGGTGATGCGCCCTGCAATCACGTCCTGCGCGCCAAGCCACAGCACCGCAACGACGCTGGCAAAAGCGAGAAAGATCGCAACCATGGTCAACAAAGCACGCGCCAAAAGCGCATCACGCGCGGCGCGATAGGCAATTTCGACGGCTTTTTGAAAACGCGACACAGTAGCCAGCTCAGCCACAAATGCTTGCATGGTGCGCATCGCCCCCAAGTTCTCGGAGGCAAAGGCCGTGGCATCGGCCAGCGTATCTTGTGCAAGCCGCGAACGCTGCCGCACAGAGCGGCCCGACATCACCAGCGGCAACACGATGATCGGAATCGCAACCAGCACGAGGCCCGACAATTTCGGGCTTGTATAAATCATCATGCCGACCGCGCCGACGAACATGAAAAGATTGCGCAAGGCGATGGAGGCTGACGAACCAAAGGCAGATTTCATCTGCGTCGTGTCGGCCGTCAAACGCGACACAAGCTCGCCTGATTTTGCCGTGTCATAGAAAGCCGCATCAAGGCGCGTCAGATGTGCAAAAACATCCGTACGCAAATCAGCCACCACACGCTCGCCCAGTGACATGACGAGGAAGTAGCGCGTGCCAGAGGCAACCGCGAGCACAGCCACGACGCCCAGCATGGCAACAAAATATTCGGTGATGACGCCAGCCTCTCCTTCCGAGAAGCCATGATCAATCATGCGCCGCACCGCGACCGGCACGCTCAGCGTCGCAGCAGAGGCCACGACCAGCGCCGTCAATGCAGCCAGGATCCAGAGCCGGTGACGGCTGGCATAGGGAAGCAGGGGCAGGAGGGCCTTCAAAGAGGTCCGGGGCTTCCTGTCCATGGCTGTTGCGGTATCGCTCATTTCATGCCCTTGGGGGTCCATCCCCGGTGAAGGTTCCGGCCGGGGACCCTTGTGCCCCCTGCCAGCCTGCTGTATAGGACCGCGACCCCACTTTTGGGAACACTCTTCCGGCAGCGTCGTCGCTTGGACGCGCGCAAGCCCTCAAGCTTTGTCGAAGGATCTGACGATGAAGGCCGATATTCACCCCCACTACCACCTCATCAAGGTCGTGATGACCGATGGGACGGAATATATGACCCGCTCAACCTATGGCAGCGCGGGCGACACGCTCAACCTCGACATCGACCCCAAGACCCATCCGGCCTGGACCGGCGGCTCCCAGCAGCTGCTCGACCGCGGCGGCCGCCTGTCGAAGTTCACCAACCGCTTCGGCAATATCGGCGCGAAGAAGTAATCTTCCCGCCCGCCAGAAAAAACCCCGGCTTTGCCGGGGTTTTTTGTTGGCTCAGGCCGTCTTGTCAAAAGCCTC
>CAZLBA010000146.1:0-8053 GCA_964557555.1 uncultured Beijerinckia sp.
CCTTCCGCAGCCAGATGGCGCGCACGAATGCCGGTGCGCTGCACGATCCAGTCATCGGTCGTATCGACCATCTTTTCCATGTCAGCATTGGTGACACGACGCGCAGGCAGGTAAGAGCCAACGCCCATCACGACGGAACGAAGTTTGGTCGCTTGCGCCACGATCTTTAATCCGTTTCCGTCTCTACACGGGCTGCAGCTGCAGAGGCTGCCATTGCCGTGCGGCTATCTTGCCACGCTGTGAGCGATTCGCGAATGCGCGCGAGGAGATCCTGCTTCACCATCTTATAGCCGATATCAATGGCACCGGCATAACCGACAGCATCCGTACCGCCATGGCTCTTGATGACGATGCCCTCAAGCCCCAGAAACACGCCACCATTTGCGCGGCGCGGATCCATCTTGGCCTTGAGCGCATCAAACGCACTCTTGGCGAAGATATAACCGATACGCGATAGCAAACTCGACTGAATTGCGCTTTTGAGCACTGTGGCAAGCTGACGCGCCGTGCCTTCCGCAGTCTTCAGCGCAATATTGCCCGTGAAGCCTTCCGTCACGACAACATCGACAGTCCCCTGCCCGATGTCATCACCTTCGACAAAGCCATGATAAGTGAGGTTCGGCAGCTCAGCTTCGCGCAACATGCGACCGGCTGCTTTGACTTCTTCAATGCCCTTGATCTCTTCAACACCAACATTGAGCAGACCGACAGTTGGTTTGGACACACCAAAAACGATGCTCGCCATAGCTGCACCCATGACGGCGAGGTCAACATAGTGCTGCGAGTCAGCGCCAATGCTGGCGCCCACATCGAGCACGATGGAGTCGCCGCGCAGGGTTGGCCAAATACCTGCAATGGCCGGACGATCAATTTGCGCCATGGTGCGCAGGCAGAATTTCGACATGGCCATCAGCGCGCCGGTGTTTCCGGCTGACACCGCGACATCGGCATCGCCCTTCTTCACCGCTTCCAGCGCCAGCCACATGGACGAGTTGCGACGACCCTGACGCAAAGCCTGACTCGGCTTGTCACCCATCTTCACAAAGACATCCGTGTGAACAAGGGTGGTGGCAGCCGCAAGCGGCCCATGCTGTGCCAGCAAGGGCTTGATGATGGCTTCGTCACCAAACATCAGGAATTCGATATCCGGGCGGGCGGCAAGAGCGCGCGCAGCTCCGGGGATGACAACGGATGGCCCATGGTCGCCACCCATGGCGTCAAGGGCAATCCGGACCTTCGGCTTCATCAGCGAAAAAACTCCAGTCGCGGCCTTCCCCCGGCCGCTTCAAGGGTGGCGGACAATAGCGTTTTGGGCGCTGAACGCAAATGCAACGACAGCGTTATGCCCGCCCAAGTTGGCGCTATGGTTTTTCCTTGAGCTTGGCAAGTGCCGCAAAAGGTGAGGCTTTTTCATCAGGCTCAGCCTCCGGTTGGGGGCTTTCGAATTCCACACCCGGCTTGCGTGGATAAGGATCCAGCGCCAGAGCGAGAAACTCCGCCGCCACCCATCCAAGGTCGATGCGGCCATTTTCAATGGCATCGGGGGGCTCGGGCATTTCGAGGCCGGTTGGATCATCCTCACGGCGGGCGGCATAGGCATTTTCGGCCCGCTCCACCTCTTCCGGCGGCGCAAAGCCGATCTCGACCGGCTCCTTCAGCTCGCTTTCGAAGGGCTCCAGCGTGACCACGCAGGTCTGGGTGAGCTTGGCCCGCACCTCGCCCGTCACGTTAAAGCGGCCCCTGCCGGCCTCGGAGACGGTCAGCTCCGCCCTCAGGCTCGCAATGGCCGGCAGCTCCATGGCGGCCGCCAGTGCGGCCCGCTCGGCCTCTGTGGCCTCGATGGAAAGGCTGCGCGGCTCGCCCTCGGCCTGCGCCACTTCGAAGGGGCGGGAAAAGGGATGCGCGCTCATCGGCGGTCCTCCGCTTGGGGCTCAGGCAGCTTCAGCGGCCCCTGGGTAAAGCTTTCGAGCCCCAGAACCGACAATGCCTGATCAACCTGGAAAACATAACGGGCAAGCGGGAGAGCCTGTTGCGCGCCCTCGGATGGCTCCCGACCATAAACATTGCGCGACAAGGCTTCGGCCAGCTGCACCTCACTCAGCGCGTTCAGGGCTGCATCATAGGCCTGTCGGCGCCCCAGAAAGCCAGCTGCCAGCTTTTTGATGCGCTTGGGGACTGTCAGGTCGCCCACCCCCATTTCCCGCATGGCAGCATCAACCTCACTGAAAATGCGGTCAGTCAGGTCCTGTGAAATTTCCGCTGCCGGATCAGGCAGCTGCGCCAGACGACGCACCACAAGCGTTGCCATGAGCGACAAAATCTCGAAACGGCCCTCGAATGTGTCAGGCACATTCCATTGGGCATAGATCACCGGTTGGCGAACCGCTGCCATTATGTCGCCGTGAAGTCGTCCGATCACAGCACTATTGCCGGAGCGTCGGAACAGGGAGAAGATCATCCTTACTCTCCTGAGCAGGCGTGAAGGGCCTACCCTTGCAAATCCATGGGACGGGGGTTAGGCATCGGCCAAGCCGGTTGCAAGCAAAATCCTCGTTGAGGAGCGGTTTCTCTGGGCGTTTGGCCCAAGGCGGAGTTCGGAATGACCAAAACGTCAGGCAACGCTCTCGTAAAAATAGCCTTTACTGCCCTGCTCAGCCTGCCGCTCGCAGGCTGCCTTGGTTACGACGGCGAAATTCAGACGGGCTATGTGGCTGATGAGCGACTGCTGGAGCAGGTGCGCACCGGTTCTTCGGCCGAACAAGTCCTCGTGGTGCTTGGCACGCCCTCCACCACCTCAACCGTTGGCGGCTCGGTCTGGTATTATATTTCCCAGAAGTCCTATCGCCCCGTGGCCTTCATGCAGCCCCAGATCGTGGACCGCCGCATCTTCGCGGTCTATTTCGACAAGAACAAAAAAGTCGAGCGGGTCGCCAATTACGGCCTGCAAGATGGGCAGGTCTTTGACTTCGTGTCACGCACCACACCCGCCGCAGGGCGCGAGTCGTCCTTCCTCGCCAATGCCATGGCGAACCTGTTGCGGTTCTGACGACAAGGGCGGGCACGGACCCGCCCTTTCCTTTAGCGGGAACGCAAAGCCTCTTTCACCCGCGCCACCACCGCGGGGGATGTTGCATTCACCTTGCGCACGAGCGCGGCCACCTCATCACCCGTCATCGGATCAATCTCCAGATTGAGCTTTTGCGACTCGGCCACAAAGCCCGGATCTTTCATCGTCATCTCAAAAGCCTTGCGCAAAGCCGCAACGCGTGCGGGCGGAACATCGGGTGGCAGGAAATAGGGCCTGCCATATTCAAGCCGCGCCACGATCAGCTCTAACGCGGCCCGATCGGCATCTGATTTTGCAAGATCAAGAATGGCGGGCACATCGGGCAATTCGGGATGTTTCTTCATGCCCCATTGCGCCACCACCTTCACACGCCCATCATCAAGCCAATTCTGATTGATCGCACGCAGGCTTGCATAGGCGGTTGAGCCCACACCATGTACTTCGCCAGCTTCCATCGCCTTGTGGATTTGCGCTGTGCCTTCATAGCCGCTGATGACCTTATATTTGAGGCCAAGCACAGCACGCGCCACGAGGGGAAAATCAACTTGCGATGTGCCGGGTGATGTCGCACCCACGACCATCTCCGTGTTGAAGAGATCAGCCAGCTTCAAGACAGGTGACTTATGCCAGACATAATTCACCTGCACTTCGCGGTTGACGGAACCAAGCCAGATGATCTTGTTGGGGTCAAAGCGCGCCGCATCAGGCTCCAGCAAAGGACCCGTCGGCATACCATTGATCGCAGCGCCCATCACTGTGCCGTCGCGCGGTGCAGTGTTGTAAACCGTGTTGGTCATGATCATGCTGGCTGCGCCAACCTGATTTTGCACGACGAAGGTGGGGTGACCGGGAATGTATTTCCCCATATAGCGGGCAAGAATACGCGCACCGATATCATAGCCGGAGCCCGCCCCCGCCCCCACCATCAGCTTGATCTGCTTGTCCTTGTAAAAAGCCGCGACATCTTCTTGCGCATGAGCAGTCCCCATCAACGCAATGAAAGCGGCTGCGACCAAGCCTCGCATGGCATCCTCCCCTTTTGTTGAGGAGAGCCTAGCCCAAAGCCATCAGCCTGTCAGCCGGATCAAAACCTCACAGGCGCACGAATGCCCTTGGCTTCGAGACGCGGCAGGACTTCTTGCGCGAAATAGGGAAGCTCATCGGCATAATTGACCATCGAAATTGCGATGCCGCGCAGCCCGGACTCATTCAAACGCGCCAGCTCATTGGCGACATGTTCGGGATCGCCGACAATCGGCACGCCCCCCATACCATTGGCATATTGTGAGCGGCGTTTCTCGAAAGCCTCCTGCCCCATGCTTTCCGGCGTCAATCCCTTGATCGCCATGATGCTGTCAACCGCCGACCAATCGGCGCGTTCCACGCTGGCATAATGGTAGTAATCCTGCGCTTCTTTCATGGTCGGACGGCAGGTCACAACACCCACCGTATAAACTTCAAGATCACGCCCCAGATCGCGTGCAAGCTGTTTGATTTCGCGCACGCGCTTTTGCGTCTCAGCGACATTCTCGCGCGATGCTGTTGTGAAGAAAGCATCACAATTGCGGATGGCAAAGGCGCGGCCCTTGTCGGATGAGCCTGCATTCATGATGAGCGGACGCGTACCGCCCCAGGGCTTTGGCTTCGCGCGCACGCCCTTCAGCTTGAGATATTCGCCCTCGTAATCAAATTCGCCTTCAGGCGACCACGCCTTCAAGACGATCTCCATCCATTCCTGCGCATATTCATAGCGGCGTTCGTGATCGCGCTGTTGCACGCCGAACATTTCAAACTCGCCCTCATTCCAGCCACAGACCATATTGAGGCCGAAGCGCCCTTCACCGACATTATCGGCAGTCACGCACATCTTGGCAGCCATGATCGGATTATAGAGCGGCGCATGAATGGTGCCGAAAACTGTGATGCGCTTGGTCGAGGCGAGAAGGCCGGAGGCCCAGGTGAACGTCTCCAGCGTTGCGCCCTGATAATCTGTAGTTCCGCCATAGCCTTTCCAGCGCCCGATCGGCAGCATGAAATCAATGCCGATCTGATCTGCCATCTGCGCAAGGCGAAGACTATCGCGCCAGCTGCCGCTCCAGCGCTCATCCAGCATGGTCACCGCGCGACCTGACGAGCAATTGGCGCCGAACAGGCCGATGATGAGTTTATTGTCGCTGTAAAATGAGCTGCGGTTCGCCAGCGTGGGCGCGGGCATGTGGACCGTCATTGGGTATTCCTCACCTGAATGATTTGTCTTTCAGCGCAGGCTAGTCCCTGCCCGCGCGCCAAGTCAAATCAGGCAAGGCCCAAAAGCCTCTGCCCTTCGTCTCAGGCAAAGAGCCGCGTAAAAGCCTGTGCCGCAGCTTTGGGATCATCTGCCGCAACAATTCCCGAAACCACCGCAAGGCCATCGGCACCAGCTGCCAGCACAGGCGCGGAATTATCCGCCTTGAGCCCGCCAATCGCGACGACCGGCTTCGTGGTGGCCGCGCGCAAGCTGCGGAAACCTTCCACACCCAGCGGCGTGGCGGCGTCTGATTTAGTCTGCTGCAAATAGAGGGGGCCAAGGCCGAGATAGTCCGTCTGCCCCGCATCCGGGCGTGCAATTTGTTGGTGATTGGTGATCGACAGGCCGATGATCTTCGACGGCCCGACCATCTGGCGCAGCACTTCGACAGGCATGTCCTTCTGCCCGACATGAACACCATCGGCATCAACTGCAAGTGCAATATCAGCGCGATCATTAATGATGAGTGGCACCTTAAGCGGCGAGAGAAGCGCCTTCAGCGCACGCGCATCTTCCAGAAAGGCGCGCGTGGGGGCCTGTTTCTCGCGCAGCTGAACCATGGTCACACCGCCTTGAACAGCGGCAGCAACAATATCGACAAGCGCACGACCTTTGGCCAGCTCTCGATCCGTGACAAGACACAGCCGCAGGGAACGGGGATCAAACATCACACAACCTTCAACCGCTGAATGATATCATTGGGCGTGATCTGATCGAGCTGATCAAGAAAGGCGACGCGATAGCTGCCGGGGCTTTGTGCCCGCTCCGCTGCCATCTCACCGGCCACACCATAAACAGCAAGCGCGCTTACACTGGCTTCAAACGCATCATCGGCAAGAGCGCAGAAAGCCGCCACCACCGCAGACAAGGCGCAACCCACCGCCGTCACGCGCGTCATCAAGGGATGACCATTGGCCAGCCGCACAATGCGCTCGCCATCGGTGATGAGATCGGTCGCGCCCGTTGCTACCACTGTGCAGAAATGATGGCGTGCGAGATGTTGCGCGGTGGTGAGCGCCTCATCGGTCGAATGCGCACTATCAACGCCGCGCGGGCGGGCATCAGGTGTATTCAGTCCGGCGACCTTCGCAACGCCCATGATTTCGGACGCATTGCCACGAATGACATGGGGCCGATGGCGCAACAAGCGCTGCACTGCCTCATTGCGGAAAGGCGTTGCACCCACCCCCACAGGATCCAGCACCCAAGGGCGGCCCAGCATGTGAGCTGCTGTCGCAGCGGCTTCACCACCGGCGGCGAAATCCGAAGAGAGCGTGCCGATATTGACCACCAGCGCATCAACGAGCTTGGTGAAGTCCGCCGATTCCTGCGGCGCATGGACCATGGCGGGAGCCGCCCCCATGGCAAGCAGCACATTGGCTGACATATCCATGGACACGAAATTGGTAATGTTCTGGACGAGCGGATGCTGCGTGCGCAGCACTTCCAGCAAGTCTCCGGCCCGTTTGGCGATGGTTTGCACAAGTCACCCCGTCAGATGTGGCAGGGCTTATACACTATTCGCCTGCCGACAGCAGGGCTCAGGCGATCACGCCTTCTCCATCTGCCCCTTGATCGTCATATGGGCGCGCCCCCAGCAATGCGCCATATGCTCGCCAATCGCCATGGCTTTGCTGCGGATGGGCTCAGGCAGATAGTGTTCGGCACTGGGCACCCAAAGGTCACGCCAGCGGTCGAAATGGTCCTGATTCATGTCGAGCTTCACATGGGGCGGGAAAGGCGCTGAGCTATAGCGCTGCGTCCCCAGAAGCGCCCCTGACCAGAAATCATCCATGGTCTTGAGATGCCCCTCCCAATCGCGGATCACGCCATTGAAGACGGGTCCCAGCAGATCATCCGCGCGAGCACGTTCGTAAAAGCCCCGCACACAGGCGCGGATCGCCGCCTCTTCTGCCGAGAAATCCGGGGTTTCAGTCGCTATTTCCGGTGTCGTCGTGTCGGGCATGATGGTTCGGGCTCTCAGCAGATTTTCCCCACCCTAAGAGCTTCGACGGACCGGGAGCCTTGATCTGGCGCAAGGGCCTGCCTCAACAGTACAGCCCAAGCCAAGCTTGGCCGCGTTGCGGGAATCTTCTCTTTCTGGCAAATGGAACTCAACGGGGGCCAGAAAGGCCACGCCGCGAGCCACAAAGGTTCGTGTCTCGATAAAAAGGGGCGGAGTAAATGAGCATTTGGCTAATCATCCTGGGCGGCCTTCTGTCGGTCGTCTACGGTGTCGTCACCATCTCGAAACTGATGGCTGCTGACGCCGGCAATGCACGCATGCAGGAAATTGCAGGCGCGGTCGCTGAAGGCGCACAGGCTTATCTGAAGCGTCAATACATCACCATCGGTATCGTTGGTGCGGTGATCTTCGTTGGCATCTGGGCTCTGCTTGGAGCGCTCGTCGCCATTGGCTTCCTCATCGGTGCCGTGCTTTCAGGCGCTGCTGGCTTCATTGGCATGAATGTGTCGGTGCGCGCGAATGTTCGCACGGCGCAGGCTGCCACCCGTTCGCTGGCGGAAGGCTTGGACATCTCCTTCAAGTCTGGCGCGGTCACGGGTATGCTCGTGGCAGGCCTCGCACTTTTGGGCGTTGCTGGCTACTTCGCTGTCCTCACCAACGGCATGGGCATGAAGGCCTCTGACCGCGTTGTCATCGACGCGCTGGTCGCGCTGGGCTTTGGCGCCTCGCTGAT
>CAZLBA010000147.1:0-8049 GCA_964557555.1 uncultured Beijerinckia sp.
CGCTGGTCACAGCATGCGGACACATACGGTGCAGTGGCTTGGCTCGGAGCGGGTATATTACTCGTAGTAATCTGCAGGTGGGTGTTACATCATATTACCCACAATGGTCAAACTCAACGGTTGGACATTACCTCGTTTGAACGTGATAATCGCTCCGCCATCGACTTTCTGCTCGTGTACTTATTACCGTTTTTCAACAACAAAGACATCGGCGTCGACGGTGATTATTGGACCATGGGGTTTGTTGCGCTCATGATTGTTATTGTCTTCATGCATAAGGGAAATTTTGAATTCAACCCAGTGCTCGGCATCTTCGGGTACCACTTTTATACCGTGCAGATTCACGATGGATTCACATCGGTCGTCATCAGTCGCAAAGAATTGCCGCGACGCAAAATAGATATATCCACGGTCGAACTCGCACCAGGTTTGTATTTGCACAAGGAGAAGTAGGGTGCTCGAAAACTTTCAACTCGCCGCCATTATAAAAGGACAACCTACACCAACCCTGTTACGCATTCCTCTGCACCAGCACCTACAAACAACGCTCGCATCGACGTGGGACACACAATATACGACGTTCGTACAAGACAAAACCGAAACATCATTCTCAGCAGGATACACGCCCGAGGATTCTGAATTGGTCTTTATCAATGACTACGTGCCACCCGCATGGTTACGTGACCAATCGAGCAAAACGGTGCATCTGCTAGACGCAATTCCCAAAGGGAACGATGCATTTGATCAGGTCATCGGCATCGCCGGATTCGCACTAATGGACACGAATGAAGTCATTCTGCTCCAGAATTTCAGTCGCTCGCACATCATCCGCCCCAATTGGTCGTTGTTTCTTGATGGCAATACGTACAACACACTCACAACGCCCGGCATAACGTTGTCTGATCGATTGACCGCAGTGTATACGCCTGTTACAAAACGCTTGTTGTTCAGTAATTTCCGCAACACAAATTACTTGTTGCCACTCAGTGATTATTATGCCGAAGCATCAGATCAACAAATACACGACATTCTCTCGCATTCCCACTTTGTCATCGCTGATATACGTACGTATACCAAGGACTCAAGCCAGTGGTTCCGTAAACGTTTTGCCATGCTTCATGATTCCAAGTTACTCGATAACTACTCAGTGGATGACATTGCCAAGGACTCGCATAAATATGACGTAAACATACAGATTGAGCACAACAAAATCGTCTTCCCCACGAACAAGACAGACGCCAAGAAGTTACTTCAGTATCTCAATGAAGAGATTTATTTGGGTGCGATTACCAATCATTTGTACGAAACAAACTCAAAGCGCACGGCAGACTAGCGCAAGCTGTGCCATCAATACACCATGTCATATTGACGAAATACGTCGAAATACCATAGACTAAGACCATTCATAGCACCACACCACGAAAGGCTCCGTATGAAAGCACAGGAAATGCCATTCACCAAATTGATTAATGTAGATCAGGGTGCTCGTGAACACTTCCATGTCCCCAAATATCAGCGAGAGTACACGTGGCGCAAATGGCAGTGGGAGCAGTTAATTACTGATATCGAAGACAACGAACCCGGCTATTTCATGGGATCCATCATCTGTGTGAACGACTCGATGAATATCTCACCCGGTGATGAGCTTATATTCGAGGTAGTCGATGGTCAGCAGCGTCTCACGACATTGTCGCTCCTGCTCACCGCCATCTATGCCAAATTGGTGGTTTCCATAGATAGTTATGAACCAGCTGACAAGCAGGATAAAGAGGACGCTCAGTCTTCTATCAACAACATTCGCGCAAAACTAATCAAACGCAAAAAAGATGCAAAACCAGGCGAGACTGGTGCATTCAGTGTGGGGAAAAATGTGTACTTCCTACGCGTCCAGCCGAGTGCCCAGAACTACAATTTAGCAGATTATCGGTATATTTTGAGTGAGGCTGGACTGCTAGAGAGTCAACCGAAGCAGGCATATTTTGGCAATCGTCAGCTCAGTCGTGCATACACGTACTTCTACGAAAAAATTCCTGCCAATGTTGATGATTTACTCAAGTTGGTCGAGCGTATCAACCAGTTAATGTTTGTGCAAATCACGGTGAGTAGTCTATCGGATGCGTTTACGTTATTTGAATCATTGAACAACCGAGGCGTGCCGCTATCAGCGATGGATATTATCAAAAACAAGTTACTGTCAAAGATGGAAAAAGATCACAACATCGACATTGACGAATCTTTTGAGCGCTGGCAAGGAATTGTCCAAGCCATACCAGAAATCAGTGACCAAGAACGGTTCTTGCGGCACTTTTACAACACCTTCAAGCATCGCCCTGAAATTCGGGTAGATAGTGTCGCACACATCACACGATCGCTCGTCATCCGAGTATATGAAACTCTAATTAACCAGAATGCAACAGTGCTGTTCAACGAGTTAACTCGAGCCGCACACAACTACGGAAAGTTGCTTCGTTCAGAATCCGATCAAAAACATATCGCAGCTTATTTA
Source organism: uncultured Beijerinckia sp. (assembly GCA_964557555.1). Taxonomy (GTDB): domain Bacteria; phylum Pseudomonadota; class Alphaproteobacteria; order Rhizobiales; family Beijerinckiaceae; genus Terripilifer. Next base: position 2,507 of record CAZLBA010000147.1, read on the forward strand.
ACTGAACTCGATCGTATCGGCAGTGCACCAGCATATATTATCTTGCTCTATCTGTTTTCACTCGACTCCAATCACTTTGCAAGTCCAAAATTTATCGAGCAAGTGCTTGATTTACTTGTGAAGTATTTTATTCGTCGCAACGTGACGGACAAACCACCCACTCGACAGATTGATCGCAGCTTGATTGATGTAGTTGAATCGTGTGCAACACATATCAGTAACAGACAAAAACTTAGTTTTGACTGGTTCGTAGCCGAACTCATGAAACACGCCCGACCTGCTTCGCTCGACGAATTTAAAGCTACACTCAGTGGCGACATTTATGCGAACAACTCAGGTATGGCTCGCTATCTGCTCATTCAGATAGATCAAATCCATCATTCCCGTGAATACAAGCCAGATTTATGGGCTCGTGACGACAAAGATCGCTTTGTGTGGACTGTCGAACATGTGCTCCCTCAGGCAGAGAAGCTACCCGATCATTGGGTGCAAATGATTGCTAACGGCAATAGCAAATTAGCTACTGACATACAAAATAATTGTGTACACCGTCTCGGCAACCTCACCCTAAGTGGCTATAATTCAGATTTAGCCACTGCTGCATTTTCAAAGAAACAACAACTCGTCAAAGACCGCAGTTTTCTTGGGCACAAGATTCACATTGGTTACCAAAATGGCCTTGCATTAAACTCCATGCGCTTCACTGCGCCATCAGGCATATTTAGTCTGTCAGATGCGCCGCGTTGGGATGCTGACATGATTAATGCACGCACTAGTCTCTTGGTTGATATGGTCGTGAAAGCGAATCTACTTCCGGGTGAGCAATTAGATGGTAACAATCATGCCTAACCAACCCCGTTCCGAACGTGCCACACAAAACCGTGTTGTACACGCCTTTACTGTAGCACTTGGCTACCAACATTTGGGCGATTGGAGCACACGCTCCCACAACCGTGCCATTGAAAGCGAGTTGTTGCGCAACAATCTGGCACGGCGCGGATACACCACTGCCCAGATTTCGGCGGCACTGCAAAAGCTCGAAGCCGCCGCAGATTCAACTGGCATCACACTGTATCAAGCCAATCTGCGCACATATCAACTGTTGCGCTATGGCGTGCCGGTACAGGTCGCAGCTGGACAGCCACACCAAACGGTGGAGCTGATTGACTGGCAGAACCCCAATGCCAACGACTTCGCCCTCGCCGAAGAAGTCACACTCAAAGGCGGGCATGAGCGCCGTCCCGACGTTGTGCTGTATATCAACGGTTTGGCGATAGCCGTCATCGAATTCAAACGGAGCTCGGTCGAAATCGCAGATGGCGTGCGGCAGCTGATTACCAATCAAGACGAGATATTCAACAAAGCATTCTTTAGCACGGTACAACTACTCTTCGCAGGGAGCGACTCACAAGGGTTGCGCTACGGTACGATTGGCACACCAGAGCAGTTTTTCGTCGACTGGAAAGACGAAACGCCCGCTGACCACAATCAGACACCCAGCGGCGCCTTGCTCGATCGTCCACTCATGCAGCTCTGCGACAAAGCACGGCTCCTCGACTTGATTCGCAACTGCATCATCTTTGATGCCGGGCAGAAAAAAGTGCCACGCCAGCATCAATATGCGGCAATGAAGGCCGCGCAGGCGCGTATATCCCAACACGAAGGTGGCGTTATTTGGCACACCCAAGGCAGTGGCAAAAGTATTCTCATGGTGCTGATTGCCAAATGGCTCCTCGAATATGACCCTCATGCGCGTATCCTGATTATCACTGACCGCGACGAACTCGATAAACAAATCGAGGGTGTGATGAAAAATTCTGGCGTTATTGCCGCTGGGTCGCCATCACCACGCATCACATCGCGCGACGAGTTTGTCACAAAGCTAGCTGCCGCACATCCGCGCCTGTTGTGTGCACTCATCCACAAATTCAACACGGCCGATCTACAAGGGAATCCGCCACCCATACAGGGGCGTTTCTATGTGTTTGTCGACGAATGCCATCGCACACAAGGCGGCGACATGCACAAACAAATGAAGCGCTGGCTCAACGATGCTATTTTTATTGGCTTTACTGGTACCCCACTGCTCCGCAATGACAAACAGATGACCCGCGACATCTTTGGCACGTACATCCACACCTACAAGTTCCACCAGGCTGTTGCCGACAAAGTCGTGCTCGATCTAAAGTACGAAGCACGTCATGTGCCACAGCGCATCACATCGCCAGATATAATCGACCGTTGGTTCGAGCAAAAAACACGCAACCTCAACAACTTCCAAAAGGCCGCTCTGCGCAAACGCTGGGCCACAATGCAAGAGTTAATGAGCTCGGGCGAGCGCAAACAACGCATCATTGCAAGCATTATCGAGGATTTCACACTGAGGCCACGACTCAACAATGACCGTGGTACGGCCATTCTCGTGGCGTCTTCTATTTACGATGCGTGCCACTATTACCGGCTATTCCAACAAACATCGTTTGGACAGTTTTGTGGCATCGTGACATCGTACGCACCCGATCACAACCTGATATCACGTGAGCCAGCCAATGGCGACGAGCGCTATAAATTTGATACATACACAAACTATCTACTCACCGATACCACGAATATCAAACAATATGAAGACGAAGCAAAGCGCCGCTTCATCGAAGAACCAGCCAATCTCAAGTTGCTGATTGTGGTGAGCAAGCTGTTGACCGGATTTGATGCACCGAGCTGCACATATATCTATCTCGACAACGAGCTACACGACCACAACTTGTTCCAAGCCATTTGTCGTACCAACCGACTCGACGGTGATGACAAAGACTTCGGCTATATCGTCGATTTCAAAGAATTGTTTGGCGCAGTCCAAGAAGCCATCGCCGTCTATAGTTCGGATGCGCTGGACATTGATGAGGGCAGTGGTGGCGACAACAACGTGCATCTCAATAACTGGCTTATTGCGGGCAAGAAACAGCTCGACGACGCACGCAAAGCGTTGCATTACCTATGCGATCCAATTCCCCTCCCTCGTGAGCTCGAACAGTTTCTCAACTATTTTTGTGGTGATGCGACCGATGCTAATGCGCTCAGCAATACCGAGCCGTTACGTGTGTCGTATTACAAGGCGGTCACATTATTTGTCCGCACGTGGTCAGGGCTCGTGGCACATCTCAATGATGCCGGATATAGTGATGAAGAAATTATCCGACTACAACAAGAAATTACCTTCCATACGGATACACGAGATGCGATTAAGAAATATTCCGGTGAAGAGCTCGATATCAAGCCATACGAAGCCGACATGCGTCATCTTATCAATACCTACGTGTTAGCCGAACCATCCAATACATTGGGTGAATTAGGCGATACATCACTGACCGACTTGATAATCAAGACAGGCATTCACGATGCTATTGCGACACATCTTAATGCGAAAGGGAAGATGTCACGCCGATCAATCACCGAAGGTATCACCAACAACATACGCAAAACAATCATTCGCGATCAGCTTACCGACCCACGCTTCTACGAACGTATGTCACAGTTGCTCGACGATCTCATCACACAACTCCGCAATAATACACTGGCATACGAAGATTTTTTGCGCAAGGCAGAACAACTCGTCAAGCAACTCGCAGACAAACAACAGGATGATACCCCTGTAGCGTTACACGGGAATCACGAAGCCACAGTGATATACCGCAATCTCCCCCATATTCTGCGTCCATCGTCTGAAGATCCAGCACACTATGATGTAACAATGCTCGTAGAACTGGCGCTGACCATCGACTACACCATGCGTGAGCAAGCCCCTGCTGGGTGGCGCGGCGATCAAGCGCGCGAAGCGCAAGTGCTCAATGCACTTTTTCCATTGCTCGAACGCAACCGTGAAGTGACAAAGCGCCTCTTTGAATTGCTTAAGCATCAACAGGGATACCGATGAACGACGTCATCCATATCGGCGAACTTACCATTACCGTGACACGCAAACAAGTCAAGCATGTCCATCTTTCAGTACATCCACCATATGGCGCAATAACACTTGTTGCACCATTCGATACACGTCTCGAGATCGCGCGTGCCTATGTCATCACCAAGCTGGGGTGGATTCATGCACAGCAAACAAAACTGCAAACGCAAGCACGTGAAACACCGCGTCAGTTTGTCACACGTGAAAGTCATTATGTCTGGGGTAAACGCTACCTACTCTCAGTCATCGAACATGACCAAAAACCTACTGTAACGATGAGTCATCGGCGCATCACGCTGTATGTTCGTCCCGGGTGTACTCATGCCAAGCGTGCCGAGACCATGCATGAATGGCACAAAAGTTTGCTACATCAGGCAATACCACCGCTCATTCAAAAGTGGGAACCACGCCTTGGGGTCACTGTCGCCAGTTATTTTTTGCAACGCATGAAGACACGCTGGGGGAGTTGTAATCCACGCGCATGTCATATCCGCCTGAACACCGAGCTGATTAAAAAGCCTAAGGAGCTGTTAGAATATGTCATCGTTCACGAAATGGCGCATCTAATCGCACCAAATCACAGTGAACGCTTTATGGCACTCCTCGATGCACATTTACCTACCTGGCGCGAAGCACAAGCTGAGCTAAATGCACTTCCCCTTACCGCAGAAGATTGGAAACACGACGAATGACTGAATAATAAGGGACCATGAAGAACTCCCCCAACACACCATCGTTCATACTTCATGACCCACTCCCACCTGCTCGACCACATTGAACGGAAATAGAGCGCGACCCGAGCACCCAAAGGAGCACCCCCATGGATGAAATCCTCATCGCTGAAATGGGCTTAGATGGTGGTGTGTGCACCATTTATGGACGACTCGTAGATGGCACATGGTCGTTCTGGCAAGAAGACGTTTCGATGTATTTCGATGAAAACGACGACGAGGCCTGGAAGCCGTGGTCTACCGAGCCCGTTGCACAACTCACCGATGCTCTGCCAAAAAGCTAGTGGCGCATGTACGTTCTCTACGTGCACCCCGATTTCGTCGAGCAACTGCGCACCGCGTTTTACACGCACAGACGCAAACGTAACTGGCAGGAACAATGATTCTCGGATTTACGACGCGAGTAACGAAGACGACTGCCCTCGCCATGCCCACGTCCAGTGCACCCAGATTTTCACTGCACGACAGTGCCTGACACCCCTCAAAGGAGCGCCCCCATGGAGAAACTCCTCATCGCCAAAATGAGCATTGAAGGTGGCGGATGCACCGTCTATGGCCAGTGCGTGGATGGCACGTGGTCGTTCTGGCGCGAAGGCGTTTCGATGTATCTCGATGAAAACGCTGACGAGGCCTGGCGACGATGGTCCACCGACCCCGTGGCACAGCTCACCGATGCTCTGCCGAAAAGCTGGTGGCGCATGTACATGCGGTACGTGCACCCCGATTTCGTCGAGCAACTGCGCACCGCGTTTTACACGTATCAACACGAACCTGATTGGCAAGAACGGCGCTTTGATGATTTTCGGCATGAATCATGGCGCTAAGCTAAGCATCATGATGCATGATGATTGCGT
>CAZLBA010000148.1:0-7882 GCA_964557555.1 uncultured Beijerinckia sp.
GGCGTTGTGCGCGACATTGGCGCGGTGATGGATCTCTATCCCATGCTGCCGGAAGAAACGCGCCGCGAAGAATTGCGCCGCATTGCTGCGACCCGCTTGCAGCTTGATGTGCAAATCCTGCCGAGGCAGGAATTGCCGCCGCCACTGCCCAAGCCTTTCTTCTCGCTGCTGGACAGTGCCCTGTCGCGCGAGTTGGGGCGACAAATCCGCCGTCCCTTCTGGATTGATACGGTGGGGCGCTCGAACCTCGTTGAAATCCAGATCCTGCTTGATCAGGGTGTGCTGCGCGTGCTGGCGCATCGCAATTCGGCTTATGCATCCAACTCCCACATTTTTCTGGTGTGGATGCTGGGCACGTCGCTTGTCTTGCTGGGCGTGGCAGTTGCTTTTTTGCGCAATCAGATCCGTCCGATCCTGCGTCTTGCCACTGCAGCGGAGGATTTCGGCAAGGGGCGTGAACTTGATTTCCGCCCGCAAGGCGCGCGTGAGGTGCGACAGGCGACTTACGCTTTCTTCGAAATGAAGCGCCGCATTGAGCGCAGCATCGAACAGCGTACCGCCATGCTCAATGGTGTGAGCCATGACCTGCGCACCATTCTCACCCGCTTCAAGCTTTCCCTCGCCTTGCTGGACGACGGACCTGAGAAGGACGAGCTGCTGAAAGATGTCGAAGAAATGCAGCGTATGCTCGAAGCCTATCTCGCTTTCGCGCGTGGCGATGCAGGCGAAGCGGCGTCTCCCACGGATATTGGCGCACTGCTGGAAGAATTGAAGGCAGATGCCGAGCGCCACGGCCATGCAACTGAAATTCGCATCGCGGGCGAGCCTGTCGTGACGGTGCGGGCGGATGCTTTCAAGCGCTGCCTGTTCAATCTCGTCAGCAATGCGCAGCGCTATGGCGACCGCATCGAGATTGAGGCCATGCGCGACCAGCGTTTTCTCACCGTGAATGTCGATGATGATGGGCCAGGCATCCCGCCTGAAAAACGTGAAGAAGTGTTCCGTCCCTTCTTCCGTCTCGATGAAGCGCGCAATCAGGACGAGGGCGGGACCGGTCTTGGCCTCGCCATCGCCCGTGATATTGCGCGTTCCCATGGCGGCGACATCATTCTCGGCCAAAGCCCCATGGGTGGCTTGCGAGCAAGTGTGCGCGTGCCTGTGTGATCAGTGGTCGTTGCGCCCCTGAATCATCCAGGCCAATGCAAAGCCAGCAGCGGCCGCAATGAGCAAAGAGCCGATGGGCTGGCTCTGCACACTGTCACGAATGGCACGCGTGCCCTGATCATAATAGCGCTCGCCCATCTCCATGGCCTGATCGGTCATGTCGCGCGCTGTATCCTTGGCACGCCCATAGGTATTTTGCACTTGCCCCGCAGCCTGATCGAGCATGCCACGCGAACGCGTTTCATTGTCGCCGGTGAGTGATCCAACAGCCTCTTCGCCACGACCATACAAATCGCGGCCCGCACCCTTGATGCGATCGGTATCCATTTTGCGCTCCTCATTCAGACCGAAGTCTTGAGGCAAACGCGAAGCGAAGGTGGACGTTCCTGCGAAGGCGCTTCTGGCTCAGGTCATCTCAAGATCATCATCGCGCCGCTCGGCACGATGGCGCACGCGCTCGCCCAAGCTGCGCGGCACATCGAGCGCTGCTCGTGCGAGCGAGCGCAACGGCGTTGCCAGACGATTGAGATCTTCCACGCGCGCAACAATCTGCCCGCCCCGCGTCAGTTCGCGGTCGAGCGCAGCCATGGTGCGCGACTGATCAGGATCATGATCATGCAGCCACACATCAAGCACACGTGTCCAGGCGAGCGCGAGACCCTGCAGCTTGATCGCGCCCACCGTGCCTTCGCTGTCAATCTCGGCAGCTTCCAGCATGAAACGCATCGCATTGACGACTTCGCGATTAAGCGCGGCAGCTGACAAGGGATCACGCCGAACCCAATCCATGATGCCCTCAAGCCCACGCTTGTAAGGTGCCATCGCGTCGAGACGGCGCATGAGCACATCGAAGAGCCGATCCTTGGCGGGCTCACCCATCAGGTCGTCGCTGGTGCCTTCCAGCACGATGCGGTCAATGCGCTTTGTGAAGCCGGCAAGCACAGCTCCCTTTGAGGGGAAGTGATCGCGAAATTGCGCCAGCGAGATCTCGGCTCGGCGCGCAATATCGTTGATGGTAATATCTTCGAAGGCGCGTTCGCCCGCCAGCTCCATCAGCGCATCAATGATGCGGTTGCGGATATCAGCAGGCATAGCGGTCGCAGTCGCGGTGTCAGTGGCCATGTGGGGCTCCCATCATTGCCTCTATCTAGGCCTGCGAGGGCGCCACGCCAAGCTGGTGGGACATTTAGCCCGATAATTCCCCCGCACGCCGCTTGGCGGCCGCCACAGCCCGCCCCATGAGCTCTGTGAGCCCCTCTGGCCCCATCAGCACCTCAAGGGCCGCCGCAGTCGTGCCGCCGGGCGAGGTGACATTCTTGCGCAACTGCGCGGCGCTGGTCCCCGGCTCGCGGAAAAGAAGCTCGCCCGAACCCTCGATTGTTGCCCGCGCCAGCTTGAGAGCGACATCGGCAGGCAGACCGGCCTGTTCGCCCGCCGCCGCCATGGCCTCGACCAAATGAAACACATAGGCCGGGCCTGACCCTGAGACAGCCGTTACAGCGTCGATCAAAGCTTCATCATCGACCCACACAACCTGCCCGATGGCCTGCAGCAAGGCATCCGCCATGGCGCGTTGCGCGGGCGTGGTGGCTGCATTGGCCGCAACGCCGGTAATGCCACGCCCCACCGCTGCAGGCGTGTTGGGCATGGCACGCGCCACCGCCTTAGCTGGAAGGCGCGCGGTGATATTGCCGATAGTCTTGCCAGCAAGGATCGACACGACGAGCGTGTCAGCGCCCACCATGGGCGCAATGCCGGGCGCCGCTTCATCGAGCATTTGCGGCTTGATCGCAAGCACGAGAACTTGCGGCGCTGCCACAGTTGCAACAGGCGGATTAAGCGCCACGCCATGCCTGACGCAGAGCGCCGTCATCTCATCCCCCGCAAAGGGATCCATCACGGTAACAGCCCTGCCTGCAAGGCCCAGCGAGAGCCATCCCTGCAACATGGCGCCACCCATCTTGCCTGCGCCAACCAGTACAAGAGAGGTTGGGAGAGAAGCTGTGCTCACGCTTCGCCTGCCGTTTCAAACAAGGCCGCATCCAGTGCTTCGCGCGCATTACGCCCGGCCCAAATGACGAACTGGAACGCCTGATAATAACGCTCACAAGCGCTGATCGCTGCCTGCAGCACCGCCTCGCATTGTGAACGGCTGGCTTCAGCGCCACCAGCCAGCAACATGGCATGGCGGAAGATGATCACGCCTTCCTTCTCCCAGAGGCCGAAATGACCAACCCACAACTGCTCATTCACGATGGAAACGAGGTTGAGAATTTCGGCGCGGCGGCGATCATTGAACTTGATGTCAAAGGCGCAGCCAACATGCAGCGCCTCAAGATCCGGCAGCCAGGTGAAGGCCACATGATAATCGGTCCAGCCGCCAGTGACGGAGATCGAGATCTCGTCATCAGCCTCGCGATCGAAGGACCAATGGTTCAGCGAAGCCATCTGTTCAACCACATCCACCGGATTGGCGGAGCGTTGGGCTTCGGTCTCAATCATCGACATCGTCGGTTTTGCCTCAGTGCAGGGTCTTTAACGCGAGCGGGACTCAAGGTGACGCGGGCGCAACCCGGACCGGACACATACTGTGTCGGTGATTGAAGCCACCGACGAATCAATTCGATAAGCCAATATATGCAGCAAATGCCGCGGACATGAAATTGCTGCGCGCGAGCCTGTGGATTCTTTGCACATGACATCGCACAAAAGCCCGGGCCCCAGCGCCTCGCGCCGCGACCGCTCACTTGCCCAAGCGATTCAAATCGCTACTAATCGAAAGACCAAACATGTCGGGAGGAAACGCTTATGGCTCGTCTGCCCCTCACCTTCGCCTGCGGGCGCTATGATCGCACTCAGGCCCTGCGCAGTGGCGAGGTTCAGCCTGAGGGAATCGACCTCAACTACATCGCCATCGAAGCCTCACGCGAAATCTTCGATCGCATGGTGGGCAACAAGGAGTTTGACTGCGCCGAACTCTCCACATCCGAATATGTGCGGATGGTTGATGCAGGAGAAAAAGATTTCGTTGCCATTCCCGTATTTCCGTCGCGCTGCTTCCGGCATGGATTCATTTTCATCAATCGCAATGCGGGGATTCGCACCCCCAAAGATCTGGAAGGCAAGCGCATCGGCACAGGGCTTTATACGCAGACAGCAGCTGTTTGGATTCGTGGCCATCTGCATAATGACTTCGGAGTCGATTTCTCAAACGTAAAATGGGTACAGGGTGCGATCGAAAAAGCGGGCCCGCATGGACAGCCCACCACTAGGCCTTTGCTGAAACCCGTCGATATCGTCGAGAATGAGAGCCCCTATTCACTTGCCGAGCTTCTCGCTCGCGGTGAAATTGACGCCATGATCCCTGCACGTCGGCCGCCGAATTTCGGCAAGAACCCGGACATTGTGCGCCTCTTTCCCAATTTCAGCGAGATCGAGCGCGATCTTTATCGCCGCACAAAGATTCACCCCGTGATGCATCTCCTCGCGATCCGCCGCGATGTCTATGAACGCCATCCCTGGATCGCCACGAGCCTGTTCAAGGCGTTTCAAGAGGCGAAGGATTTTGCCGTCGATCTCATGCGCGTCTCCATCACCCAATCCACCATGTTCCCTTGGCATCTCGACGCCTTCGACGAAATCGAAACCCTGATGGGCGGCGATCCCTGGCCCTATGGGATCGAGCCCAACCGCTCCACACTGGAAGCGCTGATCAGCTATCTCCACCAGCAGCATATGATTTCCAGGAAAATGCCAGTGGAAGAGCTGTTCGTCCCAATCAGAGGCTTGTTCGACTGAAGTTTTTTGGCGCCCTTGCGGGCGACAACCTGATTTTTTTGAGCCGTGCTTGCAAAACCTAACTTGATGGGTTATTAATATGCCTACTGTCTTGAGGGCCTATGGCCTGCGCTTTGTTATTTATTCCAACGATCATGAGCCCGCCCATGTCCACGTCATCAAAGGAAGCGGAGAGGCCAAAATTGATCTCTGGCCGCAATCGCCAAGACTCATCTGGTGCGAAGGGCTCTCCCACAAGGAGGTCCGCCACGCCTATGAGGCGGTCCTTGAACATCGCGAATTCCTCAAAAAGAAATGGGACGAAATCCATGACTGAACTTTCTGACGCCGACATTGATGCGGCCATGACAGCCGGCCAGCGCGCCAAACGCGAAGAGCTGCGCGCCATCGGCGCCCGCTATGATCGCAAAACGCAGCGCGTGGTCGTAGATCTCAGCAATGGCTGCACCTTCGCCTTCCCGCCGCGTCTGGCGCCGGAGCTGGCCAAAGCCAGCGAAGACCAACTTGCAGAAGTTGAAGTGCTGGGCTCGGGCTATGGCCTGCACTGGGAAAGTCTCGATACGGATCTGTCCGTGCCCGGCCTTATGAGCGGCCTCTTTGGGGCACGCAGCTATCTCGCTAAACTGGCAGGCAGCAGTACATCAGCTGCCAAGGCCGCTGCCGCTCGCGCCAATGGTGCTAAAGGCGGTCGCCCGCGCAAGGCCCGATAAAACAAAACAGCGGCCACGAGGGCCGCTGTTTGCTTTGGCACTACGCCTGACCTCACACGAGGCTGGCCGTAAACTTCTGAATGCGACGGCAAGCATCTTCCAGCTGTTCGGTCTTGGCCGCATAGGAAATACGGAAATTAGGTCCCTGACCAAAGGCCGAACCATGAACCACGGCCACGCCTTCCTGTTCGAGCAATTCGGAGATGAAATCCTCGTCGCTCTGGATAACCTTGCCGCCCTGCGTCTTCTTGCCGATCGCCTGCGAGCAATCGGGATAGACATAGAACGCGCCTTCCGGCGTGGGGCACTTGATGTACTTCGCCTGATTGAGCATCGAGACAACGAGATCGCGGCGCTTCTCGAAGGCATCACGGAAGATCGGCAGATGATCCTGCGGGCCATTCAATGCCTGCACAGATGCCCACTGCGCAATGGTGCAAGCCCCCGAGGTCTGCTGACCATGCAACAGATCAAGGGCCTTGATCAGTGAGTCAGGGCCTGCAGCATAGCCGATGCGCCAGCCGGTCATGGCATAGCTCTTCGACATGCCATTCAGCGTCAGCGTGCGATCCATCAGGTTCGGCTCGACTTCGCAGACGGTCGTGAACTTGAAGTCGCCATAGGTCAGATGCTCATAAATGTCGTCGGTGAGCACCCAAACATGCTTGTTCTTTGGCTGAATCAGCACGTCCGTCAGCGCCTTCAACTCGGCGCGCGTATAGGCGGCGCCTGTCGGATTTGAGGGTGAATTCAGCAACAGCCACTTGGTGCGCGGCGTGATCGCACGCTCCAGATCAGCAGGCTGCAACTTGAAACCATTCTCCAGCTTCGTCGGCACGATGACCGGCTTGCCATTGGCAATGGTAACCATGTCGGGATAGCTGACCCAATAGGGCGCAGGAATGATGACTTCATCGCCGGGATCGCAGGTGGCGAGGAAGGTGTTGAACAGGATCTGCTTGCCACCCGTGCCGACAATCGTCTGGCTCGCCTTGTAGTCGAGATTATTTTCGCGCTTGAACTTCGCAGCGATCGCTTCACGCAGCGGCACGATGCCAAGCACCGGCGGATATTTGGTCTCGCCACGCTTGATGGCGGCGATTGCAGCTTCCTTGATGTGGTCCGGCGTGTCGAAATCGGGTTCACCGACAGAGAGCGAGATGATGTCGCGCCCGCTATTTTTGAGGTCGCGCGCCCGCTGGGTCGCCACCATGGTGGCGGATGGCTTCACGCGAGTTACGGCTCCGGCGAGGAACGACATGTGAGTCTCCGAAAAAGGCTTGTTTTGCGGCGCGGACCATAGGCGGGACCGCCCGTGAGAGCAACCCAAACTGTGCGGAAAACCGCCTCCCCCACAGATCAGGACTACGCCGACCTGTAAGCTGTGGATCAGCCCTTTGACGCAGCGCGGACTCGGCCCATATTGCGGGCATGGCGAAACCCCCGAAATCCGGCCCGACGAAATCCCCCAGCCGCAATCCGCGCTCCAGAGCCTCGCGCCCCGATGTGCAACCGCTCGATGAACATCTGGCGGCCCTGCTCAATCCGGCCCTGAATGAGCGGCGCAGCGGCATGGGCGAGGCGCCACAGGCGGCTTTCGACAGTGGCGACGTCACAGGGCTCGATCCAGAGCTTGCGCGCAAGCTGAGCCGCCGCAACGGCGGGCCCGATATTGCGCTCCCGACCGACGAAGTTCGCCGAGTGAAGCCGAAAGCGCCGGGCATCACTGGGGCAACAGCAACGGTCGATAGCCTGAAAGCGCTGCTCGAACAGGGCGACCCCAATCTGCGCGACAGCCAGCCCTGGGTGCCACATCGCCCACCCCGTCCGGAAAAATCCGAAGGCGGCATCAAATTCCGTCTCGTTTCCGATTACGAACCGCGCGGCGACCAACCTCAGGCAATCACTGAACTCGTCGCCGGCCTGGAAACGCAGGAACGCGATCAGGTTCTGCTGGGCGTGACAGGGTCAGGCAAGACCTTCACCATGGCGCAAGTGATTGCGCGTTCGAACCGCCCGGCTCTCATTCTGGCGCCCAACAAAACACTCGCCGCGCAGCTCTATGGCGAGTTCAAAAGCTTCTTCCCCGATAATGCGGTCGAATATTTCGTCTCCTACTACGACTATTATCAGCCCGAAGCCTATGTGCCGCGCACCGACACCTATATCGAGAAAGAAAGCTCCATCAACGAGCAGATCGACCGCATGCG
>CAZLBA010000149.1:0-7746 GCA_964557555.1 uncultured Beijerinckia sp.
AATATATTTTCCATTTGCCCCCCGCGCAGCACGCAAGACGCCTTCATCTCGCGACCGATCGACCCCATCAAGCACACGCACATGATCAAGGCTCAACAGATATTCAAGTGACCCGTCGCTGGAGCCCCCATCAGCAACCACGACCTCAAGGTCAACGCCCTCCTGCGCAAGGATCGAGGACATGGAACGGCGCAGTGTCTCAAGATTGTTTTTGTTGAGACACAGGACTGAGACTTGGGGCATTGCCAGGCTGCTTTCTTGAGTTTGATCCAAAACCAAATATCCAAACGCAACATTTAGAGCGAGTCGGAAAAGCGATTCACAAGCTCATCAGAAACACATAAGCTGTTTACTGGAATCAACGACATTAATGCAATTTTTGTAACGATTATCTCGCAGCGCACATCCACAGTCCCTCAACAGACTGCCAACAGCTCTTTTCATGAGGTCTGTAATTCTTTCAGAATTTGGAGGTTGTTCATGCATAATCAAACGGCTTTTCCACGAAGAATCAGGTCAAACATCCGCAACCTGAAGTCAGCAGCAGCCCATTTCCTTATCGACCGGCTTGCCAGACTTTCTGCGCCACATTGGCTTTTCAGGTTGTCGCCGGTGGCTCGCAGTCAGGTTGCTCCAGATCGCTGTACTGCCATGCGGGAGCTCATCGAAAACAATTTTACCCGCTCTATAAAGATGTTAGAAATCGGCACATGGTTTGGAGAGGGATCAACACGCGTATGGGTTGAGTCCTTGCCCCAACACTCAGCAATGGTCCTCGTTGATGCGTGGACGCCGTATGTGAGCGCGGCCGACCTATCAGGCGGCGCGCCGGGTTACAAAAGCATGAATGACATGACCTTTTCGGCGTTTCATAACACCGCACTTCGGGTTCTGGATTATGAAGCGCAAAGACCAGACATGGATATAAGTCTGGTTCGTGCAAAATCCTCAAGTTTCCTGAAATTACTCACAGGCGAATTCGACCTCATCTATGTGGATGGATCTCACTATTATGATGCAATAAAGGAAGATCTCATCAACGCCAAACGAGCGGTCAACAAGTCCTTTGGCATCATCTGTGGCGATGACTATGAGATGGGCCACGACGAGGAACTTCTCCAGGTAGCAGTAGCCAATAGAGATCGAGATTTTATCTTCCACACCAAGGGGCATTTTCACCCCGGTGTCCTTCTTGCAATTGCCGAAGAGTTTGGCCAAGTGAACATGAAGGACGGCTTCTGGTGGATTATCTGCCGCAACGGAGAGTTCGTACTTCAATGAGAGGGTCTTGAACAAGCTCCGCATTCGAAACGCTGAGCATATCCTGACCATTTAGGAGAGCGCATGTTGGACGTCCTGTTTGTCACGCCAGACTCATCGGCAAAAGCCTATCAGGGCTTGGCGACGACTTTCTCCGCAATTGAGCCTCCAACTTGGTCACTCTTGCTCGCTGAGTCATGTCGATCTAACGGCTATCGCGTAGGCATTCTCGACTGCGATGCCGAACGCCTGACAATGGACGCCTCTTGCAGGAGAATTCTCGAATCGAAAGCGCGCCTCGTCGTCTTCGTGCTCTACGGTCAGAATCCCAATTCAGGCACAACAAGCATGATCGGTGCGATTGCGCTGGGTCGCGCTTTAAAAGAAGCAGGCCTTTCGGCGCCTCTATGTTTTGTCGGCTCCCATGTCAGCGCGCTGCCTAAAGAAGTACTCGCTTACGACTTTGTTGATCTCGTCTTGCTGAACGAGGGCGTTTATGCGCTCCACAATCTTCTCGCCTCTCGTCTGACACCCGATTTTCCCAAGATCAAGGGTATCGGCTACAAACAGCAGGACGGAGCCACAACCCGTCTCATCCTCAACGCACCTGAACGTGTTGTACCACAAGAGAGGATGGATGAAGATCTGCCCGGCTACGCTTGGGATTTGCTGCCCTTCAAGGAAAAGCCGCTCGACCTTTATCGCGCGCACTTCTGGCATGCGAATTTCGATTTTGAGCAACGCACGCCATTTGCTGCAATCTATACAAGCCTCGGCTGCCAGTTTGCCTGCGACTTCTGCATGATCAATATCGTCAACCGCGTTGACAATGACGACCACATCAATGCGTCGCATTCAAAGGGAATGCGGTTCTGGAGCCCTGAATGGGTAAAGCGAGAGATGGACAAGCTCGCCAAACTCGGCGTGCGCACATTGCGCATCAGCGATGAGATGTTTTTCCTCAACCGCAAATATTATCTGCCCGTTCTGGAAAACTGTATCGCTCAGGATTATGGCTTCAACATGTGGGCTTATACGCGCGTCGATACAGTGCGCGAGAATGTTCTCGAAACATTCAAGAAGGCGGGCGTCAACTGGTTGGCGATCGGCGTCGAGGCCGGGAACCAGATGGTTCGTCAGGAGGTCTCAAAAGGCTCCTTCAAGGAAGTCAACATACGTAAAATCTGCCAAAGCATTCAGGCCGCAGACATCAACATCATCAGCAACTACATCTTCGGCTTCCCGGATGATGACCTGAACACAATGCAAGAGACACTTGATCTTGCCTTGGAGTTGAATACGGAAATGGCCAATATGTATCCGTGTCAGGCATTGCCCGGCAGTGCAATGTATCATCAGGCGCTGCAGAATGGCTGGTCTCTGCCGTCGAGCTATGAAGCCTTCGGCTTTCTGTCTTATGAAGCAGAACCATTGCGCACCAAACATCTGTCTGCGGCCGATGTGCTGCGATTCCGGGACAATGCGTGGCAGACCTATTTCACCAATCCGCCCTATCTCGATCTCGTACAGCGACGGTTCGGAGAGCAAGAGCGTCGTAATGTCGAGGCCATGACGAAGATCCAGCTCAAACGCAAACTGCTGGGCGATCCTGCCCCCTGATCAACGCTTCACAAACATATAACTGAGCCGCGTCTCCAGATAGGCAAGCCCAAGGTTATTGAGGCTTTCTACAACTGGCATTCGCCGGAACGTGTTTTTGTGAACGAGGTAGCATTGGAAGCTGCGGAAGCAGTCAAGGATGCGCTTCGTCAGCGGGATGGTCCTATGCCAGCGCGGATGGCCGCCAGCAACAAAACGTGGATGGAATGACACCAAAGCTGCGAGCCTTGGATGTGCGAGCAAATCATGCATCTGAGGGATCACCTCATATTCCGCGCCCTCAATATCAATCTTGAGAAACAGCGGGGCATTTTGCGGCACCAGAGCAGCAGCTTCCTGCGGGGTGATGACGTCAACCGCCCATGTCACATCTGATGATGTGTGATGAATGCTCGACATCGAGTCGCCCTGCGCATGACGCGCGCCAAAGGTCAGCTGCCCTGGAACAGGCCAAACTGCTTTTTCGAAGATCGTGATACGCTGGGACAGTTCAGGGTTCAGCGCCACATTCTCGCGTAGCTTGCGCGCTGCTACCGGATCAGGCTCGAAAGAATAGACACGCGCGCCACAAGCAGCAGCAAAAAGCGAAATTGGGCCAATCCAGGCACCGAAATCGAGAAAGACCGTATCAGGCGTCAGTTGCGAGGAAATAGCGCGATAGGTCGCTTGTTCCCAGTTGTCGCTATTCACATGCTGCCAAAACGCTGCATCTTCATCGCTCACACAAAAGCTGACGCCAGAGGTGGTGACCTGCATTCCCATTCTCCTTCGCGCAGCTGCTCAGGCTTTCGCCTGCAACAGCTCCACGTCGCTGCGCACCATTTCGCGCACCATATCTTCGAGTGATGTTTTGGCGGTCCAGCCAAGCTTCGCCTTCGCCTTGCTCGGATCCCCTAACAATAGATCGACTTCTGTTGGACGGAAGTAACGTGGATCCACTTCAACGAGAACCTTGCCGGTCTTGGCGCACAGACCCTTTTCCCCAACGCCCGTTCCGTCCCAGCGAATGGCTGTATCAACCTCGCGAAAAGCCATCTCGACAAATTCGCGAACAGAATGCGTGCGCCCCGTCGCCAGAACATAATCGTCGGGGTGATCTTGTTGCAGCATAAGCCACATGCCCTCGACGTAATCGCGCGCATGACCCCAATCGCGTTTCGCATCCAGATTGCCAAGCCAGACGCGATCTTGCAGTCCTTGATGGATGGCAGCCACTGCACGAGTGATCTTGCGCGTCACAAAAGTCTCGCCCCTGACTGGGCTTTCATGGTTAAACAAAATGCCATTGGAGGCATGCAGCCCATAAGCCTCGCGATAATTCACGACGATCCAATAGGCATAGAGCTTGGCCGCTGCATAGGGACTGCGGGGATAAAATGGGGTTGTCTCGCGCTGCGGTGTTTCCTGCACCTTGCCATAAAGTTCTGATGTCGAGGCCTGATAGAAACGGGTTTTGTTTTCCAGCTTCAGGATGCGGATGGCTTCCAGCAAGCGCAATGTACCAAGCGCATCGGCATTGGCTGTATATTCCGGCGTCTCAAAACTCACCTGCACATGGCTTTGAGCGGCAAGATTATAGATCTCGTCAGGCTGGGTATCTTGCACGACACGAATGAGATTGGTGGCATCAGTCATATCCCCATAGACGAGTGTGAACCGCGCATGGGGCACATGGATATCCTCGTAGATATCATCGACGCGCTGGGTATTGAGGCTGGAGGAGCGGCGTTTGATGCCAAATACACGATACCCCTTCTCCAGAAGCAGCCGTGCGAGGTAGGAGCCGTCCTGCCCCGTGACACCCGTAATCAGCGCGGTTTTCATCGACCATCCTCTCAGCAAACGGGCGCAATCTACAGGGCCGAGGCCCGTCTGTCATGGCCGCAATCCCGGTAAAAGTCGAAAACGGCTGCATCGAGCTCGGCAAAATGCTATAGGCCGACGATCACATGCTGGACCCTCGCTGACCATGGACCAAATCAAGACCCCTGAACGGGTGCTCGTCACAATTTGCACCCGAGGCCGCCCGCGCCTGCTGCAATCATGCCTTGATTCGGTCTGCGCCCAGCTGCCGCATGATGCCGCCAGAATGGACATCCTTGTGGTCGAGAATAATGAAAGCCTGACGACCACCGATCTCGTTGAGCGTCAGCGACAGGCGAGCGGACGTACCATTCATCTTGTGCTTGAGCCTGAACTCGGTATCCCCTTCGCACGCAATCGCTGCGGCACATTTGCGCAGCAAAATGGCTATGACTGGGCACTCTATATTGACGATGATGAGGTTGCCCAGAAGGACTGGTTCAAGACCATGGTTGAAGCCAGTCGAACTTATGACGCTGATGTCATCTATGGCCGTGTCATTTCCGTCTATCCAAAAGACACGCCCGCCTGGATGGTTACGCCCGAGATCGACAAGCGCCCACGCGGCACCCTCTTGCGCAAGGCAGAGGGCCACAACACCATGGTGCGCACCCGCATCTTTGATCCTGCAGGCATGGGATTGAGTTTTGATGGAGGTATGCGCTTCACGGGCGGCAGCGATACGGATTTCTTCACACGTGTCGCGCTCAATGGTGGCAAAATTGTCTGGGTAGGTGATGCTGTGGTTGAGGAGCTGGTACCCGAAAGCCGCATGACCTTGCAATGGCAGCTCCACCGTACCTTCCGCGTTGCCATCAATATCTCTGTCTTGCATGAGAAGCAGCGTGGCAAGACTGCAGCCCTCCTCAAAAGCGCGATCAAAGGCTTTGGCCGCATCTTCGATGGCTTGATCCGTTTACCGCTCGCTATGCTAATCCCGCTCATGCCCGACAAAGGCAAGCGACTTGCATTTCACGCAGCCAAGCAACTGGCCTCTGGGCTTGGATCTTTCGCTTATCTGTTTGGCGTGCGGCCCCAACCCTATCGCAAGGTGGATGGCGGCTAGCCTTCCTCACGTGCGAGATAGAGCTGCAAGATAAACAGCGTCCAGATCAGATTACTGCGACGCTGCCCGCCGTTGAGGAAGTCCTGCCAGATCTGCGTAACCGCGGCCTCATCCAGCAAAGACTGCCGGCGCAGGCGCGCTGGTGAAAAGAGATCTGCCGCAAGCTCCCGGAATGGACCGCGCAACCAGGCAGCGGCAGGAATACCAAATCCGCGCTTGGGCCGATCCCACAACTCTCGCGGGACATAGCGATTGAGAACAGCTTTCAAAATCCCCTTGCGTTCACCATTCATCAAGCGCTGCGCATCAGTCAGTGACCAGGCAAAGGCAGCAATATCGGGATCAAGCAGGGGGATGCGCGTCTCAAGCGAATGCGACATGGCGGCACGATCCACCTTCACAAGAATGTTGTCAGGCAAGTAGCGATAACAATCGAGCATGGTCGCCTGTTCGAGAACAGACCAATCCTGATGCGACGCAATCCTTGCCACAAACGGATCATGGAGCGGCTGGCCGTCGTGAACAAAGCTGTGAGCCTGATCCGTGACTGTGAAAGACCGCTCATAAGCCTGCAAGGCATAAGCCGCTTGCGAGCGATTTTTCAAACCCTGCAAGCGCAAATGCAAAGGCCACAGGCCACGCCCAAAGATGCGCTTTAGACCGATCGCTTTGGCAGGGCCGAGAACACACAGCAAAGCTTGCGCATAGGCAACCGAAGCAGCGCGGATCGCAACACCACCGATACCCTGCGACCAGCGCTTGTTGATCGCGTGATAGCGCCCATATCCCGCGAATAATTCATCACCGGCATCGCCAGAGAGACAAACAGTTACGCCACGCCGGGCAAAACCGGCAAGAAGTACCGTCGGCAGTTGCGAAGGGTCAGCGAAAGGCTCGTCATAAATATCAGGCATACGCGCGACAAGATCACGCGCATCTTCGCCGCTGAGCACGATCTCATGATGGTTCGAGCCTATATGGCGAGCGACATCGCGTGCGTAAGGAGCTTCGTTGAATGCCTCTTCCTGAAAGCCCAGCGTAAATGTATCAATCCGCGTCGCGCGTTGCGCTTGCATGATCGCAGCAATCGTGGAGGAATCAATTCCACCGGACAGGAAAGCGCCAACCCGCACATCTGCAACTGACTGACGGGCAATGCTGGCATGGATCAGCCGATCCAGCAGTTCCACCGCTTCACCATCGCTGCCCTCGAAGCGCTCGCGCCGCGCCTCTGCCGCAATGGCTTCATGGTCCCACCACTGCGCAGCCTTACTCTCTCCCGCCCGCGTGATCGTGACGCAAGAGCCCGGCGCTATCTGCGCCACATCATTATAGAGGCTGCCGGTTGCTCCCAGATAGCCATGTCGGACAAAAGCAACGAGCGACTGCGGATTGATGCTGCGGGCGAAATCAGGGTGCGCCTGAATAGACTTCAGCTCAGAACCAAAAACGAAGGCACCGTTGATGCGCGCAAGATAAAGCGGCTTCTCGCCAAAGGCATCGCGTACCAAATGCAAGGCCTGCTCGTGAGCGTCGAAGAGCGCGAATGCAAACATGCCGCGCAGGCGGATCAATGTTGTGTCAAGTCCAAACGCTTCGATACAGGCAAGCAAAATTTCCGTATCGGAATGGCCTCGCCAATCAGGCGCAAGACCACGCATGGCAAGCCCTTCGCGCAGATCTGCGAAATTATAGATCTCGCCATTGAAGATGATCGTGTAGCGTCCACTCGCTGAGTGCATCGGCTGCGCACCGGCGGGCGACAGATCAATGATCGACAAACGTCGATGGCCCAGCGCTATGCCTGCCGACTCGTCCAGCCACAGCCCATCGGAATCAGGGCCTCGATGGGCCAGCCGCGCACATAATGGCGAAAGTCGCTCACCCTCATTCGGCAGCAAGCCGCCAGGCCGGAACAGCCCCACAATTCCGCACAT
>CAZLBA010000150.1:0-7679 GCA_964557555.1 uncultured Beijerinckia sp.
GGGAGAAGGTGCCCGCTGATGCGGGCGGATGAGCGGATCGGGACTCTCGGAAGAGAGATCGAAAAGGGAGAAGCAGGCCACGTTCTCTTCGACTGCCAACTGCCTACTGCCAACTGCCAACTGCCTACTGCCTGCTGCCAGCTGCCAGCCTCCCCCCTTGACCTCCCTGCCCCGCCGCACCACCCTTTGCCCATGTCACAAGGTCAATCACTTGAGATCACGCCGCAGATTTTGTTGCGCGCCTATTCCATCGGGATGTTTCCGATGGCGGAATCGGCCGATGATCCGAGCTTGTTTTGGGTAGACCCGGAACAACGAGGTATCTTCCCGCTGGATGGCCTCATCGTCTCCAAGAGCTTGGCCAAGGTCGTGCGCTCCGACCGCTTCGAGGTGCGGGTTGATCAAGACTTCGACGGCGTGATTCTGGGCTGTGCAGGTGGCAGTGCTGAGCGACCGAGCACCTGGATCAACGAGCGCATTCGCAAACTCTATCGCGACCTCTTCAATCAGGGCTTTGTGCATACAGTCGAATGTTATCAAGATGGCGCACTGGTTGGTGGACTTTATGGCGTGATGATCGGTGGCGCTTTCTTTGGTGAGAGCATGTTCCACACCGCCCGCGACGCGTCGAAGGTTGCCCTCGTTCATCTCGTCGCACGACTGCGCAAGGCAGGCGCTCTCTTGCTTGATACACAATTCGTGACGCCGCATCTGATGACACTCGGCGCCATCGAAATTCCACGCGAAGATTACATCGCGCAACTTGATGTTGCGATTGGATGCACTGCCAATTTCTATGTCTGGCCCAAAGACGAGATCATTCCCGGACGTGTCGCACTCGAAGCACTTGCATAAGCCCACTGCCGCATTGCATGATTGACACCAGCTCATAAAAGTGGTGGCATAATTATTATTAATTTTTTCGAATACCACTCAAGGCTTCTCTCATGTCTTTTCATAATGCCTCTGGCGCGCGCGAACTTGTCATAGATCGCATCACCCACCGATACGGAAACGCGTTTGCGGTCAACGACGTAACTCTCAATGTCGATGCGGGCAGCCTGGTGGCGCTTCTGGGCCCTTCGGGCTGCGGCAAAACAACATTGCTGCGCATCATCGCAGGATTCGTGGAACAAACCGAAGGGCGCGTGATTGTCGGGGGCTCGGCTATCGACCAGCTGTCACCAGCGCAGCGCGCGGTCGGCATTGTCTTTCAAAACTATGCCCTTTTTCCGCATATGACGATTGCTGAAAATGTCGCCTATGGACTGGCCGCCCGCGGCGCATCGAAAGACAAGCAGCGCGAAACGGCACAGCGAATGCTGGACCTCGTCCAACTCAGCAAATTCGCAGATCGTTATCCGCGTCAATTGTCTGGCGGGCAGCAACAGCGCGTTGCGCTTGCGCGAGCGCTTGCCATTGAACCTTCAATTCTCCTCCTCGATGAACCTTTTGCCGCGCTCGACAAGAATCTGCGCCTCGATATGCAGATCGAAGTGAAGCGGTTGCAGCAATTATCAGGCATAACAACTATTCTTGTCACGCATGATCAGGAAGAAGCACTTTCAATGGCTGACCGGGTTGCGGTTCTCAGTCAGGGCCAGCTAGAGCAATTCGCCTCACCAACTGCCATTTATGACGAGCCCGAAACGCTATTCGTCAATACATTCGTTGGAAGCGCAAATATCCTGAACGGGACCGTCCTGGGGATTGATGGTTCGCTGGCCGCTATTGAAGTTGATGGAGGGCCACGCATTCTCGCGCGCGCGCCCAAGCCTTTGAAGCAAGGCACAAGGGTCAGCGTTTGTATTCGTCCCGAACATCTGCGCTTCAACTCAAATGGCGACAGTTTCGAAGCAACCGTGGAAATGGCGCTGCCGCTTGGCGCGAGCATGGTGCATGAGGTGCGCACCAGCAGCGGTCACCTGATCAAGGCTGCAGAGCCACGCCACGGAAGTTCAGGGCTGCGCCGTGCCGGCGAAAAGGTTCGCATAGGTCTCGCCGGACCGGGCCTTGCCAACGCATTTGCAATCTAACTTTTGGAAAAAGGGGTTTGTCATGCTCGATCGTCGTTTGCTCCTTCAATCTGCACTTACTTTGGGTGCAATGCATGCTTTTCCGGGTCTTTCCTATGCACAGGCAAGGCCGCTGGTATTTGCGGTCTTTCCCGGCAATTGGGAAGAGGCAGCGCGTGATGCCTATGTCCCGGCCTTTCGCAGCGCAACGAAGAACGCGCAAATTCTACTCGACCCCATGCTCTCTTTTGACAGCATTGCGAAGATCAACGCATCAAAAGCAAACCCGCCCATCGACGTCATGCTGCATGATCCCGGCCCAGCCCTGACAGCGATTGATCAAGGCCTCGTTGAAACTTTTCCCGTGGCGCGTAGCGCCCATTACAAAGATCTGATTGCTGATGCGCAGGACACCAATGGCCCTACGGCTTTCTTTCAGGCTGTCGGCCTCGCCTATAACCCTGACACGGTGAAGAAGCCGCCCGTTTCGTGGGAAGACCTTTGGCGCCCGGAATTCAAGGGACGTGTTGGGATTACGAATCTGGCTTCCACCATTGGCGTCGGTTTTATGGTAGAGATTGCCCGCATGAATGGCGGCTCAGAGAAGGATATTGATCCGGGCTTCAAGGCGATTGACCGTCTGAAGCCTAATCTCTCCGCAGTGGCGGCCAGCCCTGCTGCCCTTCATGCCCTGTTCCAGCAAGGCCAGATTGATATTGCGCCTGCCAATTTCAACGCCATCCAGATCTTGAAGGCGCGCGGCGTACCGGTTGAATTCGTCGTACCTAAAGAGGGTGTCATCGGCTTCAAGACGAGCATTCATCTCGTCAAGAATACGCCCAATCTGGATCTTGCCCTGCAATTGATTGATGCAGCTCTGTCACCCGACGTGCAGTCCAAGCTCGTTCGCGCGCCCTATCTCGTCATCCCCACCAATTCAAAGGTGAAGATTGATGGAGAGGTTGCGCGAGTGCTCGCCAAGGACGCGGATGAGATCAAGAAAAAATTCGTCTTTCAAGATTGGCCGACGATCAACAAGAATCGCGCCGCATGGATCGAGCGTTTTAGCCGCGAAATTCGCCTCTAAATATTTCGGGGGGCAGATCAGCTCTGCCCCCTCATTCAGTAGAGCAGCCACCATGTCCCAACGTGTGAATGTCGCGAGCTATGAACTGAAACTCGCAGCGCCATTGGCTGCATTTTTCTTCGTATTCTTTTTAACGCCGCTCGCCCTTTTATTGATTCTCAGCTTCCAGACGACCCCTGAGGGAACAAGCTATGGGCTGACCCAATACAAATTCTTCCTGACGGATGATTTCAGCATGGGGGTGCTGGGATCGACATTGTTACTTGGGCTCAAGGTGACGATTGTTTGCCTCATCTTTGGCTACCCAATCGCCCTTGTTTACATGCGCTCCACATCCACAGTTAGAAGCGTGATCTTGCTGATTGTCTTGTTGCCGCTTCTGACCAGCGTTGTTGTGCGCACCTTCGCTTGGATCGTCATTTTGGGACGACAGGGAATCGTCAATTCCATGCTGCTATCTGCAGGCCTTGTTGATACGCCATTGCGCCTGCTCTATTCCGACACAGGGCTCGTCATAGCCTTGGCACAAGTGCAAATGCCTTTGATGGTTTTGCCCCTGATTGCAGCCTTGAGCCGCATTGATTCAAATCTCTCCGATGCATCCTATGCGCTTGGTGCAGGACATTGGCGCACCTTCTTTAAAGTTATTCTGCCCCTGTCGCTGCCCGGCATGATTGCAGGCTCCGTGCTGACTTATTCGTCTGCTATCGCAGCTTTCGTCACCCAGACCCTCATCGGTGGCGGACAGAAGGTCTTCATGCCTCTCTATATCTATCAGCAGGCGATGAGCTTGCAGAATTGGCCCTTTGCATCCGCTATTTCCATCATCTTTTTGGTCGCTGTGCTCGCCATAGTTGTTGTTTTCAACATGCTGGGCCGCATGTCGACACGTTCACTGGGTTGAGGCTATCATGAGCCGTCGCGTTTTCTCTGCCGACAAACTGAGCTATGATCTTGCATTAGGCACTCTTGCCATCATAGCCCTCATCATCCTGCTGGCACCCAGCTTGATCGTGCTGGTCATCTCCTTCACGGACGGGATGTCCTTGCGCTTTCCGCCGCCCGGCTATTCACTGCGTTGGTATGAGGCGCTGCTTGACGCTTGGCAGCTCCATTTCGCGGCCAAGAACAGTCTTTGGGTTGCAATCTGGTCAACGATTTTATCTGTGGTCTTTGGCGTTCTTGGAGCCCTTGCTGTCGCGCGCAGCCCGCAACTGCGGGCCCGCATTCTCGATAGCGTTTTCATGTCACCACTCGTCTTGCCTGCGCTGTCGCTTGGCCTCGCCAGTCTGGTGTTTTTCAGCCTTGTCGGCATGAACGCATCCATGACAACGCTGATCATTGGTCATGCCGTCGTTTGCGTTCCCTATGTGGTGCGCAACACAATCGCGTCTCTCATGCAGCTGGAACCTACTTTGCTCGAATGTTCCGCGAGCCTTGGGGCGTCTCGCCTTTATACATTGCGGCGGATCACACTGCCGCTCATCAAACCGGGCATTCTGGCTGGAGGATTCATCGCCTTCATGTCGTCCTTCGACAACATCCCCATGTCGCTTTTCCTGCGTGATGCGGCGACAGACATGCTGCCCATTCGAATGTGGCAGGACCTCGAAAATCGGCTCGATGTGACGATTGCAGCCCTGTCCGGCGTGCTAATCCTCTTCACAGTCGCGATGATGATTGTGATGGAGAAATTTATTGGCCTGTCGCGCCGGATGGCGAGCTAGGCCAAGCCACGATCAGCGATTGCTCTCAGTGGGGAAGTAAGTCTGTGAGGGCGCTCGACGCTGTTGCGGGCGTCCGATATCGGCCGGCGGGATCGGAACATCCGGGCTACGCACGCCCGGCAGTTGCGCGGGCGCCGATGCATTGCCGCCAATATTGGCCGGCGGCACCGGTGCACCACCCAGGGTCTGCGGCTGCGAGGGACGCGCTTGCTGGGCGGGAGCGGGCGGCAGCGGGCTCGGCACAATGGCAGGCTGCGGTGCCTGCGGACGCGGCGGCAATTGCGAACCGCTCGGCAACTGATTGGCAGACGGCTGAGGCGTTGCAGTCCCCCGCGGCGCGGCGGCAGAGCCAAGACCCGTTCCCGGCGCAGGACTTGATCCACGCAATTGCGTTCCCGAACGAGGCTCGTTCGGAATTGCTGCAACCTCTTCCTTGATGATGGTCGTGCCGCCTTTGCAATCCGTCAGCCACACATCATAGACGGGGTGTTCAACGCCATGCAGGCCGGGGCTTGCCGCAAACATCCAGCCAGAAAAGATCTTCTTTGCCTCTTCCTTGGCGGACACTTCTTCAACCTCGACGAAACCCACGGTCAGTGGGGCTTCAGTGGCCGGGCGCGTGAAGCAAGACCGCGGGACGACCTGCAGCGAGCCGAATTGCACGGTCTCATCAGCCGAGACCTCGAAGGAGATGATGCGGCCGGTGATTTTGTCGAGCCCCGCAAAAACAGCTTTCGGATGGCTGATTTTGTCGGCCATCGCAGGCGCGCTGATCAGCCCCACCGCCGACAGGCAGCAGGCAAGAAGAACGGGCTTGGCCGAAAAAGTCGTCATGAGAGCCGATTAACACGGGGTCCGGGTAAAACAAAACCGCGAGAGCGGTGATTTGCCTCGCGGTTCAAAGAAGCCGCCAAAAGCGGCTAAATCATGCCCATAGGCGGATCAATTGCCGGGCTGCCACGCCTTGTAGTCGCCCGTGGCGCTGGGGCGGGCCGCCTCAGCCAAGGTTGAACCCGAAGGGCGATAGGCATAGGGCGTGCCGGTCAGATTCGGCTGATAGGGCAACTGCCATTCGCGCGCCTGATAAGTTTCAGCGGTCGGCGGCACGTCGCTCGTGTAATGCAGCCAACCATACCAGCCCGGAGGCGTTTTGGAGCCTTCACTGATGCCGGCATAGATCACCCAGCGACGGCAATAGCCAAGTGCAGGATCAATGGCGCCGCCCTTGGTCTGGTAATAGGCGTTGCCAAACTCATCGGTGCCAACCAGCTCCCCGTGGCGCCATGTGTGAAAGCGCGTATTGAGGGTCTGCCCATTCCACCAGGTGAAGATCTGCTTGAGCCAGGTCAGCATGAATCAATCCGCTCGATTTTTGACCCCTTGGGCCGAATTGCGCCGGACTATGGCGATTGAAAAGCCCCCTGTCCAGTGGAGGACAGCACTGCCTTTCGACCATCAGCTAAGCCTTAAGGCGAAGGCCCACGGGACAGGCCTGTGGATGCCGGGCACAAACCCGCATTGGGCCTCAAAGCGCTTGTGAAACAAGACGATTCAGCTGATCTTGGACGTAAGTGAGCAGCGATTCTCTTCCGCTCAACCGGCGACTTTCCCCCATTCTTCACAGGGGCGAGGTCGAGTTTTCCCCGGCTTCCCCACAAGATCTAGTGGGGTCACTTAAATCCACCACAAGACCTTGACCGATTTGCGACTCGGCCCTAGTTTCGGGTTCGACGCTGGATGTGTGCGCGCCGCTTTGCTTGGCCTGCGCCCCGCCTCCGGCTTGTGAGGCGGCCACTTAGGCCATCTGAGTTTTACGAAACACATCTGGGGGTTGGGCCGTTTTTGACGGCCCCTCGCGGCATGGGCGCTGCGGGATTTTGGGACACGACTATGCGGATTGAACGTCGCTACACGAAGGCAGGGGAATCGGCTTACGCGGGAATCGAATTCCGCAAGGGCAAGAGTGAGATCCGCAACCCCGATGGGTCGGTTGTGTTCTCTCAGGACAATATTGACGTGCCCGCGAGCTGGAGCCAGGTGGCAACCGACGTCATCGCCCAGAAATATTTCCGCAAGGCCGGCGTGCCGCGTGTTCTGAAGAAGGTCGAGGAGAACGATGTTCCCTCCTTCCTGTGGCGTTCGGTTGCAGACGAAGCCGCGCTTGAGAAGCTCCCCAAAGAAGAACGCTATGGGTCTGAGCGCTCGGCGACTGACGTCTTCGATCGTCTTGCCGGCACCTGGACCTATTGGGGCTGGAAGGGCAAGTATTTCGACACTGAAGACGATGCCAGCGCCTTTTTCGACGAGCTGCGCTACATGCTCGCCACCCAAAAGGCTGCTCCCAATTCTCCGCAGTGGTTCAACACGGGTCTGCATTGGGCCTATGGCATTGATGGCCCCGGTCAGGGCCACCACTATGTCGATCCCTTCACCGGCAAGCTCGTCAAGTCGAAGTCCTCTTACGAGCATCCGCAACCCCATGCCTGCTTCATTCAGTCGGTCGCTGACGATCTCGTCAATGAAGGCGGCATCATGGATCTGTGGGTGCGTGAAGCACGCCTCTTCAAATATGGGTCTGGCACCGGCTCGAACTTCTCCTCACTGCGCGGCGAAAATGAAAAGCTGTCAGGTGGCGGTCGCTCCTCTGGCCTGATGTCTTTCCTCAAGATCGGTGACCGTGCGGCGGGCGCGATCAAGTCGGGCGGCACGACGCGTCGCGCGGCAAAGATGGTCGTTGTTGATGCAGACCATCCCGATATCGAAGCCTATATCGACTGGAAGGTGAAGGAGGAGGAGAAGGTTGCTTCTCTCGTCACCGGTTCCAAGATCGTCAAGAAGGCCATGAAGGCC
>CAZLBA010000151.1:0-7354 GCA_964557555.1 uncultured Beijerinckia sp.
GACAACGGACGACGAGTCCAGCCAGTGGATGTCCGTGTCAGACATGAAGCCCCACAGCCGTGTCTGCTTCACCTGCTGTCCCCCCGACCTTGACGAAGACTACGAGGAGTACGAATGAAGAGCGCCATCATCCTGATCGCCGTGTTGCTCGGCCTGTACACCTGTGCAGGCTCCAACGAGCAGTCCGAGTGCGACATCGCTTTCCACCCCGATGGGACATGGTCTCCCGAGGGTTGGGACCCTTTCTTTGACGGTTACGGAAACTGTCAACTACCCACTGAGTACGGTGGGCACCCTGTCATAGTTCAGAACAACCAAACTTGGAGGTACAAGTGAACAAGATCAACCTTTCCCCCGAAGCAAAGCGCCGACTTCAGAATGAGCGTCGGCGCATGGCTCGTGAAGCAGGCAAGCAGGCTGAGCGTGAGTTTGACAGCGCAATCTCGGCTGTGCGTCGCTCGGAAGCCATTCACAGGCAGGCGCAGGAGCACACGGCGCAGGTCGCTTTGCTCCGCAACCTGCTCGCCGTTTGTCGTGCGGTGAATGCGTCGTTCGGAATCGCCGTCCCCGTCTTTCTTGAGCCCAAGGAAGTCGGTCGCCGTGACCCCGCATGGACTCCCCAGCAGTGGGCATCCGCTCAGTACACGGCGGTCGGTGTCAGTGGGCGCACTGACATGACGCAGATCAACGTGTCGTACCCGCTGTGGCGCAACCTTAATGACGAGGCAACGCCGGTGTTCACCACCGACACCCACCACTTGGTGGAACTCATCTCGGACATCAAGGCGCTCCAGTACCACGAGTTGGGGCACATCCTCTTCACGACCCCAGTCCGTACTCTGCTGGATGAGGCGACCAACGAGTGGTGGGCTGAGCATCCTGAGGCTGGGTTCCCGGATCATGCATCCGCACGCCATGAGGTCTTCGCAATCCAACGTGCGTGGAACATCTTGGAAGACCAGCGCATGGAGACGGCGCTCGTCCACGAGTCCCCGTACATCGCTCGGTACCTCACCAAACTGGTGTTGCGCTTCATGATCAAGGCCGATTGGTTCACAGGCCCGACCCAGCAACATGATGAACGGAAAGAAGCACTCCAGTACTTCCTCGTCATCAATCGTCGCTACCTGCCCCTCACGGTGCGCTCCAAGATTCGGAGCCTCGCCGTCGCTGAACTCACGGAACCCGTGGTCGCTGAGGCCGAGGGAATCGTCCGAGAGTACTGCTCGGCAACCACCGAGGCGGGTCTCCTGCTGGCGACGCTGAAGTTCTACTGGTTGCTGAACCGCCTCGGCGTGACAGCCCCCACGATGGACACCCACCCGAACTGGGGCAAGCCGAGGTACGACCCGTCACGGTCTGCTGACTCCACGCAGGAGCAGGAGCAGGACCAAGTGGCCATCGGCGTGTCGGAGAAGGACTCCAAGGACGAGGGCAAGGACGAGGGCAAGAAGTCCAAGAAGTCGGACGAGACGGAAGAAGCCAAGGACGAGGACACCTCAGCGTCTGACGGTAACTCTGACGGTAACTCTGATGACGAGGACGAGGACGAGGAGGAGGACACCGGCAGTGGTGCTTCCTCCGCCGAGTCTGCCCCCTCGGACGACGAGGCCAACGGCGACGAAGAGGATGACTCCTCCAATGGCGCTGGTGACGGAGCCAGTGATCAGACCAAGGACACTTCGGTTGACGAGGCGATTCAGGAGGCGCTGGACGAAGTCGCCAACGAGTTGTCGCAGGACTCTGACATTGAAGAAACCATCAGGTCAATCAATGTGGACCTCAACAAGGACGGCACTGCTCTTCTCGCACCCGAGCAAGGTAAGGGTGGCGTGGTGACCGGCGAGGCGCTGACTCAGGCTGAGGAGGTCGCTTCACGACTCTCACGGTCCTTTGACTCGGCGGTCAGTTCGGCACAGCCCGTGTGGGAGGAGGGTCACCGCACCGGTGTGGTCAATGCGTTTCGTTATCGCACCCGCACCGCAGGCGATCACAACTACCGGCGCACGCTCTCATCCGAGGGCAACACCGGGTTGGACATCGCCGTGAGCCTTCTGCTGGACATCTCGGGTTCAATGCACGAACACGAGTCCAAGTTGAGTCAGGTGGCGTACGCCGTGAAGACGGCGTGCGACCAAGTTGACATCGCCTGCACCGTGGTCACGTTCAATGCTAACTCTCGTGAGTTGTACCGCCGAGAGGACAAGTTCGTCACGCCACTGGCACTCAATGCCGGTGGTGGTACGAACCCCACCGAGGCTCTGCGGGTGCTGGACACCCAACGAGAGGGCGAGAAGTACCACCTCGTGGTAGTGCTGACCGATGGTCACTGGCACCACAGTGTCATCCCCTATGTGGAACAGCAGTACCGAGAGGGGCGAGTCTTCTTGGGAGTCTCGTTGGGAGGCGAGTACCTCACCGAGATGGGGTTCCACGCCACTGCCAGCATCACCAACCTTGACGACCTGCCTGAGATCGTCCGAGGATTCCTCCTCAACTTTCTCGGGTAACGAGTTGTGCCTCTCAAAGGGGGGCGCTACTATCTCCTCCCCACCTTCAGTACCCCTGAGGGTGGGGAGGTCGCAACTGTCCCACCGTGGGACACCAAACCACCAAACCACCAACCAACCACCAAACCACAGAAAGCAGAACCACCATGGCAAAGACCAGTGACCTCCGCATCGGAGGCGAGTACGAAGTGTTCGCCAAGCGAGCCAAGGCCGTAAGCGCCCGACTCCTTGACGGCACCCCCATCAGCATCCCAGTCGGTGAGCGAGTGACCGCTGTGACCACCACGATTGAGTTGGACGGCACCCAGTTCGCTCGGTGCATCAAGGTCCAGCGCATTGGCGGTGAGGTCGTGTACCTCCTGCCCAAGTTGCTCTCGGACGGCACCATCGTGACCCCGAGCGTCGTGGCACCCGTTCCGGTTGCTCAGGCTTTCCCGAGCGCTCCGGTTGAGGTCAAGCCCATCGTGGATGCGATGGATGTCCGGTTGGACCCCTACCGCCCCAACCCCGAGTTGGTCAAGCAGTATGTGTCCCGCAAGTTGTTCGGCTCCATCAAGGACACCGACCTCCTGTTGCACTACTGGCGTGACCGTAACTCTGACGGTTACTCCAGCAACGTGCTCCTCGTCGGTGACACGCAGGCTGGCAAGACCCTGCTCGTTCAGGTCCTCGCCGTCCTCGTCGCCAAGGAACTCGGGTACCCGAAGCCCCTGCCGGTGTTCACCCTCAGCGGTTCGGCTGGCGTGTCCGACCTTGACCTCTTCGGTCAGTCGGTCGCACACATCGGCCCCGATGGCGTGGAGCGCCTCGTGTTCCTCAATGGCATCGTGGAACTCGCCAGCAAGGTGGCGTGCATCCTGTACTTGGACGAGATCAACATGATGCCCGAGCGGGTTACTTCAACCCTCCACCCCGTGTGCGACGACCGACGCTCGTTCGTCAACCGTCAGCGTGCGGTGGACGCCGAGGGCGAGTACCTCATGGCGCAGACCAAGATGCACAAGGACTGCTGGGTGATTGGCACGATGAACCCCCCGGGTTACCGTGGCACCTCGCCCCTGAACGAGGCGTTTGCGAACCGCTTCACGAAGCGCATCCCGTGGGGATACGACCGTGATGTGGAGACCAAGTTGCTGGGTTCACCGGCGCTCGTCCTGTTGGGTGAGTCGCTCCGTGAGGCTCGCCGTCTTGGCTCGCTCACCACGCCGGTCGGCACGAAGTTGCTGGTGGACCTGAAGCGGGACATTGACACCCTCGGTGTGGATGTCGCCCTCAGCGTCTTCGGCGGGTTCTTTGACGACCGTGAGCGCACCAAGGTGGAAGCCATCATCTTGGACAAGTCCATCAAGACCTTCCTCACTGAAGAGAAGGAAGGTTCCGTTCCTCAGACCGTGTCACCGGATAACACGCTCTGAGTACCCGCCTCCCCACCGGATTCCCCCCTATGCCGGTGGGGAGGCACCCCCATCCCCAAACCAACCAAGGAGAAGAAGATGAACATCTTCAAGAGAGTGGAAGTGGCCCACAAGGTGGTCGCCCTCCACAACGAAGGCAAGCCCCGAGCGGAGATCAAGCAGTTGCTCGGAATCAGTGACAACCAAATCGTCCACATCCTGAAGCACGCCCGTGAGGCTGGCATCCATGTGGAGCGCCGGTCGGCTGGTCGCCCCAGTGACCCGAAGACCGTCGCACGGCGTGAGGAAATCGCACGCCGGTACAAGGGCGGTGAGTCAGGGCCCAGCATCGCTCAGGCGCTCGGAGTGACGGTGGAGACCGTCTACGCCAGCCTGCGCTCGCTCGGCGTTGAGCGCCGTAGGCCGGTCACCAGCCAGCGCAACGAGATGATCGTCCTGCGGTACACCGTGGGCGAATCCGGAGTCACTATCGCAAAGCACTTGGGAGTTACCCCCAAGGTTGTGTACGACACGCTCCACAAAGCCGGTGTCACCGTTCGCCCCCGTGGCACAAAGTCCAAGCAAGCAAAGTGAGGAACAACATGAAAGCAACACTCAAAGTAATCACGCCCAAGGATGCTGAGAAACTGCTGGGGCGCAACACGATCAACCGATCGGTGCGCTCCCGCCGTGTGGACCAGTACGCCAAGCAGATCAAAGATGGTCAATGGCGAGTGACCGGCGAGGCGATCAAGGTCGCCAATGATGGCACCCTGTTGGACGGACAGCACCGTTTGCTCGCCGTCATCAAGGCCGGTATTCCTGCGGAGTTCTTCGTGGTGGATGGGCTTGACCCCGAGGTCTTCAAGGTCTTGGATTCGGGACTCAGCCGTACCAACGGTGACGCGCTGGGTAGCCTCGGATTCGGTGACCCCAAGGAAGTCGGAGCCATCGCCAAGTTGGTCATCGGAGTGCAGGCTGGAATCAACCCGAACAACACGGAGTTGATGTCGCTCATCAGCCGTACGGACATCATCAACTTCTGCGAGGCGCACCGTGAACTCATCACGCAAGCCCTCAAGGACTGCCGTGTGGTCCATCGCCAACTGGCGGGTTCATTCAGTGCGTGGGGTGCCCTGTACATCCTGTGCGCCCTCACACACAAGGATGGGGGTTCTCGCATCCGTGAGTTCCTCAACTCGGTCAGCGAGGGAGCGAACCTGAACGTGGGCGACCCTCGTCTTGCCCTCCGCAACTGGCTGGTTCGTCATCCCCGGATTGACCGTGGTGTGGGGCGTGCTGAGCATCTCGGTACCTACCTGTCGGTGTACCGGAACTTTGCGGTGGGCACCCCCATACAGCGTCTCCGCACGCACGATGTCAACAAGGGTATGCCCGACATCCCCCATCGGTGGTAAGACCAACATCAGGGGGTGTCCCATCGTGGGACACCCCCACCACCGCCGAAAGAGAACCATGCCTGAACTCATCTCATCTAACGCCCTCTTTGACGAGGCTGTCCGAATGCGACACCTGTGTGGTGTGCTGTACACCGGCCTCATGAACTCCCCATGTACTTGCGATTCCGTCTGTGACGACACTGATTGTGCAGAATGCGCCCCATACGCTCGGGGCGAGGCATTCTGCCAAAGATGCCTGACCATGTCCGTTTACGAGACATGGATGGGTGATTACCTTGATCTAATCCACCCCATGGAAGAACACGGGGCTTACACCCCCGCCCGACCACCAGTAGAACAGGAACCCGAATGACCATCAAAGCCTCCAACTATGGGCTTCACCCCGACGACGACCTAACCGACCCTCAGAAGCAGATTGCCTTGTACGAGTACTGGGACGACCTCAAGTTGCAGTGCATCGCCCACATGACCCGACACAACGAGATCATCCCGCTGAGCACCGTGTGGATTACCCTCGCCCGTGACTTCCCCACTTACCCCGTTGAGGAAATCCAAGAGGCGTGCTACGCCGGTATGGACCTGTCCCTTGGGGTGGACGACGATGACGACTGGCAAGAAGTCCCCGACCACGAACTCAGCGAGGAAGACAAGGCCGTCCGTGACGACTTTCTGAACTTCATCCAAGCGCAAATCAAGAAGAAGCGTGAAGAGGAAGCCTTGTTCTACTCCCTCATGGACGACTCCAATGGCTGGTGATTCCCACACCCTCCGAGTCGTACTGGAGTTGGACGTTCCTGACGGGGTGTACTTCCCCGTCAGGAGCGTCGTCCCGTGTGACGCTGACCAGTTTAACCACGACGACACATCCGAAATAATGCGGAATCTAACCCGATTCTTATCCCACACCCTGACCGGGGTTGGCATAGAGTTAGTCGGCAGTATCTGCACAAAGTCCCAAGAAACCCACAACACAGAAAGAAACCCATGAACACCACCGTATTGAAGAAGACCGCCGAGAAGTACATAGACCTTGTGTCTCAAGCCAAGGTCCTCTCCGAAGCCATCAAGGCGCTGGAAGAGGTCCTGAAGAACGAGGTCGCTGAGGGCACCGAGATCGTCATCAACGGCGTGGCTCTCAAGCACATCGCCCAAGACCGGCGCTCGTTCAACGCCATCGTCCTCAAGGACTTGGTGTCACCCTCCATCTTCAAGAAGGTGACCGAGGTCAACGTGAAGGCATCCGCAGTGGACAGCGCCATTGAACTGGGCCACATTGATGCCGAGACCCTCGCCCCGGCGACCGAAGTGAAGCATTCCTCCTACCTGAAAGTTGTGGTGAAGAAGTCATGAAGACCAAACTGATCATCGGCCTCGGGGCCCTCGCACTCACCGCCTGTGGCGGTACCAAGACCGTGTACGTTGAGCGCACTGACGCTCCCGACACGACCACCAAAGTGGTCAGGACCACAGACGCACCCATCGCCACACCGGCTCCGTCTTTCTCGGACGAGGAACTGTATGTGCTGGGCGTGCACGCCACTGCCGGTCAGTCGGTGTATGTGGATGACGAGACCCTCATTGAGACGGGCTACGGCATCTGCTCAGCGTTGGACGCTGGGGCGAGCATGGAGGAGGTCGCCGTCATCGCTGTCACTCAGGCAGGCGGTGACGACCGCATTCTGTCGTTGTTTGTGTCGGTCACGGCCTCGGCGGTGTACAACCTCTGCCCCGAGTACTTGTGGATGATGCAATGAAGAGGGCCCTGATGGCTCTGCCAGTCGCCATGGTGGTGGTGGGTTGCTCGGTGTCACAGCCGAGCAACACCACCGTGCTGGACCCATTGGTGACGACAACCACTTCCACAACAACCACGACCACGACCATGTTTCCCGATCCGAACATGGCGTTCCTCTTCAGCCTCACCCAGTCCTTCGGTAACTTTGATGGTTACTACAGTCAGATTGAGGCCCTGTTGCAGGGCAATCAGTACTGCATCGCCGCCCGTGGCGGCATGACAGCCTTCATCATC
>CAZLBA010000152.1:0-7079 GCA_964557555.1 uncultured Beijerinckia sp.
AGTGTCGTGACCTTGATCGTCATTTGCCCGCGCGCGCCCGCTCCTTGATGAAGCGCTCGATCACGGCCTGATCATTGGCGAGCACGGTGAAATGCTCCTTGCGCTCCATCAGCCCTTCCATATGGGCGGGCAGTGGCGCGCGCACACCTGCGGCCTTGAAGACGGCATCACCGAATTTCGCCGGATGGGCCGTGCCAAGCGCGACCATCGGCACATGCGGCTTCTTCTCAAGCTGTTTACGCGCTGCATGGACGGCAACGGCGGTATGCGGATCGAGCAAGTAGCCCGCTTCCTTATAGACGCGCCCGATTTCTTTCGCGGTGCCAGTCTCGCCCGTGCGGAGAGCGTCAAATTCCGCGCGGATCGCAGCGAGTGGCTTGGCATCAATCGTGAAACTGCCACCTTGTTGTTGCGAGGCCATCAGGCGACGCACGCTGGCCGCATCGCGGCCATAGGCATCAAACAGCAGGCGCTCGAAATTGGACGAGACCTGAATATCCATCGAAGGCGAGGATGTCGCCTGCACGCCCTTGGCATCGTAAGTGCCGCTGTCGAGACCGCGTGCCAGAATGTCGTTTTCATTGGTCGCAATCACAAGGCGTTCAACCGGCAAGCCCATGCGCTTGGCGATATAGCCAGCGAGAATGTCTCCGAAATTGCCGGTGGGCACTGTGAAGGAGACGGGACGATGCGGACCACCCAGCACAACCGCGCTGGTGAAATAATAAACGACTTGCGCAACGACACGCGCCCAGTTGATCGAGTTCACACCCGACAAGCGCATCTGATCGCGAAAGGCGTGATTGTTGAAGCAGCCTTTCAGGATCGCCTGACAATCATCAAACGTACCTTCCAGCGCGATGGTGTGAACATTCGGCGCATCCACTGTTGTCATCTGGCGACGCTGCACATCCGACACGCGCCCATGTGGATACATGATAAAGACATCGACCTGTTCGAGCCCGCGGAAAGCTTCAATCGCGGCAGCACCCGTATCGCCTGATGTGGCGCCTACGATCGTCGCACGTTCGCCGCGTGCTTTCAGCACATGATCCATCATGCGCCCAAGCAATTGCATCGCCACATCCTTGAAGGCGAGCGTCGGCCCATGAAAGAGTTCAAGCACGAAGAGATTGTCGCCAATCTGCGCCAGTGGCGTCACGGCCGGATGGCGAAAGCTCGCATAGGCTGCATCCAGCATCTTGCTGAAATCGCCAGCGGCAAGATCTCCGCCGGTAAAGGGCGAGATGACCTGTTCGGCCACGCGCGCGTAGGGCTGGCCCGCAAAGCCCGCAATCGTCTCACGCGAAAGGGAAGGGTAGGAGGCTGGCACATAAAGGCCGCCATCACGGGCAAGGCCTGCCAGTAGGGCGTCAGTGAAAGAAAGCTCAGGGGCTTCGCCACGGGTCGAAAGATAGCGCACGCTCAAGTCCTGCCGATGGGCACCAAGAAGTTTGCGCAGGGTCTAGCACAAAACGCGCCTGCGCAAACTCTGTCTGCATGGCAGCTTGGCCCTTCTTGAGCTAAGGAGGGGCCGGAAGGGGACTTTTATGAGCGGTCAGGGCCAAAGCGGCAGGCAATTATGGGTGGCCTTGATGCCCCCGGTCTTCGTCTTTCTCTGGGCGACTGGCTTCATCGCGGCCAAATATGGCCTTCCCTATGCAGGTCCCTTCACCATGCTGACGCTACGCTTCGGCATTGTCGTCATTCTGATGACGGGCGTAGCACTTTTGATGAACGCCCCCTGGCCGGAGCGCTCCCAATGGCTGCCCATTGCCTTTACCGGCCTCTTCGTCCATGGCGGCTATCTGGGCGGGGTCTTTGCGGCTTTAGAGCTGGGGGTAGAGGCGGGCGTCATTTCGCTTGTCGCGGGTTTGCAGCCAGTCATGACGGGCGCCTTGGCTGGACCCCTGCTGGGGGAGAGGGTCACGAGCCGGCAATGGCTGGGGCTTGCTCTGGGGCTGGCGGGCGTTGTGTTGGTGGTGCGCACGAAGCTCGAACTAGGTCTTGGGACGCCCATCGGAATGGTCTTTGCCATTTTATGCATGGCTTCGATCACGACCGGCACGCTGGCGCAGAAGAAACTTTGCGCGAATATGGACCTGCGCACCGGCTCGGTCATTCAGTTCATAGCTTCCTTCCTGTTGGTCTTGCCAATTGGGTGGTGGCTTGAGGGGCTGGCGGTGAAGCCCAGCCTCACTTTGGCAATGTCTCTGATCTGGCTGTGTGTGGTGCTGTCGATTGGCGCAGTCACCCTGATGTTCATCCTGATCCGGCGTGGTGCGGCGGCTGAGGTGGCAAGCCTGTTCTTTCTCGTGCCCCCTACAACAGCCATGCTCGGCTGGCTGGCTTTTGGGGAGCGTTTTGATGCCTTCTCCCTCGTTGGAATGGTGATGGTTGTTGTCGCGGTGGCACTGGTGACGTGGAAGCGACGGTAAGATTTTTTGCAGGATGGGACGAGCCGTGCGAGGTTTCGAAACCGCATGTCGTCGCCACGAACACGGGGTCCATATCATCTTTTACGAAGAACGGATGGATGGCATTTCACTGCGCATCATTCACCACTCGCAATTCAAATGCGTAGCCTCTTAACCCCGCCGCCTGCGCATCACCATCACCGCAAACACACCCAGCAAAGTCGCTGCCAAGCCGAACCATGTGCCGGCATAAGATAGATGATTGTTGGGGATCTCGAACACTGTCGCACCGCCCGCGGGCAAGCCCGGCGCTGCGCTATGGGCGGCTTCATCTAACGAGAAAGGCGCAGCATTTGTCAGCTGCAGAGCAGTTGCAAGCGCACGCGGATCGCGTGTGAACCATTGCCCTGTCTTTGCGTCATCTGCGGGTGTGAAGAACCCCCGCTCCTCCGGTGCGCGCAAAAGACCGGTCAGGGTCACGCGTTGCCCGCGCTGCGGATCAGGCCGCGTTGCAAGCTCCTTGCGTGCAAGCGGCACGAAGCCGCGATTGATCAGGATCTCGCCGCCATCATCTGTCGCCAGGGGCACCATCACCCAATAGCCGGGCTGGGCCATGTCTTTCGCGCTCATCTTGCCGACACCGCGAAAGATCAGAGCCTCGCGCTTGGCATCCAGGACGCCCTCGACGCGCACAGGGAGATAGTCATAGTCCTGCGCCTTCATCTGGGCCCAGCTTGCAGCTGGGGGCAGTGGCACCGGTGTGGCATGAATGCGCGCTTCGATACGGGCAATGAGCGCTTCTTTCCACCGCAGCCGCTCGAGCTGCCAAAAGCCGAGCGACATCAAAATCGCAAAAGCGACGAGGGTGAAAAGGCTTGGCCAGACAAGGGAGCGGCGCATATCGCTCATGACTCAAGGCGCCCCTGTTCGGCCTTGTTGCGATATTGCAGTGCGACCAGCACGCCTTTCAAGGGGCGCAACATCCCGATGCAAACAATGAGCGTCAGCGGCAGCATGATGATGGCATGAACCCACCAAGCGGGTTCGTATTTCAATTCAATGTAGAGCGCAGCACCGACGATGATGAATCCCGCGATCAGCATAACAAAGATGGCTGGTCCATCGCCCGCATCGGCAAAGGACAAATCAAGCCCGCAGCTGTCGCATTGGGGCGCAATATCAAGAAAGCCCTTGAACATATGGCCCTCGCCGCAGCGTGGGCAACGGCCGGCAAGGCCCGTGGACCAGGGCGACTGCGGGGGAAAATCTTCATGGCTCGCCATCGGTCTCTCCAATGAAAAAGGGCGGCTTGGAGCCGCCCTTTAAATCTTGAACCCGGCTCTTAGTGCTGGGCGATGGGGGCGCCCCACGAAGCCCACACATAGATGCAGGCGAACAGGAACAACCACACCACGTCAACGAAGTGCCAGTACCAGGCAGCGAATTCAAAGCCGAGATGATGGTTCGGCTTGAAGTGGCCAGCCATGGCGCGGAAGAGGCAAACGAGCAGGAAGATCGTGCCGATCAACACATGGAAGCCGTGGAAGCCCGTCGCCATGAAGAAGGTCGCGCCATAGATCGAGCCTTTGAAGGCGAAAGGCGC
The DNA here is from genome assembly GCA_964557555.1 of uncultured Beijerinckia sp. Taxonomy (GTDB): domain Bacteria; phylum Pseudomonadota; class Alphaproteobacteria; order Rhizobiales; family Beijerinckiaceae; genus Terripilifer. The sequence goes on from CAZLBA010000152.1 coordinate 4,021, forward strand.
ATGGGCATATTCGTAAACCTGAACGACACTGAAGATGGCGCCGAGGATCACGGTGAGGATCAGGCCCTTGTTCAGGCCGGCACGGTCATCATGCAGCAGGGCATGATGCGCCCAGGTCACGGTGGTGCCTGACGTCAGCAGGATGAGCGTGTTGAGAAGGGGCAAGTGCCACGGATCGAGCACTTCCACACCCTTGGGCGGCCACTGACCACCGGTGAACTCCACGCGCGCCGTCTGCATGGCTTCATTGGCGAAGAGGCTCGCATCGAAGAAGGCCCAGAACCAGGCGACGAAGAACATCACTTCCGAGGCGATGAAAAGGATCATGCCGTAGCGATGGCTGATCTGCACGACGCGCGTATGGTCGCCCGTTTGAGCTTCATGCACGACATCACGCCACCAGGCGGCAGCGGTGTAGAGCACCAACAACATGCCAGCGCCGAAGATGTAGCTGCCGGCCTTGAGGCCGCCAAGGCTCATGCCCTTCATCCACATGACCGCACCGACGGCCGACACAAAAGCGCCGATCGAGGCCGTCAACGGCCAGGGGCTCGGATTGACGAGATGGTAATCGTGGTTCGGTTTCGCGTGGCCGTCCGCCATGGTCTATCCCTTTTTTCCCCTTGAGCCTTGGGGGCCCCTTTGCCTCAGTTCATCGCCGCCGGTCAAGGCAGCAAATGGGTTACGCCTGTTACAGCTTTGGTTGTTCCGCACCGGTTTCAGCACGCGCTTGCGGCTGCTTTTTGGTTGCGAAGAAGGTGTAGGAGAGGGTCACACCATCCACGCCCTTCATGTTCTCGGTCTTTTCCAGTGCCGGATCGAGATAGAAGACGACGGGCCATTCCGCCGTCTCACCCGGTTTCAGTGTCTGCTCATTGAAGCAGAAGCAGGAAATCTTGTTGAAGTAGATGCCGGCTTGATCAGGCGTCACATTGTAGGACGCGATGGCCGAGATCTCGCGATCGGAGCGGTTTGTCACGCGGTAATAGACGGTGGCCGTCTCGCCGTTGCGCAGCTTGATTTGTGGCACTTCCGGCTCAAACTTCCAGGGCAGGCCGGGGCCGAGATTGGAGTCGAAGCGCACGACCATGCTGCGCTCTCCGCGTTCAGCGGTGCCCTGAGTCGCCACCTGAGTTGTGCCGCCATAGCCGGTGACGCGGCAGAAGAGATCATAGAGCGGCACGGCGGCAAAAGACATTGCCCCCATAAAGAGGACCACACCTGCCACGCTCCAGGCCACGACGAGCTGACGCTTGCTGGACGAGTATGTGCTCATCTTACATGCCTCCCCGCTGGATGACATTGCCACCGAGCTTGACGACCGTGATCACATAAAACAGCACAACGAGGCCTGCGATGATGAAGCCCAGCGCAATGTTGCGCGAGCGGCGCGCCCGCTTTTGTTCTTCAGTCAATTGCAAGGGAGGCCGGTCATCATTCATGACGTCACCCCAAGATCGACCACAAGCCCCCAACAGCACGCTCGAAAACGAGAATGCCGAACAGGGCGAACAGGTAGAGAATGGAAATGCCGAAGAGCTGCATCGCAGCCTTGTTGGCACCTTCACCATCCGAGACGCGCAGCACGCGCCATGAATACCAGATCATTGCCACGCCACCGACCACCGCAGCCGCGCCATAAAACAGCGAGGCAAAACCCATGATGGCGGGAAGCACGCCAACTGGCGCCAGCAAAATGGAATAGACGAGGATCTCCACGCGGGTGCGCTGCGCGCCCTTGGCATTGGGCATCATCGGTACATTGGCGCGCTCATATTCATGCGCCTTCACCAGAGCGAGCGCCCAGAAATGCGGCGGCGTCCAGATGAAGATGATGGCAAAGAGGATCCATGGCTCAATCGCCATGGTGCCGGTGACAGCGGCATAAGCAACGACCGGAGGCAGCGCACCAGCAGCACCACCAATGACGATGTTCTGCGGCGTCGTGCGCTTCAGCCACATCGTATAGATGACAGCATAGAAGAAGATGGTGAAAGCCAGCAGGAAACCTGCAAACCAGTTGGCGACAAGTCCAAGCACCAGCACCGAGAAGGCAGAAAGGATAAGCCCGAAGGAGAGCGCCTCGCTGGCGGTGACGCGCCCTGACGGGACGGGGCGGGTGGATGTGCGTGACATCACCGCGTCGATATCCGCATCATACCACATATTCAAAGCGCCCGATGCGCCTGCGCCAATGGCGATGGCCAGAAGCGATACGAAAGCCAGCACGGGATGCATCTTGCCCGGCGCGACAAGGATTCCCGCCAGTGCCGTCAAAACGACAAGCGACATCACGCGCGGCTTGAGCAGCGTGAAAAAGTCACGCGGCTCAGCGACGGACAGCCTTGCCTCCGTCATCGCGTCTTGGTGATTGCCTGCGTAACTCATACCGGGTCCGTCTCTTTTAGAGCCCCCTACAGAAGCAGCCGATGAAAAGGCTGCTTGTGAAGAGGGCTCCGGCGGGGCTGCCGCCGGAGCTTGATGTCTTAGTGCTTATCCGAGCCCGTGATGCGGGGCAGGGTCTCGTACTGGTGGAAGGGCGGGGGCGAGGGGAGCGTCCACTCCAGGGTGGTTGCGCCCTGACCCCACGGATTGTCACCAGCAACGCGCTTCTTGGCAAAGGCCTCAAGCATCGCCCAGAAGAACACCAACACGCTGACGAGAGTGATGGTCGCTCCAATGGACGAGAGGTAATTCCACGTGTGGTAGACATCGGGATAATCGATGTACCGGCGCGGCATACCTGCCAGACCCAGGAAGTGCTGAGGGAAGAAGATCACATTGACGCCAAGGAACGATGTCCAGAAGTGCAGCTTTCCGAGCGTCTCATTGTACATGTAACCGGTGATCTTCGGGAACCAGTAGTAGAGCGCTGCAAATATTGAGAACACAGCGCCCATGGACAGAACGTAGTGGAAGTGGGCCACGACATAATAGGTTTCGTGGAGATACCGGTCGATGCTGGCATTGGCGAGAACGACGCCAGTGACACCTCCCACCGTGGAGAGGAAGATGAAGCCGATCGCCCCGAGCATGGGCGTGCGACCGCTGCTCGAACC
>CAZLBA010000152.1:7089-7344 GCA_964557555.1 uncultured Beijerinckia sp.
GATGACCATGGTTGCGAAGACGAAGTAGCGCTGCGTGTTGAGCGACAGGCCGACGGTGTACATGTGGTGCGCCCACACGATGAAGCCGACGAAACCGATCGCCACCATCGCATAGGCCATGCCGAGATAGCCGAACACGGGCTTGCGCGAGAAGGTGGATACGATGTGGCTGATCAGGCCGAAGCCGGGCAGGATCAGGATGTAGACTTCAGGGGGACCGAAGAACCAGAAGAGATGCTGGAACAGGATCGGGTC
>CAZLBA010000153.1:0-7314 GCA_964557555.1 uncultured Beijerinckia sp.
CGGCGTTGCAAAGAGCAATCGCGTTCACCCAGATGAATGGCATTGCCAAGGCCGTCACCCAAAACCTGAATTTCGATATGGCGCGGTTTCTCAAGATATTTCTCAAGATAAACGGCATCATCACCGAAAGCCGCTTTTGCTTCGGTGCGCGCCGTCGCCAGTGCCACCGGCAGATCTTCAGCCGTGCGCGCGACTTTCATGCCGCGGCCACCGCCGCCCGCTGCCGCTTTCACGAGAACGGGGAAGCCGATGTCCTTGGCGATTTTCATCGCTTCATCATCATCGGTCACGCCGCCTTCGGAGCCGGGCACGCAGGGAATGCCCAGACGCTTGGCCGTGCGCTTGGCTTCAATCTTGTCACCCATGATGCGGATATGTTCCGCCTTGGGGCCGATGAAAGCGATGTTGTGCTCTGCAAGGATTTCTGCAAAGCGCGCATTCTCTGACAGGAAGCCGTAGCCGGGATGGATGGCCTCCGCTCCGGTGATCTCACAGGCCGCGAGAAGGGCGGGAATGTTGAGATAGCTTTCGCGCGCAGCTGGGGGGCCAATGCAAACTGACTCGTCAGCGAGCTTCACATGCATGGCGTCTTTGTCAGCTGTTGAGTGAACAGCGACCGTCTGGATGCCGAGTTCCTTGGCGGCGCGCAGGATGCGCAGTGCGATTTCGCCACGGTTGGCAATGAGGATCTTGTCGAACATGAGAACCTTCTTTGGTGAGAAGCTCACTCGATCACAATCAGGGGCTCGCCATATTCGACCGGCTGGCCGTCTTCGACGAGAATGGCCGTCACCGTGCCCCCACGCGGGGCCACGATTTCATTGAAGGTCTTCATCGCTTCAACGAGCAAAATCTTGTCGCCGGCCTTCACCTGCGAGCCCACTTCGATGAAGGGCTTGGCATCAGGCGAGGGACGAAGATAGGCCGTACCAACCATGGGTGATTTCACAGCACCGGGATGATCACCGCCCGGTGCTGCAGCAGGAGCAGCTGTCGGCGCTGCAGGAAGCGTTGCAACGGCAGGCGGGGGCGCAATCACAGCCGCAGGTGCTGCAACGGGTGCGGCGGCCACCATAGGCGCCACACTCGACTGGCGCGCGACGCGAATGCGCAGGCCGTTGAACTCGACTTCCACTTCCGACAGATCATTCGCGCCCACGATGGCGGCGAGTTCTTCCACAAGGCTCGGATCAATGCCGTTGATTGCCGTGCTCTTTTTGGCGGCAGCCTTTTTCGGCGCGCTCGTCTTTGGCTCGGACTTGGCTGCAGACTTGGCAGCAGGCTTGACTGCAGACTTGGCCGCACGACGAGCGGGCTTCGCCTTGGAGACAGACTTCTTCATGGGGTTCAGCTCTTCTTCTGCGAAGCGCCAGAGGTCAAAGCCTCAAGCGCGAGTTCATAGGACAAGGGGCCGAAGCCAAGGATCACGCCTTGCGCAACGGGAGAAATGAATGAGTGGTGACGGAAGCTTTCACGTGCATGCACATTGGAAAGATGCACCTCGATGACCTTCGCGCCTGAGCCGCGAATGGCATCATGAATGGCGATGGAGCTATGTGTGTAGGCACCTGCATTGAGGATGACAGGCTCGCCCTTTGCGCCGGCCTCCTGAATCCAGCTCACGAGATCGCCCTCAGAATTCGATTGCTGGAAGGCGATATCAAAGCCCTTGGCCTTTGCCTTGGCCCGCAACTTTGCCTCGATCTCGGCCAGCGTGACCGTGCCATAGGTGGCAGGTTCTCGCGTTCCGAGAAGGTTGAGATTGGGTCCATTGAGGACATGGATGACAGGCATGGGGTCAGGGGCCGCCGCGACAAGGATCCCGTGGGTTCGGGCTCGCCGTCTTAGCCCGATTGGGTCTCAGATGGAAGCCTTGGCAGGGATGGCAGGGTTAACAGCTGGTCAGCCGCAGGCAGTTTTCCCGCATTTGCGCACATTGGCGATCCGCTGACGGAGCTGGTCGCGCCCGACAGCCCCCACAATGACCTCATCCGCCAGAATGAAGGTTGGCGTGCCCGACAGCTGGAGCCGGTCAGCGATCTTCATGATGTCCTGCAACACGGCGCGGGTCTGGGGGGAGGCGACGTCCTTTTCGAGGCGCGCCATATCGACACCCAGCTCCTTGGCAACCGCCATGGCCTGCGCCTTGCCGATCTGGCCACGGCTGTTGAGGAGCTTGGCATGGAACTGCCAGTATTTGTCCCCACTGGCGTGGTTGAGCATGGCAATGGCAACTTCCGCCGCCTCGACCGAGCCCGGCCCCAGAACGGGGAAGTCCTTGAGGACGAAGCGAAGATCTTTGTCTTCCTTCATCAGGGCCGCAATGTCGTCCATCGCCCTTTTGCAATAGCCGCAATTATAGTCGAAGAATTCAACCAGCGTGACCTTGCCATTGGGGTTGCCAAAGACGGCCTGTTTCGGGGCGTTGAAGATCAGTCCGCTCAGCTCAGAGATCGCCTTGATCCGCGCTTGTTCCTCTTCTGCTTTTTGGCGGCGCTCCAGCTCGACGAAGGCATCGCGAAGGATCTCCGGATTGTTCAGGAGATAGTCCTTGATCACCGCTTCCACCTCGCCGCGCTGGGCCGGGGTCATCTGGGCAGTCGCGGGAAGGGGGGCTGTCAGCAGCAGCAAAGTGGAGGCGGCAAGCGCCCGCAGCAAGGTCTGGAACATGAGAATCTCCGAACAAGTACCGCCAGATATAGCGCAGGCCTTCAGACGGGTCGAACCGCTGGTGGTGGGGGATTTCAGCTTTTCGGCGGGCGCCAGTTCAAGATGTCGTCAGCCTTGAGCCAGCCGGGGGAGCCTTGTGGGAACTGACGTTTGGCACGATCGGCCTGTGTGCGCGCTTCAACATAACGTCCCGTCAGAAACAATCCCTGTGCGGCTGCAAGTTGCGCCTGCGCCGTGTTGCCCTTCTTGTAATAGGCCATGGACAAATATTGGAAGGCTTCGCTGTCTTCAGGGTCGCTTTGGGTTACTTGCGAGAGCAGCTTGATCGCATCATCTGCCTGTTCGGAGGCGACAAGCGCATGGCCCAGCATGACTTTGATTGGTAGGGCAGATGGCACCATCGAAGCGGCTTTACGCAAATGCGGGACAGCTTCTCGCGCACGACCTGACTCGAGCAGGGCCTGACCTTTCAGCTCATGAAAATAGGGATTGTTGGGCTGCGCAGCGATGAGGGCATCAATTTGCGCTTGAGCATCGGTTGTGCGGCCAAAACGGTGAGCCGAAACCGCGCGGGCATATTTGGCTGCAAGCGAAGTGTCAGACACCGGATAGCGCCGGGCAATCTCGCCCGCATTGCCGACAAAGCCCACGATCTTGGCGCGCACCAGATCATGGCGCGCCTGCAGGCTTGCAGGATCCGTCTTGCTGAAACTGCTGCTGGCTTTGGCAAGCGTTTCCAGATTGGAGATACGCTCGCGCGGCAAGGGGTGAGAGAGCGTATATGGATCCACCCCATTCGTCTTGAACAGGCTCTCATTTTCGAAGCGGGAGAGGGTGGTGAGCAAGCCCTTGGCGGATTGGCCTGTGGCTTCGAGATATTTGACGGCGGCACGATCAGCCGCCTCTTCTTGCGAGCGCACATAGGACAGCATGGTGCGTCGTGCAATTTCCGCAGGCCCCATCACCATGCCGATCGGTGCGTTGCCATCCATCCCGACTGGTGAGCCGGGTCGGCTTGAGCGCGCTGTTGCGATCATGCCGCCTGCGCCCACCAACATGCCGACAATGCCGATGATTTGCGCGCGTGCCAGTTCCTGATGCAAGTTGGCGAGATGCCCGCCCGCAATATGCCCGGTCTCATGCGCAAGAATGCCGATCATTTCATTCGGCGTTTTGGATTCCATCATGGCGCCGAGATTGACAAAGATCTTGCGGCCATTGGCCACGAAAGCGTTGAAGCTGCGATCACCAATCAAGATGATTTTCGTGGCACCACCGTTGACCCCGGCAGCCTTGAAAATCGGCGTTGCATAATCGCGCAGCAATTGCTCGGTCTCGGCATCGCGCACAACGCCGGGCATGTTGAAGCCAGGGCCACCATGCGGCATCTGAGCTTGCGCAGGCGCAACAGCAAGCGTAACGGCCAGCATGGCCCCCAGCAGGCGCACTGGCGTGCTGGCCCGCTTGCTGCTAGGGCTCTGGCCGAATTCTGCCGTCATGCTCGTCATCCCGCGCCAATAGCCAAGTCTTTATGGCCGTAAGATGTCGCAGGCAACAGGTGCATCGTGACAAAAACTGAGAAGCCCCAGCTCACCCCCTCCAGGCGTTCCGCCGTTGCTCCCTTCATTGCCATGGATGTGTTGGGGGCAGCCGCTGGCCTTGAGCGGGAAGGGCGCAGCATCATCCATCTTGAAGTGGGGGAGCCGGGCTCGCCCGCCCCTCGCCTCGTGCGGGAGGCGGCGGCTGCCGCGCTGCTGCAAGGGCGTATCGGCTATACCGAAGCGCTTGGACGTCCGGCATTGCGAGCCCGCATTGCACGCCATTATGCAGAGAGTTACGGGGTCGAAGTCGATCCTGCCCGCATTGTCGTGACGACGGGTTCTTCGGGTGGGTTTGTGTTGAGCTTTCTCGCTCTGTTCGACGCCGGAGCGCGGGTGGCCGTTTCAGCGCCGGGCTATCCGGCCTATGTGAATATTTTTCAGGCGCTCGGCATTGAGCCCGTGATGATCGAGACGAATGAAGCCTCGCGTTTCGTTGTCACTGCCGAGATGATCGAAGCAGAACATCATCGCCGCAAGCTTGATGGCGTTTTGCTGATGAGCCCTGCCAACCCCTCCGGCACCATGATGAGTGATGCACAATTGCAGGCGATATGCGACTGTTGCGAGCGCCTTCGTATCGCCTTTGTGTCAGATGAGATCTATCACGGACTGACTTACGAGCGAGATGCCGCCAGTGCTTTGCAGTTTTCATCACGCGCGGTGATCGTCAATTCATTCTCGAAATATTACTGCATGACGGGCTGGCGTATTGGCTGGCTTGTTGTGCCAGATGAGCTTGTGCGGCCGATTGAGCGCTTGCAGCAAAATCTGTCCATTTCAGTTCCCTATCTCAGTCAGATCGGCGCAGAAGTCGCGTTTGATGCGCGCGAGGAGCTGGAAGCCGTGAAGCAATCTTATGCGCGCAATCGCGCTTTGCTGCTGCGTGAACTGCCGAAGATGGGGATCACGAAGTTTCATCCTGTTGATGGGGCTTTCTATGTCTATTGCGACATTGGCCATTTGACGAATGACTCCGTTTCTTTCTGCCGTCGTTTGCTGGAAGAAGCAGGTGTTGCGGTGACACCGGGTTTGGACTTCGACCGCGCCAGAGGACAGCACATGATGCGTCTATCTTTTGCAGGCAGCGAGGCTGATGTGGCGGAAGGTGTGATGAGGTTGGCGGGGTTTTTGGGAGCGTAGAGAACGCGCTTCCTTCTCCCATAGGGAGAAGGTGCCCGCGGATGCGGGCGGATGAGGGGATCGGGTCTCAACAAAAAAGGCACCATTTCTGGTGCCTCTTTGTCTGGTTCGTAACCCCTCCTCAGTCAGCTCCGCTGACAGCTCCTCCCACTGGGAGGAGCGGGGGCTTCGGCCCCTTAACCTCCGCCCAGCGTCTGCTTCGCCTTGGCCCACCAACCGGTGCGCTTTGGGCGGGATGGGTCAACGCTGGCCTCAGGCAGCGGGGCTTCGCGCGCAGGCACGGGTTCGGGCGTGCTGGCGGCAGCGGGTTCTGGCGGGGATGCAGCTGCGGGTGGGCTGATAGGCGCAGGCGCAAGTGCAGGCGGTGCCTCCACGACCGGGGGCTCGATGACGGGCGCTGTCGTTGCACGATGTGCTTCGACAGGTTCCGGCACATGAATATGTGGCTGCGCGAAGGGCGGGGCCGAAAGATCGACCACTGACTGTTCGACGCGAGGTGCAGGATCATATTCGTCGGTGAAGCTTGCAGGCTGCTCGGCATCGAGCGGCAGCGGCTCACCATCGCGCTCACGACGGCGATTGCGGCCACCACGACGCGAGCGGCGGCGACGGCGGCGCTCGCCATCTTCGCCGTTTCCTTCGGCCTCGAAACCTTCAGCCTCATTCTCATCGACATCCCCATCGGAGACGCTGGCCTCGGACAGGCGATTTGGAATGTCGCCTGCGATCTCAGCCATCATCAAGAGGCCGGTATCGGGTGGCTGCGGTGCATCGGGGGAGACATAGCTGGCATCGCGATCACCGCGTCCGCCACGGCGGCGACGACGACGGCGACGACGACGGCCTTCGCCATCTTCGCCTTCAGCTTCGGAGCCGTCGGCTTCGGCGCGTTCCTCGGACTCTTCCTCCTCTTCGATCTCCTCGATCTCTTCTTCCAGATCATCGGGGATCACAGAGTCGATGCGCACGAGGCTCTGGCGGCGCAGATCAATCGGCGGCGTTGCGAGTTCGCCCCGCTCCAATGCGTGATGCACATTGCCAGTCAGCGTATCATCGCCCAGCACGGTGATGGACACGCCAAAACGGGCCTCAAGCTCACTTACATGGGCGCGCTTCTGGTTCAGGATGTAGAGTGCGACTTCAGAGCGCGCACGCACGATCAGATTATATTGAGCATTCTTGATCAGCGTATCTTCCATCACGCGCAGGATATGGAGCGCGATCGAAGCGGTCGAGCGCACGCTGCCGGAGCCCATGCAATGCGGGCATTGCACAGTGGAGCCTTCGAGAACGCCGGTACGCATACGCTGGCGCGACATTTCCAGCAGGCCGAAATGCGAGATACGTCCAACCTGAATGCGCGCACGATCATTCTTCAGCGCGTCCTTTATGCGTCGCTCCACCGCGCGGTTGTTGCGGTTCTCTTCCATGTCGATGAAATCGACGACGATGAGACCGGCCAAGTCGCGCAGGCGCAATTGCCGCGCCACTTCATCGGCTGCTTCCAGATTGGTGCGCAGCGCGGTGTCCTCGATATTGTGTTCGCGCGTCGAGCGCCCGGAATTCACGTCAATCGCCACCAGCGCTTCCGTCTGGTTGATGACGATATAGCCGCCTGACTTCAGCGTAACGACATTGGAGAACATGGCGTCAAGCTGCTGCTCAACGCCAAAGCGCGCGAAGACGGGCTGAGGCTCACGCCATTGCTGGACCGAGCGCACATGGCTTGGCATCAGCAAGCGCATGAAGTCACGCGCCTCGCGATAGCCCTCATCGCCTGCCACGATCACGTCGTCGATCTCCTTGTTATAGAGATCGCGGATCGAGCGCTTGATGAGCGAGCCTTCCTCATAGACGAGATTGGGGGCGGTGGACTTCAAGGTGAGTTCGCGCACCGTCTCCC
>CAZLBA010000154.1:0-7274 GCA_964557555.1 uncultured Beijerinckia sp.
ACAACATGCCAGTTGAATGCCTTGATCTTGTCCACAACGCGGTGGAAAGAGCCCATGTCGGGTGTGCGGCCGAGACGCTTCAGGAAGGTGAAACGGCAACCCATGATGCCAGCACGATTAAGCTCATCAATCTGCTTTTCCGAGAAGCTATCATCGACATTGCCGATGCCTTTATATTTGCCATTGCTGGCGGCAATCGCATCGGTGACGACACGATTGTCGAGGCCGTGGCAGCTGGCATTCACAATCACCGCGCGTTCAATGCCGATGGCGTCATGCAGCTTGCGGAAATCATCGAGGCCCGCATCTGGCGGGATGTAGCTACCGTCATCCGCATAGGGATATTGATCATCAGGCCCGAAAATATGCGTATGCGTATCGCAGCTATTCGGCGGCGCCTTGAAAGACGGCGTCTTGGGATGCGGATCAGGACCGGGGATCGTGGGTGTGCGAGCCATCATGCACCTTTGTTGTTGCAAGTTTGAAATCAGGCGCCGGCCTTGCCAGCGCCGCGGTCTTGGGCATCAGCAACAGCACGCGAGAGCGAGCCATCCATGCCGAGGTCATCGAGCATCATGGCAGCTTCGCGCATTTCAGCTGCGCGACGCACGCCATGTTCATTGACGCGCTGCGCCATATATTTCGCGAGATCGGCAAAGTCGGTGCCGGGGAAGCTCGCATTGAGCGAAGCAAAGACTTCGTCCTGTACGCCCCATTTCGAAGAGGCCGCCGCGCAGTCCACAATCAAGGCTTCAATGCCCTTGATCATGATGGAACGACAAAGCTTCATCGCGGATGCGCGGCCTGGCTCAGTGGTGACGGCCTTCACATTCATGCCGAGCTGATTGAGGAGCTTGGTTGCCTCTTCAGCTGCAGGCCCACCTGAAAGGATCGGCACTTTGAGATCGGGGCCAGGGACGGGGGCCATCACGGCACCTTCGACATAGCGCGCACCGCAGGCATTCACGAGCTTCGCCGCCTTTGTCTTGGTGCCGGGCGAGGCGGAGTTAATGTCAAAGAAGAGTTGGCCGGGCTTCAGATAGGTGGCCGCTTGTTCAGCAACAGCGAGCGCGGAAGAGGCGGTGACAGCGGAGATGACGATATCCGCACCCGCCGCCGCTTCTGCGTGATTTGCGGCAGGCGTGACGCCCGCAGCGCGCGCTTTCTCGCGCAAGGCAGCGCCGTCCGGCCCGTCGAATTTCAGGTCATAGGCGGTCACCCGCACATCGCCACGTGCCAGAAAATCGCGGGCGAAAATGCGGCCCACTTCGCCATAGCCGATGAGGGTCAGGTTGACGGTATTGTGCACCTTGGCGCTCCCTGGAACAGCGCCCCAGGCGGGGCGCTGGAGCTAAGTGCCGCCGCCTTGGGGCGAAGTCAACCGCTCCCTGCAAAGGCCTATTTTGCGGGCGGTGCCAGCAACTTTTGCAGCCGATCCACGGTCACCTGAGGGGCCGCCTGAATCTCGCTGACGAGTCGCGTCATCTCGGCCCCGCCAACAGGATTGATGTCGAGCCCAATCTGTCGTGCCTCGGCCAGAAAGGCAGGGTCTTTCATGGTGGCTTCAAAAGCTGCATTCAATGCCTTCAGTCGCTCAGCGGGAACATCAGGTGGCAAGGCAATCGGTCGGGCCATCCGATATTTGAGAAGGAAAAGACGCAGCAAGTCGCGCGTCTCCTGATCAGCTGCGCGCTCAAGTGCGGTTGCGACTTGCGGCAGTTCCGGTGAGCGTTCGAGCCCAAGCTGCATGATGATGCTCACTTTGCCTGACTTCAGCCAGTCCGATTTGGTGACAAGCAGATTGCTCAGGCCTGTACTGTTGCCCTGGACCTCACCGCGTTCGATCGCGAGGAAAATATCGCTCTGGCCTTTATAGCCAGTGACGATCTCCATCTTCGTTCCGAAGATTTGGTTGAGAAGCGCGGGCACGGAGTAATTGTCCGCCGTGGTGCCGGTAGAGCCGACAATCACCTTGCGCGTCTTCAGGTCCTCAAAGGTCTTTGCAGCTTCGCTCAAGGTGAAGAGAACTTGCGGCTCCTGCACGGGTGAGCCAAGCCAATTAAACTTCATAATGTCAAAGCTGACATTGCCGCCTTCGCGCGAGAGTTGCTTCAGGCGCGGTTCCAGCGGGATATTGTTATTGGGCATGCCCATGGCAGTGCCATCACGCGGTGCACGGGCATAAAGATAATTTGTCATGATGAGACTGGCAGCGCCCGGCATGTTTTCGACAACAAAGGACGGATTGCCGGGAACATGTTTGCCCATATGGCTTGCAATCAGGCGGGCTGGAATATCATAGCCACCTCCTGCGGCGGCCCCCACAATCAGGCGAACGGATTTGCCGCGGTAAAAGTCTGCGACAGGGTCAGCAAGGGCGGAGCTTGCAGCGATCAAGCCAGCTGCGAAGGTGAGAAGAAAGCGCATGACTTACTCCCTTGCGAGAGAGGCCAGAAGTTTGCCATGGCCCCGAATGGGCGCGCCAATTCCAAGCTGGCGGAAGGCACAAAAGAAATTGGCATGAGTGTAGGCGACGGCGGTGACGCCGGTATCTTCTTCGATTGCGGCCACAGCTTGCGCCCCTTGCCATTGCGGGCAGGGCAAATAGACCGTGTCGCAGTCTTTGGCGCGTGCAATCACCTGCGTTGCGAATTTATAAATCTCATGCGGTGACTGTTTTTGAATATCCTTGAAAGGCATGTTGGTGCCTTCCGCTGCGACGATGTCAAAGCCGAAAGATGACAGAAAATTCGCCATGGCTTCGTTGTGACCGGGCGGATAGCAAGAGGCGATGGCAACGCGCTTGGCTTTCACATGGCGCAGCGCTTCAAGCCCTGAACGAACTCCGGTCGTTGCAGGTACACCTGATGCAGCTTCAATCTCCTTGACGATGGTTTCTTCATAGCCCTTGCCCCGCGCTACCACGAGGGGACCACCACCATGGATGATGTAATCGACCTTGCGCGAGCCAAGATAGGCGGCCGCAGTCTTGACCTGCGCGAGTCCCTTTTCGAATTCCTCCGGTCGCCAGTCATCAATGCTGCATGTGGAGCCGACAAGGCCCACTCCTTCTGGCGCGAAACGATAGAATTCAAACGGCAGTACCTCGATCACTGTTGGCGAGATATAGCCAATACGTGCGCGCCAGCCGAACATGCGCTCCTCCCTTTGTTTTTAGGCAGGATACAGGTCTGACGCAGATGCGCAACAGGACCCGCTTAATCCCGGCGTCGGCTTGTCCAGATCCCTGCTGCGGAAGAGCTGAGCGTCAGCGCCAGAATGACAAAGACACCAGCCGCACCTGATGCCGTTGCCACGGCGCTCGCCATGAGGGGAATGACCACCATGCCGATGCGATTGCCAGTCAGGCGCAACGACATCGCGGTCGCGCGGGCATGGGTGGGAGCAAGATCGACCGTGCCGGACAAGGTCAGGGTAGCTGCCACGCCAAGCCCCATGCCGGATATCGCCAGCGCAGGGTAAAGCAGCCATATGGGCGTGGGATAGGCAATCGCGATGAAGGCAATCGCGGGGGAGAGCAGCGAGAGATAAGTCAACCTGTTGCGTCCCATCACCTCCATCAGGGGTACATAAAGCACACGCGCCAGCATTGAGCCCGCCGCACGCACAAACATCAGCCAGCCAACAGTTGCTGCATCAATGTCGCGCTCTGCCCCCAGTAGCGGTAGATAGACGACGATGAGATCAAGCGCTGTGATGGTCATGATGCTGGCTGCGATGAAGGGCAAGAAGCCGCGAATGCGTACCAGATCATGCAGGGAAACGGGCTCGTCCTTGCGGCTTTGTGGATCTCGGTCTTGGGCAGCAGGCAGGAAGAGCGAGGAGAAAAGCGACAGCAAAGTGAAGCCGAAACACACGTAAAAAAGCCAGTCCACAGGCGGCACAAGAGCGTCCCCCGCCATCAGGCCCATAATGACGGGGCCGATCGCCTGGCCGCTCGCAATGGCGACCATATGGTAACCAAAGACAGCATCGCGTCCGCGTCGCGTCTTGCCTGCGCGAATGGCCATCATCTGATGACCGGCCATGCACCCGATTTGCCCAATGCCAAGGAAGGCTGTGCCAAACATCAGGGATATGGCGCTCAGTGGCGCAAAAGCGAAAATGGCACCGGACAGAATGAGCGCAACTGCGCCAAGCCGAACGGCCAGCGCATCAAAGCCCCGGTCAATAAAGCGTCCCAATGGCACGGCCATGAAGACAGGGAAAATCGAGAAGGCAGCAGAAATCAGTCCAACCCATGCAAAGGAGAGCTGCAAATCGAGCGCTGCATAGGATGTGGTGATGCGACCCATCGCAACCACCACATAGATCAGGCAAGTATGGACAAACAGGCCCGCAAAAAGCGGCAGATGGATTTCGCTGAGAAGCGATGCAGATTTGTCTTGCGTATCGTTCATAAGATCAGGATCGCCCGGAAGTCATTCACGTTGGTGCGCGTAGGGCCTGTGATAACCTGATCATTGAGCGCAGCGAAGAATGTATGTCCATCATTGCGCGCCAGCGATGCGCGCGGATCTATGCCCATGGCACGGGCACGCGCCAGCGTCTCTGGCGTGATGATGGCGCCCGCCACATGTTGCGTCCCGTCCACGCCATCCGTGTCTGCAGCTATGGCATAGATGTCGCGCGCCTCATGCAGGGAGAGGGCGAGGGCAAGCAGGAACTCGACATTGCGTCCGCCCTTGCCATCACCGCGCAGCGTCACGGTGGTTTCGCCGCCACTGATAAAGACACAAGGCCGGGGGGCCATCGGCTCTTGCGAGGCGTAGAAAGCCATGCCCGCCATGACTTTTGCCACTTCGCGCGATTCGCCTTCAATACGGTCGCCCAGAATGAGTGGCGCAACACCGGCCTTGGCGGCCACTTCCGCAGCCGCCTTGAGCGAGCGCAGAGGCGTCACGACCAAATGCGCCTCGCTGTTTTTCAAGCGGGCATCATCGGGCTTGACGCTTTCGCTCTTGCCGTTTTCGAGCAAGGCTCGTGCGGCCGGGGGGATCGAGATGCGGTAGCGATTGATGATGGCGAGTGCATCCGCGCAAGTGGTGGGATCACCAACTGTTGGGCCAGATGCAATATCGGTCAGTGAGTCGCCCGGTACATCCGAAATGGCAAGTGTCACCATACGCGCCGGGAAAGCGGCAGCGGCCAAACGACCGCCCTTGATGCGCGACAGATGACGTCGCACGAGATTCATTTCATCAATCGGTGCGCCGCTCGCCAGAAGCGCTTCATTCAGCGCGCGCTTGTCCGTCAATGTCATGCCTTCGCTGGGCAGGCACAAAAGCGAAGAGCCGCCGCCTGAGATGAGGCACAAGACAAGATCATCAGCGCCAAGCCCCTGCACGGAAGAAAGCAGGCGTTCAGCGGCCAGCAAGCTGTTTTCATCGGGCACAGGATGGGCTGCTTCCATCACCTCGATATGTTTGCAATTGCCGCCATGCCCATAGGGCGCGACCACGATGCCAGACAGCGGGCAGGAGTAATGATCCTCTACCACTTGCGCCATCGTGGCTGCGCCCTTGCCAGCCCCTATCACGATCAGCCGACCGCGCGGCGCTTCCGGCAGATGCAGGGGTAGACAGCGTTCCGGTTGTGCCTGCTGCACGGCGGCGTCGAACATGGAGCGCAGGAGCTGGCGCGCATCGGCAGGTTGCATGTGTTCAGGCCTTCATGTCTCTTGGGCGCGCCATGCGTCGATGATCTCGCTGCCGGTCGCAAACCACACTTTATCATGGCCCGCGATATAGGCGAGAGCCTCATCGAGATAGCGGATGCGGTGCGGGCTGCCAATCAGGAAGGGATGCAGCGCAATGCCCAAGACACGCGCATTTTGTGTACCTTCTGCGTAAAGAACATCAAAAGAATCGCAGATGCGCTGCTTGAAATCAGCGATACTGATGCTGGGGTTATTAAAGAGCGGCATATCATTTATTTCGATTGAGTATGGGATGCTGTAGAGCCCATTATTGAAGCGATAGGGCAGATCATCATTGACCCAATCAGCCACATATTGCACGCCCGCCTCCTTCAGAAGGTCGGGTGTATTGAAGGTCTCGGTCAGTCCAGGCCCCAGCCAACCTTTCATCTGCTTGCCATAAGCTTCAATGATGCGTTTCGTGTCGAGGATCACCTGACATTCACTCTCGCGATCAAGCCCTGACAGCGCGCGTGAATTGGTGAGCCCATGGCCCATCAGCTCCCAATCCAGATCAATCATGGCTTGCATGATGCGAGGATAATAAGTGCCGACCTCGCCATTCAGCGCGACAGTGCCGCGGATCTTGTGCTTCGACAACACATCCATGACGCGCCAGACACCAACGCGGTTGCCATAGTCCCGGCGCGAGTGATTGCGTATATCGGGAGCGAAGCTGCCGCTCTCGATGTGGAAATGCTCCACATTCGGGATCACCCAAACCGCGACCCGCGCCTCATTTGGCCACTGAACCTTGGGCGCATCGACGATGGCGCGATAGGGAAAGAGAGCGAAAGGATCATGTGCGATGCTCATGATGCAATGCCTCTATTCTGCAGCTGCGAGGCTCTTGTTGCGCAGCATGGTCACAGCCTCTTCAAGCGAGATGACCGCTGCATATTTGGCATTCATGTCGAAGAGATTTGCGGCATGGGCAAATTGCGAGCGGTCGAAGCAGGCTTCATCAACAACGAAGGTTTGATAGCCATTGGAAAAACCGTCAACCACGGAAGCCCGCACGCAGCCCGATGTCGAAACGCCGCAATAAATCAGCGTATCGACACCCTGCTTGACAAGATAGGCATTGAGCGGCGTCTGAAAGAAGACAGACGCCTTCGTCTTCGGCAGCACATATTCGCCCTCGCGCGGGGCAATCTCGGCGGGGAAATCATTAAAGCCCGGCGGCGTTGAGCTGCGAATGCCTTTTGTAGCCTTGCCGGTGAAGGGCACAGCATCAAGATCGCTCAGCGAATAGATGATCGGCAGCTTCAGGGTGCGGAAGAGGGCGATGAGTTCAGTGATCTTCGGCATGGCAAGCCAGCTCGCAGGGCCGCAGGCGGTGGAATATTGCCGCACAGCTTCATCAAGGCTTGCGCCCTTGGAGCCGCAAAAACCCATGGTCACATCAACGACGATCAATGCGGCGCGACGGCCCGGTTTCAGCTCGCCCGAAAAGCCCGCTTTCTTGTAAAAGCGCAGCTCCTCTTCGGGGATCAATTTCATCCAGTCGCGCATGGTTGTCTCCCTTGGCAGATAAGCCCAGCATTGCGCGGCA
>CAZLBA010000155.1:0-7091 GCA_964557555.1 uncultured Beijerinckia sp.
TTTCAGGCTGATCGTGATTTGCTCATCATGGAAGGCTTGCGCGCCATGCCACTCGATCCATCACTCAACGGATCACATAATGGCGCGAAAGCAGGCTTCGATTGCACCTGGCCTTTCGGCTCGCAAGGCCGGCTTGATATCAGCGTGCCACAAGCGCCACGCTTTGAAGGCAAGCGCTTCGCCTCCATTGAAGAGGCGCTGAAGGCGGGGCCAAAATATTTCGAAGAGCTGATGACGGCGGTTGCCAGCCGCGATGGGCGCGAAGTGGTGCGCGAGCTTGATCGACTGCGCGCCAAAAGCCCCATCACGCGTGACCTGCAGGGCCGCTATCTGCTGGGGGCTGCTTCTTGAAGCCAGCCCTCAAAGCAAGTAATCGATCACGGGAATGAGGGCGTCCACACCTCAGGGAGGATAAAATGTTGCGACTGAAATCTGCCGCATTGGCACTCGCGCTGACGGGCCTTGCTACGCAAAGCTTTGCGCAGGAAGTTGTCGTCAAGGTTGGCATTGCCAAAGCGCTTGCAACGGCTGCGACCATGATTGCGGTTGAGAAGGGCTATTTCAAGGAAGCTGGCGTGAGGGTAGAGATTGAAAATCTCGATTCAGCGGCCAATGTCGTCACGCTGCTCGCCCAGAACCAGCTGCAAATTGTCGAGGGCGGCATTGCGGTGAATTACTTCAACGCGCTTGAGCGCAATCTGCCACTCACCATTGTTGCCGATCGCGTTTCGACTCCCTTGGGCCACAAGCTTCTCATCCGCCCGGATCTCGCAGATGTCATCAAGACGCCAGCCGATCTGAAAGGCCGCAGCATTGCATCAAATGCGATGGGCTCAGTCACAACCTATGAAGTGGCCAAGATCCTCGGCAGATATAATCTCGGCATCAAGGATGTGGATATCAAAGTCCTGTCCTTCGTGAATATGGGTATTGCCCTCACCAACAAGGCGATTGATGCCGCCCTCGTCATTCAACCTTGGGCGCTCCAATATGTTGATCGCGGCATTGGCAAGATCATCGCGGATCCGGACGATTATGCTGACCCCAAGCCGCTGACCATTGCCGTCAATTTCGTCAACACGGATTGGGCTGCCAAAAACAAGGATCTGTTGCGCCGCTACTATGTCGCCTATCAGCGCGGCGTCTATGACTACTGCCAGGCCTATCATGGGGGCTCCAACCGCAAGGAAGTGATCGACATCATCGTGCGGACGGGTCTTGAAGAACGCGCCGAGGTGATCGAGAAATTTCCTTGGCCTGCGCGCAATCCAAATGGCCGTGTCAACATGCCTGCCGTCCTCGACATGCAGAAATATTACGTGAAAGAGGGGCTGGTGAAGGCGGAGCACGCTGCAGAGCGCCTCGTGAATCACGAATTTGTTGACTATGCGATCCAGCAACTTGGCCCGTTCAAGCTGGAAAATACAGCGAGCAAACTCGAAGGCTGCCGCTAGGCGTCGGATGAAACTGCAAAGCCCGGCCATGTGCCGGGCTTTTTGTATCTCGACTCCGGCAAGGTGCAGCGTTATCATGGCTCATATTAGATAGCTAAGTTGTTCCAGTGGAGGAACCATGCTGACCCGTGAAGAGAATGAGCTTTTGTGCCGCGTCGAAGGCGATGCGCCCATGGGACAGATGATGCGCCGTTACTGGCTGCCCGCTTGCTTGAGCGAAGAATTGCCAGAACCTGACGGCGACCCCGTGCGGGTGCGCTTGCTTGGAGAGAATCTCGTCGCTTTCCGGGACAGCGATGGCCGGGTGGGCGTGATGGAAGAACAATGTCCGCATCGCAAGGCTTCGCTCTTTTATGGCCGCAATGAAGAAGGCGGATTGCGCTGCCTTTATCACGGCTGGAAATTCGACGTTGAGGGCAACTGCACGGATATGTCATCCGAGCCGCCGGAGAGTGGCCTTTGCGCGAAGGTGAAGCACAAGGCCTATCCGGTAGAAGAATGCGGCGGCGTCATCTGGATCTATATGGGTCCGAAGGAAGAGCAACCGCCATTTCAGCGTCCGATCTTTGCACCCAGCGATACGACGCGCATCGCGCATCTGAAAGTGGTGATCGAATCCAACTGGGCACAAGGCCTGGAAGGGGCGATTGATTCAGCGCATTCATCAAGCCTGCATTCAACTGATATGCCGGCTGCGCGCGTCAATAGCTCAACTGCCACCGGCACTGCGTGGCAACGCCCCAGTACAGATAAATCACCGCGCTTGCAGGCGCAGGAAATGCCTTATGGCTTCCGCTATGCTGCCATTCGCAGACCCATCCAGAATGCTGCAACGAGCGACTATGTGCGCGTGACCTGCTTTGTCGCGCCTTTCAATGTGCTCATCCCGCCCAACAATGTCTACAATGTGCATCAGATGAGCGTGCCACTCGATGATACGCATAACGCCATCTATCTCACCGCCTGGACCGATACGGGTGAGGGTGTGGATACAGATGCATGGCGTCGCTTCACCGGCACACAACTCGGCATTGATCTTGATCCGACCTATCGCAAGATCAACAATGCGGCAAACCGCTATGCGCAAGACCGGCAAGAGATGAAGCTCGGCAGCTTCACCGGCATTCGTGGCTTCCCCAATCAGGATATCGCCATGCAGGAAAGCATGGGCGCGATTGCGGATCGCACCAAGGAAAAGCTCGGTGCGAGCGATTTGGCCATTGTCGAATTTCGCCGCGTGATGGTGCAGGCCGTGCGAGACTTCATGCAGGGCAAGCGCCCACCGGGCCTTGAGATGAGCGATGATGAGCGCCAACGCATGGCCTCATGGGAGCGCATCATCCCCAAAACAACTGATTGGCGTGATTTTGACCCGCAAGCGCCTCGTGCAGCTGCTGAATAAGCAAGCTTGACCTGACGCGCTCAACCGCTATTCCTCCCTCATCTCAAAGAGGGAGGGAGAGTTCATGAAAATCGTCGCTTTCGACCGCAAGGACGGTCCGGGCCTTGGCGTGGTGCAGGGTGATGAGGTGATCGACCTCAGCGCCGTTGATGCAGCCGCTCCGCGTGAACTGGGCGCGGTTCTGCGTGGCCCCGGCCTTGGTGCACTCTCTGCGATTGCGGCACGCGCAACAGTTGCCCATCGCGTGAAACTGGCTTCCGTGGCCTTGCGAATGCCGGTTGAAACGCCCGGCAAGATCATCTGCCTCGGCCTCAACTACATTGAGCATGTGAATGAAGGCCCTTATGATCGACCCGATTATCCGACGCTTTTCATGCGCGGCATGACCTCGCTCGTGCCTTCTGGCACGGCGCTGGTTCGTCCCAAGACGTCAGAGAAATTCGACTATGAAGCAGAGCTCGTTGCCATCATCGGCAAGCGCGCACGCAATTTGACGGCTGACAATGCGCTTGATTGCGTAGCGGGCTATGCTTGTTTCAATGATGGTTCGCTGCGTGACTTCCAGCGTCACACGACGCAATGGACCATGGGCAAAAATTTCGACAAGTCGGGCAGCTTCGGTCCGATGTTCGTGTCGAGTGATGAATTGCCGCCGGGTGCATCGGGTCTCAAGATTGAGTGCCGCCTGAACGGGCAAGTCGTGCAGAGCGACAATACCAAGAACATGTCGTTCAATGTCGTTGAGACGCTCGTTTATACGACCAAGGGCATCACGCTGGAGCCCGGCGATCTGCTTGTCATGGGCACGCCCTCTGGCGTTGGCCATGCGCGCAAGCCCCCGCTTTGGATGAAGGCTGGCGACACGGTTGAGGTTGAGATCGAGAAAGTAGGTCTCTTGTCGAACCCGATCATTGACGAAGCCTGAACTTGTAAAAACGCCAACAAGACATATCTGGGAGGCATCAGAAATGAGGCCTCCCATGAGCAGCACCCAAAAATCCGTCATGCGCGTGATCGAAGCACCGCAACCACATTGGGTCGGAGACGGGTTTTATGTGCGTCCGCTCTTTGCGGATCTCGCTTTCACGTCAGATGTCAGCCCCTTTCTGATGTTTGATTACGCCGCACCGGTCGAGTTTCCACCCTCGCAAACACCGCCCGGCGTTGGCCCGCATCCTCACAAAGGATTCGAGACAGTCACCATCGTCTATGCCGGCGAGGTGGAACATCGCGATTCGGCTGGACATAACGGCACCATCGGTGTGGGCGATGTGCAATGGATGACAGCTGGCTCAGGACTCTTGCATCAGGAATTTCATTCGCACGAAGCCGCCAAGCGCGGTGGCATTGTGTCGATGGCGCAGCTTTGGGTCAATCTGCGCAAGTGCGACAAGAATGCCGCGCCTCGCTATCAGGATATTCGCGCAAGCGACATTCCCAATGTCAAAGTGCCTGATGGAAACGGCATTGTCCGCGTGATTGCAGGCAGCTTTGAAGGCACGCACGGACCTGCGCAAACTTTCACACGCATGGATGTGCTCGACATGCGTTTGAGAAAAGGCGACCGCCTGACCCTCACGCAGCAAGACGGCGACACGGCCCTTGTTAATGTTCTTTCTGGTCGCGTGAAGCTCAATGGTGCGCAAGAGATCGCCGCTTCGCGTTTCGTGTCTTGCTCGCAAGAGGGCACGCAGCTTGAGATCGAAGCGCTCGAAGATTCGCTCGTGCTCTTCTTGGGTGGCGAGCCTATTGATGAGCCAATCGCCGCCTATGGCCCCTTCGTGATGAATACGCAGGACGAAATCCGGCAAGCGATCATAGACTTCCGGGCAGGCAAGATGGGCGTCCTTTAAGCGTGACAAAAACGCGCCAGCCTAGGCTTGACAAGGCTTGTCGAACTTTAGCGCCAATGATACAAGTAAGCGTCTGATCAAATTGGTCAGACCTCTCCAAACATTTTTGGACTGTAATCGACGCATCGCAGCTCCGCTGCGGGGCGACAAATCTGTTTTGAACAGGAGTTATTGATGAATGATCTGCAAAAACTCACTTTCACCATGCACACGGTCGCGCAATGGCACAGCTGGCAACGCCGCAAGGGCGCAGCGCAAGAGCCATATGTGAACCACCTGATCGAAGTGGCTGATCTCGTCGGGCGCTTGGGTGGCGGTGACATTGAAGCCGTGCAAGCGGCATTGCTGCATGATGCAATCGAAGATTGCGAGAAAACACGCGATGAAATCGCCGCGCTGTTTGGCGATGCTGTCGCCGATGTCGTTGTCGAATTGACAGACGACAAGAAGCTCAACAAACAGGTCCGCAAAGATCTGCAAGTCACCAATGCCCGGCACAAGAGCCCGCGCGCATGCGCCATCAAGCTCGCGGACAAGACCAGCAATCTGCGTGCGCTGGTGGCAAGCCCTCCCCCGTGGGAGGTCGAGCGCAAGCGCATTTATGTGGCGTGGGCACGTTCTGTGGTGTCTGGTTTGCCAAACAAGCCCGCGGCCCTTCTGGCAGCCTTTGAGGCGGCCGCCAGCGAGGCCGAGGCAGCCTTCAGTTGAAGCGGCGGGCGTTCCGCTTTAGGAAGGCCCGGCTGACAGTCAGAAAGGTTGAACCCATGTCGAAGCGTCGCCCAGTCATGCTTGTGGTGCTGGATGGTTGGGGCTGGCGGGAGGACCCCGCCGACAATGCTGTGCTGCAAGCCCGCACGCCGACCTTCGACCGCTTGTGGGCAGGCTGCCCGCATGCCTTCCTCGACACATCGGGCAAGGATGTCGGTCTGCCGCGCGGCCAGATGGGCAATTCAGAAGTCGGCCATCTCAATATCGGCGCAGGCCGCGTGGTGATGCAGGACTTACCGCGCGTGTCGGATGCGATCGAGAATAATGAGCTTGGCCAAATCCCCGCGCTGACCGAGCTGGTTGCCAAGCTCAAAGCCTCAGGCGGCACTTGCCATCTCATGGGCCTTGTTTCGCCCGGTGGCGTACATTCTCATCAGGACCATGGCGCTGCGCTTGCGAAACATCTGAGCGATGCTGGTGTCAAAACGGTCGTCCACGCTTTCACCGATGGCCGCGATACGCCGCCGCGCTCGGCTCATGAAGATCTGAAGCGTCTGAAAGCAGCCCTCCCCGCTTCTGTGCCAGTTGCCACCGTTTGCGGTCGTTATTGGGTCATGGATCGCGACAATCGCTGG
Source organism: uncultured Beijerinckia sp. (assembly GCA_964557555.1). Classification (GTDB taxonomy): domain Bacteria; phylum Pseudomonadota; class Alphaproteobacteria; order Rhizobiales; family Beijerinckiaceae; genus Terripilifer. Next base: position 6,053 of record CAZLBA010000155.1, read on the forward strand.
GAGCGCGTGTCACGCGCTTACAATTTGATGGTGGGTGCAGACGCGCCGCGCTTTGCGGATCCGCTCGACGTCATCAAGCAATCTTACGCCAACGACAAAAGCGATGAATTTGTCGAGCCCGCCGTGATTGGTGACTATCAGGGCATGAAAGATGGCGATGGCATTTTATGTTTCAATTTCCGCGCTGACCGCGTGCGCGAGATTTTGGCCGCGCTGCTTGACCCCGCATTCAAAGGCTTCGAGCGCAAGCGCGTCGTGAAATTCGCAGCCGCTGCGGGCCTGACGCAATATAGTACCGAGCTTGATAAATTCCTCGGCACGCTCTTTGCGCCGCAGAGCCTTGATAATGTCATCGGCAAAGTGGTTGCTGATGCAGGCCGCACCCAATTGCGCATGGCGGAGACGGAAAAATATCCGCATGTCACTTACTTCCTCAATGGTGGTGAGGAAGTGCCCTATCAAGGCGAGGACCGTATCATGGTGCCGTCGCCCAAAGTAGCGACCTATGATTTGCAGCCGGAAATGTCCGCACCCGAATTGACCGACAAAGCTGTCGAGGCCATCAATTCCGGCAAATATGACATGATCATTCTCAACTTCGCCAATCCCGACATGGTTGGTCACACGGGCTCGCTTCCTGCTGCCATCAAAGCAGTCGAGACAGTGGACACCGGCCTTGGCCGCATTGCGGCTGCGCTTGAAGTGCAAGGCGGCGGGCTGCTTGTCACTGCTGACCACGGCAATTGCGAAATGATGCGCGATCCCGAAACAGGTGGTCCACACACAGCTCACACCACCAATCCTGTGCCGGTGATTGCGATGGGCACAAGTGCCAAGAGCCTGCGTAATGGGCGTTTGGCTGATCTCGCACCCACTCTGCTTGATATGATGGGTCTTGCCCAGCCGCGCGAAATGACCGGCCAGTCGCTGCTGCAAAAGTGATGCGGCGCGTTCTCGTCACGCCACCCAATGTGGATGAAGAGACGCTCGCTTTTCTGCGCGCGCATGATTGCGAAGTCGTGCAGCCCCAAAAAGCCGA
>CAZLBA010000156.1:0-7038 GCA_964557555.1 uncultured Beijerinckia sp.
TGGTGAGGAACACCGCGAAGATGAGCGACATGGCCGTCAGCGCCTGCTCGCCACCGGACAGAAGCGTCATGGTCTGCGGCTTCTTGCCGGGCGGGCGGGCGATGATTTCAAGGCCGGCTTCCAGCGGATCATCTGATTCCACCAGCTGCAATTCCGCAGCACCACCGCCAAAGAGCGAGGTGAAGAGTTCCTTGAAATGGCCATTGACCACATCGAAGGCAGCGACCAGACGCTCGCGACCTTCCTTGTTGAGGTTCTGGATGGCGAGACGCAGCTTGCGGATGGCTTCCGTCAGATCATCGCGCTCGGTGGTGAGTTCGACGTGCTTTGTTTCGACTTCCTGCAACTCATCATCAGCGCGCAGATTGACGGCGCCGAGACGCTCGCGATCCTGCTTCAGGCCTTCGAGCTTGCGCTCGACATCGCTGAGGGCGGGCAGTTCATCATCAGGCGAGACGCCTGCGAGTTCAGCCAGTGCGCTCGGCTCGCATTCAAGTTCAGATGCGATGGTGCGCATCACATCTTCCTGACGTGCACGCAGACCTTCAAGACGCGCTTCCGTGCGGGCCCGTTCTTCACGCGCCGCACTCATTGCATCAAGGCAGTTGCGGGCAATCTTGTCGGCATCCGACAGATTGGTTTCCGCTTCCGCGCGCTTGTCGGACGCTTCCTTGCGCGCCTGTTCAGCAGCTTCGATCTCATTCATGAGACCGCGACGCTTCTGCAGGAAGAGTTCCGGCGCTTCGGCCAGCTTTTCCTGCTCTTCACGCGCTTCTTCAATGCGGATCTGGAAGTCTTCGATCTGATGCGTCGCGCGGCCGCGACGCTCATCCCAGGACTGCCGCTCAGCTGCAATCGCCTGACGGCGCTGCTCGCGGATCTGCGCTTCACGCGCAATGCCCTGCACGGCTGCGCGGGCTTCTGCGGCATCAGCGCGGGCCTGACCCGTCGCAGCGCGGGCGCGCTCAAGACGGCCAGTCAGCTGTGCAGTCGGTGCGAGCTCTTCCAAAGCAAGCTCAGCCTGTGCCTTCTTCTCAGCCGCTTCATCGCGGTTCTGGGCGAGGCGGGCTGCGGCTTCCGTCAATGCAGAGACGCGCGACGCAATCTGGGCATGACGACGCTCGATATTGGCGGAACGCTCGCGTGCCTCTTCAACAGCGCGCAAGCTTGCGCGTGCGGTCTGGCGCGCATCAGCTTCAGCCGATGCGGCCATGCGCAGCGCTTCCTGACGGCGCTCAGCTTCAGCCTTCAGGCGATCAGCCTCTGTGCGGGCGCGCTCGGCTTCAATCGTGAGATCGCCAAGGCGATTCTTTTCCGCAAGGCGCTTGGCGGCAGGGGTCGGGGCTTCCGCTGCGGCGGTGAAACCATCCCAACGCCACAGATCGCCTTCCTTGGAGACGAGACGCTGGCCGGGCTTCAACAGCTTCTGCAACTGCGGGCCATCGCCGCGCAGCACGATGCCGATCTGCGCCAGACGACGCTGCAAGGCGTCGGGTGCCAGAACGAGGGAAGCCAGCGACTGCACGCCGGGCGGCAGAGCAGGGTCATTGGCAGGATCGCCAACGAGTGCCCAATGCGCAGGCGCTGACGGATTCGACGAGGCGTCGAGATCATCACCAAGGGCTGCGCCGAGCGCGGCTTCATAGCCCTTCTCGACGGAGATCTCTTCAACGACGGGCGGCCACAAATCGCTGGCAGCGCTTGCCAGCAGATTCGTCAGCGTGCGCACTTCCGTTTCAAGGCGCTGTGCATTGCGCTCGGCTTCCGCAAGCGGGCCGCGCGTTTCGCCTTCAAGCGTGCTCGCTTCGGCATGGGCTTCTTCAGCGATGAGAAGCGCTTCTTCAGCTGCTTGGGCTGCTTCTTGCGCCATCATCAGCGCTTCGGCAGCTTCCATCAATTCAGCTTCGCCGCCAGCGCTTTCCTTCAGCGAATGGAGTTCCTGCTCAACGGAAGCAAGCTCCTGCTCGAAACGCTGCAAGCGCTGCGCTTCTTCGCGCACACCCTGTTCCAGCGCGCCACGACGGGCATTGATGTCAGACAAAGCGGTCTGCGCTTCAGCAAGCTTGCGCTCAGCTTCTGCGAGTTCGCCTTCAGCGTCAGCAAGTTTTGCCTTCGCGTCGAATTCGGTTTCGGCAGAAGCTTCTGCTTGAGCTGCGAGCTCTTCTGCTTCCGCATCGAGCTTGGCGAGCTGGCTCGCTGCGTCTTCGATGAGGGTCGTTTCGCGGGCAAGGTCGCGCGTCAGTTGCGCGATGCGGCGTTCGAGTTCAGCGGCGCGTTCTTCCGCACGCTTCTCTTCGCCTTCGAGCTGTTCACGCGCGAGGATCAGGCGCTGCAAGACGGCGCCTGCCTGCTGTTCTGCTTCGCGAAGCTGCGGCAGGCCATAGGCAGCGACTGCCTGCAGGCGAGCTGATTCGGCCTGCTGACGGGTGCGCTCCGCCACTTCCATCGTGTCAGCTTCGAGCTTGCGCTCGGCCTCCGCGAGATCAGCAGAGAGTTCCTTGTGGCTGATGTAATAGAGCAGCGCTTCATTCTTGCGGATGTCGGCTGCAAGATTCTTGTAGCGGCTCGCCTGACGGGCCTGACGCTTCAGGCTGTCGGCCTGCGATTCGATCTGCTTGATGACATCCTCAAGGCGATTGAGATTGTCTTCTGCAGCCTTCAGACGCAGTTCCGCTTCATGGCGGCGGGAATGCAAACCAGCGATACCAGCCGCTTCTTCAAGAATGCGGCGGCGCTGTTGCGGCTTGGCCGAGATCAGCTCACCGATCTGGCCCTGACGCACGAGAGCCGGCGAACGCGCACCGGTTGAGGCATCAGCAAAGAGCAGCTGCACATCGCGTGCGCGCACTTCCTTGCCATTGACGCGATAGGTCGAGCCAGCTTCGCGCTCAATGCGGCGCGTGACTTCGAGCAGATCGGCATCATTGAAGGCGGCAGGCGCCGTGCGGCCGGAATTGTCGAGCACGAGGCCCACTTCCGCCATGTTGCGTGCCGGACGATTGCCAGAACCCGAAAAGATCACGTCATCCATGCCGGATGCGCGCATGCTCTTGTAGGAGTTCTCGCCCATCACCCAGCGCAGGGCTTCAACGAGGTTCGACTTGCCGCAACCATTCGGGCCGACAATGCCTGTCAGCCCGGATTCAATGATGAATTCGGTCGGCTCGCAGAAGCTCTTGAAACCGACGATGCGCAGCCGGTCAAATTTCATGGGCTCTATCCCGCACACTAAAACTGCAACCAGTGGCCTCTCGGTCGAGGGGCCACCATGAGGCCGTCATCTCGCGCGCAGCCGGGCTGAAGCGCAAGATTGGGGGGTGATTTTCCTGTGTGAAACCGAGCTTTCCCCAGAGTTTTGGGGGGTCTCAGCCCTTCAGCAAGGGAGCGAGGTGGCGGTCCAGTTCTTCCGGGCTCAGGGCCCCGCCCACTCGCTGCCCATTGATGAAGAAAGTCGGCGTGGCATTGACGCCAAATTTCTTGGCCGCCGTGTCATAGACCTGTGTGACCTTCGCATAGAGGTCGCGGTCAGCCAAACATGCGTTGAAAGCCTCTTCGCTCATCCCAGTTTGACGCACAAGCTTCGACAGGTTTTGCAGAATATTGTTGTCAGCCGCCCAGTTGTTGAGCTGGGCAAAGAGCAGGCTGATCATCGCATTGCGCTTGTCGCCTGAGCAGCGAGCCAGCATGAAGCCGGCAACCGCCGGCGGGTTCAGCGGGAATTCGCGCAGCGTGAAGCGAACCTTGCCAGTGTCGATATATTTCGACTTCAGGATTGGATAGGTGGTCTCATGAAAATGCGCGCAATGGCCGCAAGTCATGGACGCATATTCGATAATCGTGACAGGCGCATCGGCCCGGCCTTCCCAGATGTCGGGAAGCGCCTGCTCAGCCAGAAGGTCCTTCAGGGAGACGGTCTGCGCCAGTGCAGGCGTAACGCCGCTTGCAGCCACACCGGCAATGGCGGCGAGTTCCAGAAACGCGCGGCGGGATGTGGTGCTCTTCGACATGGGATCAGTCCTTGGTCGCTTGGCCCTGTGGGGCGCGGGCGTCATGTTGCGCGTGAATGTGGCAAGAAGAGGCAGGATCGGCAAGGGCGGGCGGTTACTTTGCGCGTTTCTGCGACAGAACGCGCGCCCCCAGTCGTGTCAAAGCCTCCCGCAAGGCATCATCATCAATGCCTTGAGCGAGGCCTTTGGCTTTTTCAATTGCTTGGGCGGGCGGGGGTGGGATGGGGCGCTTGGGGGCAGGTCGTTCGACCGGTCCCTGACGCAGCGCGATTCGCCCCACACAGCGCCAGCCCAGCCGCCCATTGATGCGTTGGCATAAAAGGTCCGCCATGTGCTGGACCTCAATCGCGAAAGCCCCCTCTACCTTCACAACGAGGGTGGCGGGTTCGACGGGCATGTCGGGCGCGCGTTTGGGGCCACGGACAGGCCATTGCAGCTTTAGTGGCTCGGTAACGGCCGCTAGCCGTTCGCCCACAATATCATCCCAGTTCATGATGATATCGCTCTCACCAAAGCCCTGCTTGGCGAGCAAAGGGTCAATCGCCCCGCCGATGAGGTCGGCAAGGGGCTTTGGAGCCTGACGGCGGGGCTTTGCTGGGGGCTGCGCCATGACACCCTTCTAACATGCTTCCCAGCTCCGCGCCGAGCGTCTAACAGGGGCCCATGGCAAAGCTCACCAAAGCCGACCCGCAGACACTTCTTGACTGGTATGACCGGCATCGTCGCGTGCTGCCCTGGCGTGCGCGCAAAGGCCAGCGCCCTGACCCCTATGCGGTCTGGCTGAGCGAGATCATGCTGCAGCAAACAACCGTGCCGGCGGTGAAGCCCTATTACGAGAAATTCCTGAATCTATGGCCGCGTGTCGAAGATCTCGCCAATGCGCCGAGTGATGAGGTGATGAAGGCTTGGGCGGGGCTTGGTTATTATTCGCGCGCGCGCAATCTTCATGCTTGTGCGCAACTGGTTGCGCGTGACTACAAAGGCCGCTTTCCCGACACGGAAGAAGGTCTGCGCGCTTTGCCTGGCATCGGTCCTTATACGGCAGCTGCCATTGCGGCCATTGCTTTCGGGCGACATGCGGTGGTGGTGGATGGCAATGTAGAGCGCGTGGTCTCGCGCCTCATCATGATTGAAGAACCCATGCCCAAAGCAAAGCCGTTGATCCGGGAAGCTGCCGCCCGCTTGTGGCCACAGACGCGCTCAGGTGATTTTGCACAAGCTCTGATGGATTTGGGCGCCACGCTCTGTTCCCCGCGCCGCCCGACCTGTTCACTTTGCCCCTTCTTCGGATCCTGCAAGGCTGCGAAAGCCAATGATGCCGAGCGTTTCCCCCTGCGCGCACCCAAGACTGAGCGGCCAACGCGCAAGGGCGCGGCCTTTTATGTTGAACGCTCTGATGGTGCCGTGCTTGTGCGCACGCGCCCGCCAAAAGGTCTGCTGGGTGGCATGACGGAGATCCCCGGCTCGACATGGTCCCCCGATTTTGATCTCGACAGCGCGCTTGATCATGCGCCCGTTGATGCGAGCTTCATCAAGCTGCCCGGTCGTGTTGAACATGTCTTCACGCATTTCGCCTTGCATCTGACTGTCTATGTCGCCCAAGTGCCAGTACGCAGCAAAGCGCCGCAAGGCGCGCGCTATGTGCCGGGTGATGAGCTTGATGGCGAGGCGCTGCCCAGCGTGATGCGCAAGATAGTTGAACATGCGCGTAGCGCGCGCAAAACCAAACGGAGTGCCTGATGGCGCGCCAGCCCGCAAATTTTGTTTTTGAACTGACCGATGCGCAGTTGCGTGCGGGCTTTGGCGGGCGCACAGCCATCATGGCGGTACATCAGGGCGAGGATGATGAGGGCGAGTCTGTGCTCATTGTCGAAATCGACATGCTGGAAGTCTGGGAAGATGGCAGCGAAATCGAGATGGATGACCTGCAGCGCCTGTTCACGTTGATCGAACGCGAATGCGACCGGAGAGGCATTCAGGTCGAATTTGAGTGACAAGCCTGCTTCTCATTGAAATGATGAGTAAAAACAGGCAATGAGGGCAGCAGCCCATCAGGGGGAGGGTTCAAATAGTGCTTGGCGCATTTTTGTCGATGCTGGCGGCTATTACTTTCGCGCTCAACAATGCGACGAGCCGACGCGGCGTGATCAGCGGCACGGTGGTGCAGGCGCTTGCCATCACAGTGCCCATGGGCGTGCCGCTCTTCCTCATTCTGGTGTTGGTGTTTGGCCAGTGGGATGTGCTGGGCCAATTGTCGATGGAGTCGATCTTTTGGCTCTCTTGCGCAGGCATCATTCACTTTGTCTGGGGCCGCTATTGCAACTATCGCGCAGCCAAGGCGATCGGTGCAAATTTGATGGGGGCAGCGTCCCAGTCAGACATTCTCTTCACGCTCGCTCTTGCGATGATCGTGCTCGATGAGAAGATGACGCCCATGCGTGTGCTTGGGATCGCGCTTGTCTTATGCGGTCCGCTCATCACCATGGTGGGCGATTTGAAGAAGGCGAAGGCGCAGCAGGATGCGCTTGCCGCCAAAGGCGGCTTTCAGCCGAAATATGTTGAGGGTTATATCTTCGCCTTTCTCTCTGGCACTGGCTACGGCGTGAGCCCTATTTTTGTGCGTCTGGCGCTACGCGATACTGATCCCGGCGCTGCGCTTGCCGGTGGGCTTGTCTCTTATCTCGCAGCCAGTGTGGTCGTTGCTTTTCTGTTGTTGCTGCCGGGCCAGTTCGCCCATGCACGGCAGGTTGATCGCAAGGCAACGCTATGGTTCGTCATCTCCGGTGTGACGGTGATGGCCTCACAAATGTTTCGCTACATGGCCTTGTCGATTGCGCCCGTGTCCGTTGTGCAGCCAATCCAGCGTTTGTCTTTGCTGCTGCGCTTCTTCTTCGGTTGGCTCATCAACCGTGAGCACGAAGTCTTTTCTGGAAAGGTCTGGCTCTCAACCATCATCGCCCTGATCGGCGCGTTGCTGCTGACATTCACGACCGAGCAGGTAATCGCATGGGTGCCCATGCCGGAAGGCATG
>CAZLBA010000157.1:0-7032 GCA_964557555.1 uncultured Beijerinckia sp.
CATCTGGCCATGGAAGACGCACATGCGGCCGAAGGCTTGGCCCTCATCATGCTCGACGAGTTCGAGCCCCTTCTCACCTGCGCGCACAAAAGGCACGGGCGCGAAAGCTGCGAGACGATCTGACAAAACCACCGGACCGGCGCCCGGACCACCACCGCCATGCGGTGTGGAGAATGTCTTGTGCAGATTGATATGCATCGCATCAATGCCAAGATCGCCCGGACGCACCTTACCAACGATGGCGTTGAAATTTGCGCCATCGCAATAGAAGTAAGCGCCCGCCTCATGAACAGCAGCAGCAATCTCCACCACTTCCGGCTCAAACAAACCACAGGTGTTGGGATTGGTCAGCATGATGGCTGCGACATCAGGGCCGAGTGCCGCTTTCACAGCCTCGACACTCACCGTGCCATCTTCGCGCGCAGGCACGGGCTTCACGACAAAGCCGATGAGAGCCGCTGTTGCGGGATTAGTGCCATGCGCGCTTTCAGGCACAAGCACGGTCTTGCGCTGCGCGCCTTCGCCACGCGCTTCGATCGCAGCGCGGATTGCCATCATGCCGCACATCTCGCCATGAGCACCCGCCTTGGGTGACAAAGCTACCGCCTTTGTGCCGGTGAGTTCCATCAGCCAACGCGACAATTCCTGCATCAGCTCCAGCGCACCCTGCACGGTTGAAACCGGCTGCAATGGGTGAACATCGCTAAAGCCCGGCAGACGCGCCATGGCTTCATTGAGGCGGGGATTATGCTTCATCGTGCAAGAGCCGAGCGGATAGAGGCCCGCATCAATCGCATAATTTTTCTGCGACAGGCGCACATAATGGCGCATGGCTTCGGGTTCGCTCAAGCCGGGCAGCCCTATCGAGGCTTTGCGCTCAAACTTGCCCAAACGCGATGTCACGCGCGCGGGGCGCTCAAGATCAACGCCCGATGCGTCAAGACGGCCTGTCTCGAAGATCAAAGGCTCTTCCATCTGCAAGGCACGATTGCCGGTGAAGGTGCGATGTGTGCTCACTTCGGCAGCCTGCGGTGTCGTGGGGCGACCTTCTTTATTCATCATCACGCATCTCCACCGATTTGAGCGAGTGCATCAACGAGCATGCGGCGATCTTCATCCGTATTGACTTCCGTTGAGGCGAGAATGATCAAATCATCCAGCCCCGCATTGGGCACCAGACGCGACACGGGCACACCGCCCAAGATGCCACGCTCTGCCAAACGCTCAACGACGCGTGCGCCATCACCTGCCACGCGGATGGTGAATTCGTTGAAGAAGCTCTCATTGAGCACTTCGACGCCCTTCACCTTTTCAAGCAGCTCAGCCAATTGCACCGCATTGGCGTGATTGATGCGCGCAAGCTTGGTGAGGCCCGCCTCGCCCAGCAATGTCATATGAATGGTGAAAGCAAGCGCGCACAGACCGGAATTGGTGCAAATATTGGAGGTCGCTTTTTCACGCCGGATATGTTGTTCGCGCGTTGACAACGTCAGCACAAAACCGCGGCGGCCTTGCGCATCGACCGTCTCGCCGCATAAGCGGCCAGGCATCTGACGCATATATTTCTGGCGCGTTGCAAAGAGACCCACATAGGGCCCGCCGAAATTCAACGCATTGCCGATGGACTGGCCTTCACCTACGACAATGTCAGCGCCCATCTCGCCGGGTGGCGTGACGAGGCCAAGCGACACAGCTTCGGTGAAGACTGCGATGAGCAAGGCGCCTGCCTTGTGGCAAGCTTCAGCAATGGGCGCGAGGTCACGCAGATTGCCGAAGACATCGGGGCTCTGCACGACGACGCATGAGGTCTCATTGTCGATGCGGCTGATAATGTCTTCACGCGCCATCACATCTGGCTTCATCAGATCAATCGCATCACCCGCCATATGCGACATGGTGCGCACGACATCGGCATAGTGAGGATGCAGACCGCCGGACAACACGGCCTTGCGGCGGCGCGTGATGCGATGCGCCATCAAGACTGCTTCTGCTGCAGCCGTTGAGCCGTCATACATGGAGGCATTCGCGACTTCCATGCCGGTGAGGGCTGCAACCTGCGTCTGAAACTCGAACAGATATTGCAGCGTGCCTTGCGTGATCTCAGGCTGATAGGGCGTGTAGCTGGTTAAGAACTCGCTGCGCTGAATGAGGTGATCAACGCTGGCGGGTACATGATGCTTATAGGCACCGCAGCCAATGAAGAAAGGCGCTGACGAAGCCGTCATGTTCTTAGCCGCCATACGGCCGAGATAGCGCGTGACTTCCAGTTCCGTTTTGGCCGAGGGAAGATCAAGCAGGCCCTGGACCAGTTTGTCTTTCGGCACATCAGCAAAGAGCGCGTCGATGGAGCTGACGCCCACACGCGCCAGCATGTCGCTGCGATCCTGATCGGTCAGAGGCAGATAGCGCATCACTTACTCCAGTGTCGCGAGGAAAGCCTTGTAGGCAGCTTCATCCATCAGCTCGTTCAGCTCTGCCTGATTGGCGATCTTGATGCGGAAGAACCAGCCCTTGCCGGTTGAGTCTTCATTCACTGCACCCGGCTCACTCTCAAGCTTGGTGTTGATATCAGTCACTTCACCAGAGACCGGCGCATAGACTTCGCTCGCGGCCTTCACGCTTTCCACAACGGCTGCTTGCGCGCCCTTGCCAACTGCTTGGCCCTGCTGCGGCAGTTCGACAAAGACGACATCCCCCAGCGCCTTTTGCGCATAGTCAGTGATACCGACTGTGCCCACGCCACCTTCGACGCGGATATATTCGTGATCTTTCGTGTAGCGCGTATCAGACATGGAGCCTCTCTCAACCACGATAGAAATTGTTGGGAACGAAGGGCAGCGCGACGATCTTTGCCGCCAGCGGCTTGCCGCGCACGATGAGCTTTACCTGTGTGCCGATGCTTGCATGGTCTGCGCGCACATAACCCATGGCGAGCGGCCCATTGAGGCTGGGACCAAAGCCACCTGAGGTCACGACACCCAGCGCGACATCTTCTGCGCTCAAGATCTGCGTGCCTTCTCGCGCTGGTGCACGCCCTTCCGGCAGAAGGCCGACGCGCAAGCGTGCAACGCCGCCACTCAATTGACGCTGAATATGTTCAGCACCGGGAAAGCCCCCTTCAGCACGGCGGCGCTTGGAGATGGACCATGTCAGCGCGGCTTCAATTGGTGAGGTTGTTTCATCAATGTCGTGGCCATAAAGGCACAAGCCTGCTTCGAGGCGCAGTGAGTCACGCGCCCCCAAACCAATCGGTTCAACCTCTGCTTGCCCAAGCAGATCGCGTGCAAAAGCCATCGCGGCTTCATTGGGCAGCGAGATCTCATAACCATCTTCGCCCGTATAGCCTGAGCGGGTGATGACAAGATCCACATCCTTCCACTTCGCTTCTGTGAGGGACATGAAGGGAATTTTGTCGATCCCTGCCACATAGCGTGCCAGCACAACCGATGCTTTCGGTCCTTGCAGCGCAATCAGCGCGCGATGGGTCATCACATCAAGAGCGAGATCAGGCAGGGCTGCGCGCAGACGCGCAAAGTCTGCATCTTTGCAAGCCGCATTGACGACCAGAAACAAGCGCTCGTCACCATTGGCGGCAGGCGCCAGACGCGTGACCATCAAATCATCAAGAATGCCACCAGACGCATTCAGGAACTGGGTATAGCGAATGCGGTTGAGGCCGAGTGCCTGCAGATCTCCCGGCACCAGCGTTTCCAGTTTGCGGATCGCATCGCGGCCCTGCAGCAAGGCCTGCCCCATATGCGACACATCAAACAGTCCAGCCGACGCGCGTGTGTGCAAATGTTCGCTCAAAATGCCCTTCGTGTACTGGATGGGCATGTCGTAACCCGCGAAGGGGGCCATGCGGGCGCCCAGCTCTACATGCAACGCATGAAGCGCGGTATGCAGCGGCGCGGCATCTGTTGGTGCGGAGGACATGACGACCCCGGATTCGAGCAGCGTTCAGCTCCGCCTTGTGACGAAGCCGCGAACGCCCCCTCTGTCCCGGTACCTGAGAGATTTCCCGCCTACTGCGGTTACCCCCGTCGGTGGATGCCAGCGCGATGCCGCATCACTTTCCAGAGTGTCATCACCCAGCGGTCCATTGGCCTGAGCGTTTCCGGGGCGGTTGCGCCTTCGGCGCCGACAATCGACTCAATTGTCGGACTCTTCCGCTGGGGTCATCTGATGTGGGCAGAGATGCCTGCCCACTGTCCCACTGTCAACCGAACTCACATGCAAAGCTGTAAAAGAGCCGTGGACAGTGTGTGAAGAAACACTAGCGCCGCGGCTTTTGCGCCGAGCGTGGCTCTGGTCGGTCGGGCGACGAATCAAAACCGATCAGGATCGTATAGTCGTGACCAGCATCCTGACGAAGCAGTGGCACCGTCAGCGGATCTGTGACGAGGATGAAAGGTGCCTGCGCTTCCCCCTGCGCGATCGAGGCTGCGATGCGATAGGACTTCGTGGCGACCACCTTGTCTTCCGCGTCCTGCCGAACCGACACGCGCACCGGAACCTGGAACGAGCCCGGCCCGCCTTTGGGACCAGAGAGCACATAGCCGGAAATGCCGATGCGAATATCAATCAGCTTGCCGTCTCGCACAGAACATTCGCGCGCCAGATCGCCAAAAGAATATTGATGGCGAACATTGCTGTTCGTCTGTTCACCTACAAAGGTACGGTAAGCAGACTGGCCGTCCACAACCCGAATGTCGGGGCACTCAACTTCGGTAACGCGCTCATTGGCCAAGGCCTCAGCGACGGTCGGAAGCTTGGCATCTTCAGCTGAGGTCGTCGCCTTGAAGGGGGACAAGGTGCTCAAAGTCGCGCCAATGCCTGTATCCGGCAAGCTGCCACAGGCTGCCAGCGGCGCTGCCACCACCCCGGCCAAAAGGACCGACCTCAGATTGCCCACCTGACCCATCTGCAAACCCTCGGTTGAGCTTCACGAGCCCGTGTTACAACGGCTTTAACACAGACGCCAGAGGCTTCACGGCAATTTGGCGAAGCCGTCCTTGAAGCCCTGCAGGGTGAGAGGCAAGCCAATTCCCTCTTCCGGGGTATTGAACACGCTGAAAATGGCCGTCTGGCCATTGGTCATGAGGTCAATCAGCCGATCTTCCATGACGACCTCAGCCACACAGCCCGTGGGGACGCAGCGCACGAAACCGGCGCGGCCCATATCCGTCTGGTCAATCTTCAGGCCAAGTCCGGCCGGCAAAAGCACCCCAAGGGGGGCAATCACCCGCAAGAGGCGGGATTTTCCGTCGGCCGTCTTCAACACAATCACAACAAGAGTGACGCTCGGCCGGTCATCAGCGGCAAGGGATTGCAGCAGGGCGCATTGCTCGCGCGAGGCCCCGGCCGGGGTCTCGCACCGCATTTCCCAGTCACCAAACTTGCCCTTGGAGACGCCTTGCGCGCTGGCCGCGCTACCGCTCAGGGCGAGGCCAAACAACGCCGCCCCACCTGCCGCCAGTGGCAGCAAAGAGCGAAGGAAGTGGGCCTGCGCCATGAAAGCTCCTGCGGTCTGAGTGACGCCAGCGCCGCGAATCGGCTTTTGCGCGGCGCCCCGTGAACACATGCTGGGGGTAGCAAATGGTCGTGACCTGTCAAGCGATGCAGCCTTTTCCGAGCCAAATGACAGGCCCTGGCCCTCACGCGCCCTTATGCCGCATGGAGGGGCAAAGCGGCCGATGTTGCGATTCAAAGCCCTTTGTGGTTTTGAAACCTATTCAGGGGAGCCCCTTGTCCAAGGGGGTCCGGGGCGTCGTCAGGAAGGGCGGCGTCCGACGGGGACAAAGCCGCCGGTGCGGCAGGAGCGAAGACTACATGAACCCAAGCTTTTTCAGAGGGTTGTCCCTCAAGGCCATGGCGGGTGCCTTTGCGGCCCTTTCCGCTTTCGGCACTTTCGCCTCTCCGGCACTGGCGCAAGGCCATGGCCGTCCCGGCCAGCTCGGCATGCTGGAGCCCGTCACGGCCATCGCGTCGGACATGCATGATTTCCACAACCTGCTTCTGGTTGTGATCACGGTCATCTCCGTCTTCGTTCTGGCACTGCTCATTTATGTGATGCTGCGCTTCAACGAGAAGGCGAACCCCAATCCTTCGCGCACCACGCATTCAACCGCGCTGGAAGTGGCCTGGACGATTGTTCCGGTGCTCATCCTCGTCGTGATTGCGATCCCCTCTTTCCGCCTGCTCACCCATCAGCTCGTGCTGCCTGCGGCTGATGTGACCATCAAGGTTACCGGCAAGCAGTGGTATTGGTCCTATGACTATCCGAAAGATCAGGGCGACTTCGGCTTCGACCAGATCATGAAGGGTGAAAAGGACCTCAAGCCCGGCGATCTGCGCCTGCTCTCGGTCGATAATGAAGCTGTCGTTCCGGTGAACAAGGTGGTTCGTCTGCAGGTGACCGCCGGCGACGTGATCCACTCCTTCACGATCCCCTCTTTCGGCGTGCGCATTGACGCTGTGCCCGGTCGTCTGAACGAGACCTGGTTCAAGGCTGAGCGCGAAGGCCTTTATTACGGCCAGTGCTCCAAGATCTGCGGCAAGGACCATGCATACATGCCCGTCGCAATCCGCGTGGTCAGCGATCAGCAATATCAGGCATGGCTTGCTGAGGCGAAGAAGAAGTTCGCGGCGGTTCCGCCGTCGAATGAATTCGCCGACAACGCCGCCGCCCGTCAGTAATTCGCATCAGGAAAAAGCAGATGGCAACCTCAGCTACCCATCACGCCCACGAGGAGCACCACACGCCGACCGGTTGGCGGCGCTACCTCTTCTCGACGAACCATAAGGACATCGGCACGCTCTATATCATCTTCGCGATCATCGCGGGGTTGATTGGCTTCCTGATGTCCTATGCGATCCGTCTGGAGCTTTCCAATCCGGGCATTCAGATCTTCCCAACGATCTCATCCTGGCTCGCGGGTGACAACTCGATTGATGCCGCGAAGAACATGTACAACGTGTTCATCACCGGCCACGGCGTGATCATGATCTTCTTCATGGTCATGCCGGCGC
>CAZLBA010000158.1:0-6976 GCA_964557555.1 uncultured Beijerinckia sp.
ACCGGAATCTTGATCGTCTCGATGCGCGGCGCGTATTGGCCGAGTTCCTGACGAGCACCGGTGAGTGCCTTCGCCATTTCACCAAGAATGTGCAAACGGCCGCCCTTGGCCTGATTGAGGGCAACGCGCATGATTTCTTCGGTGATGCCGGCAATCTTGATGTCCATCTGCAGCGAGGTCACGCCTTCTGACGTACCGGCCACTTTGAAGTCCATATCGCCGAGATGATCTTCGTCACCCAGAATGTCGGAGAGAACCGCATAGCGCTCACCTTCAAGGATGAGACCCATCGCGATACCAGCGGTGGGGCGCTTCAGCGGCACGCCTGCATCCATGAGCGAGAGCGAAGCACCGCAAACAGTCGCCATCGAAGACGAACCATTCGACTCGGTGATCTCCGACACAACGCGGATTGTGTAGGGGAACTCAGCCTGCGTCGGCAGCATGGGATGAATGGCGCGCCAAGCAAGCTTGCCGTGGCCGATTTCGCGACGGCCGGGCGAGCCCATACGACCTGTTTCACCGACCGAATAGGGCGGGAAGTTGTAATGCAGCAGGAAGCGCTCTTTGTAAGTGCCTTCCAGCGAGTCGATGAACTGCTCGTCTTCGGCCGTGCCGAGCGTTGCAACCACGAGGCCCTGCGTCTCACCACGGGTGAAGAGCGAAGAACCATGGGTGCGCGGCAGCACGCCGACTTGCGCGAGGATCGGGCGAACCGTGCGCACATCGCGACCATCAATGCGGATGCCGGTGTCGAGAATGTTCCAGCGCACGACCTTCGCCTGCAGATCATGGAACACTTCACCGACAAGCTGCTTGTCGAATTTCGGCTCCTGACCTTCCGGGAAGAGTTCTGCCATCACCTTCGCCTTCACGGCATCGACAGCGGCATAGCGCTCTTGCTTGACGGTCTTCTTATAGGCTTCGCGCAGGCTTGCTTCGGCAATTGCCGAAACGGCCTTTTCGACTTCGCTCTTATCGACGATGACGAGATCGCGCGGTTCCTTCGCAGCCTTTTCAGCGAGACGAATGATCGCTTCGATCACCGGCTGGAAGCCACGATGGCCAACCATCACTGCTTCGAGCATGGTCTCTTCCGAAAGCTCCTTGGCTTCCGATTCAACCATCAACACCGCATCAGCCGTACCGGCGACCACGAGGTCGAGAGCGGAGTCCTTCATCTCTTCGATGGTGGGGTTGAGCTTCAGCTGGCCATTGATGTGACCAACACGCGCACCACCGACCGGACCCATGAAGGGAATGCCGGAAATGGTAAGTGCAGCAGAAGCTGCCACCATCGAGAGGATGTCGGGATCGGTTTCGAGATCGTGGCTGAGCACGGTCACGACGACCTGCGTGTCATTGCGATAGCCGTCTGGGAAGAGCGGACGGATCGGACGGTCGATCAGACGCGAGATCAGCGTCTCACGCTCGGAGGGGCGACCTTCGCGCTTGAAATAGCCGCCGGGAATGCGACCGGCTGCGAAAGCCTTTTCCTGATAATTCACAGTGAGGGGGAAGAAGTCCACGCCGGGCTTCGGGGCCTTGGCAGAGACAACTGTCGCAAGCACGGTGGTTTCGCCATAGGTCGCCCACACAGCGCCGTCAGCCTGACGCGCCACACGACCGGTTTCGAGCACGAGCTTGCGGCCGGCCCATTCAAGTTCTTCGCGATGGATCTCAAACATAGTGTTCATCTTTCATGCGTTGAGAAAAACAAAACGCCATGAGCAAGACGGCAAGAAGCTGTCATGACCGCAAAGGGATTTGCGTGACAGCGTCCGGCGATCCTGCCATGGCGCATCGGTCTTTCCCTTCTGGAACGACAACCCCATGTCGCCGTTCCCGCTGGAGCCTGGCTCCAGAAAGGCCGCAGGCGCCCTCGCCTTTGGCCATGTATTGCCGACCGAAGTCGGACCAACTCAGCGACGAATGCCGAGACGCTCGATGAGAGCCTTGTAGCGGGCCTCGTCGTTGCGCTTCACATAGTCGAGAAGCTGACGACGCTGGGAGACCAGCTTGAGCAGACCGCGACGGGAATGGTTGTCCTTCGCGTGGGTCTTGAAGTGCTCGGTCAGATTGGCGATGCGCTCGGTGAGGATCGCAACCTGCACTTCCGGCGAACCCGTGTCGCCCTTCTTGGTGGCATAGTCGTTGATGAGCGCCTGTTTGCGCTCGGCAGTGATCGACATCGGTCGTTCCTTTCAGATACGGCCCGCAAGCGGGCCTTGGGCAACTGCGGGCGGGGCCGGGATGTCGTCCAGCACCGTCCAAACACAATAAGCGCGGGGGCTTACCTCCGCGCTGGGCAGGCTTATACACGAAAGTGGCGGGAATGCCAGCCCGTCCCGCAGGCCACGCCCGGCCTTGGAACCGCTTGCCCTGCCTATGGTTGACCCTTCGTCCACGGAACGGAGGTGGCTATGGCCATGACAGGAACTGACACCGCTCGATCCCTCTTCGTGACCGGGCTCAAAAACGCCCACGCACTTGAGCAGCAGGCGAGCCAGATCATCGAAAGGCAGCTGAACCGCATTGAGAACTACCCCGAAGTGGCGGCCCGGCTGCGGACCCATCTCAACGAGACCCATGCCCAGCAGAAGCGGCTGGAGGACATTCTGGGCGCGCTGAATGAGAGCCCCTCCACCATCAAAGATCTGGCCGCTGGCTTTATGGGCAATATGGCAGCACTTGCCCATACGCCCGCGCCCGACGAAATCCTGAAAAACACCTTCGCTAATATGGCGTTCGAAAATTATGAGATCGCCTCCTACAAATCCCTCATCGCCATGGCCGAGATGGGCAATGAAATGCCGGCGGTCGATATGCTCAAGGAAAGCCTCCATGAGGAGGAGGAAATGGCCCATTGGATCGACGAGCATCTACGCTCGCTCACCATGAGCTATGTCGAGCGGCGCGAGCGTGGCATTCAGGCTGATCGCTGATCAGTAGGGCAGATTGAAAACGCGGGCGGGCACCAGCTCGCCCCGCTCCACCTCGCCAAAGGCAACCGGCACGCCGCCACAGGCCGCATAAGCCGGCCCGCCAACGGGCGCATCGCGACCGCGCAGGATGAGCGACTGGCCGCGGCGAAGGCGCGCAGCCGCATCACGATCCACCACCACACAAGGCAATTGCGACAGGCCGGCCTCGACGCTGAGCAGAAAGCTCTCGGCCTCTGCAACGGCTTGTTCAAGCTCTGCAAGATTGACTGCGTCTTCTTCAGTGAAGGGGCCGACGCGGGTGCGCCGCAAGGCAGTGACATGACCAAGGCAGCCCAGATGCCGACCCAGATCACGCGCGATCGCGCGCACATAAGTGCCCTTGCTGCATTGTGCTTCGATCACCGCTTCCTCTTCCGTGCAGGATATCAGCTCAAGGGCATTGATAGTCACCGGACGCGGCGCCAGTTGCACAACCTCTCCGTCGCGCGCGAGATCATAAGCGCGCTCACCATTGACCTTGATGGCCGAGTAAGCGGGTGGCACCTGCATGATCGTGCCAGTGAAAAAGGGCAAAGCCTGAGCAACCTGATCCGCCGAGGGGCGCAATTCACTCACCCGCACCACAGCGCCATCAGCGTCATCGCTATCCGTTTCGGCACCAAATTTGACCGTGAAGCGATAGGCCTTCTCGCCATCCTGCACGAATGGCACCGTCTTGGTCGCCTCGCCAAAGGCAACCGGTAAAATACCTGATGCGAGCGGATCCAGCGTGCCCGCATGACCTGCCTTTTTGGCGTTATAGACCCGCTTCAGACGCGAGACGGCGTGAGTGGAGGTCATGCCAACAGGCTTGTCGAGAATGAGCCAACCATTGACTTCAACACGCGTGGACCGACGCTGATTCATGGATCAATCTTCTTCTGTCTTGGGGGTGGCAAGATCGGCCCGCACCTTGTCTGAATTCAAAAGCGCATCAATCTTGGCTGCGACATCAAAAGTCTCATCCATACGGAAGCGAATATCGGGAGCGAACTTCAGATTGATCCGGCGCGCAATTTCGCCGCGCAGAAATTTCTTGTGCTTGTCGAGCGCCTTGATCACGGGCTCGACATCCTGTCCGCCCAGCGGCATGACAAAGATCGTGGCAAGCTTGAGATCGGGACTCATCCGCACACCTGGAATGGTGATGACATGCGTTTCGAGCACGGGATCATTGATCTCGCCACGGGACAGCAATTCGGACATGGCGTGGCGGATCAATTCACCAACACGCAGCATACGCTGCGAGGGTTCACCGCTCGCGCTGTGATGGGCTCTCGACATATTTGTTCTCTTTAAAAGGCAGCAGTCACAGCCGCCAGATCACACCGGATTTTGCAGGAGTGGCTGCGGCCGCTCCCGTCTTGGGCAACCAATGGCTGTCACGGCAGCCATCACGAGAAGGGCATGGAGCCCCGTCAGCAACATATCGGCCAGGATGGAGCTGCAGCCTTCGCTATAGGCAGCCCCCACCACCGCCTTCACCGTTTCGTCTGCGAAGAAGAGTTTGGTGACAGACCCAAATGCCCCCATGAGGCAGAGCCCGGCCACCCCCAAAAGCACGATGCGCCAACCGCGATACCAGCCCAGAATGGTGATGCCGGCAAGGCCGATCATTTTGGGCAGATAGGCAAAGGGCACCCACCAGGCAAAGCGGCCTTCATGAAAGCCCATCGACAACGCCCAGCCTGGCACGAGCTTGTCGCACACTCCAGCCATCGCTCCGCTTGTCGTCATGACAAGCAAAGTGACACCAACGCAAAGGACGCGAAGCTTGCCCAAGCACCGTCTCCTTACAGGCTGCGCTTGATCTCTTCGACACGGTAGCACTCGATCACGTCACCAGCGCGCATGTCCTGATAATTTTCGAAAGCCATGCCGCATTCCTGGCCGACCACGACTTCCTTGACTTCATCCTTGAAGCGCTTGAGCGTCGAGAGCTTGCCTTCATGCACAACAACCTTGTCGCGGATGAGACGCACGCTGGCGCCGCGTTCCACACGACCATCGGTGACGCGGCAGCCTGCGACCTTGCCCACCTTCGAGATGTTGAACACTTCGAGGATTTCGGCATTGCCGAGCATATCTTCGCGCAGGGTCGGCGCGAGCAGACCCGACATCGCACCCTTCACGTCATCCACAAGGTTATAGATGATGTTGTAGTAGCGAATTTCGATGCCCGCACGTTCAGCAGCTTCCGCCGCTTCCTTATAGGCGCGCACGTTGAAGCCGATGACTGCGGCATTTGAAGCTTCTGCCAGCGAAATATCCGACTCGCTGATACCACCCACGCCCGCATGGACGATGCGTGCTGCCACTTCATCTGTGCCAAGCTTATCGAGCGCTGCGATGATTGCTTCGACCGAGCCCTGCACGTCGCCCTTGATGACAAGCGGGAATTCCTTACGGCCCGCCGTCTTGAGCTGCGTCATCATATCGGCCAGCGAACCACGTGCCGAACCGCCACGCACAGCGGCCTTCTCGCGCTTCTGACGCTCACGATATTCGGTGATCTCACGCGCGCGCGCTTCCGTCTCAACCACTGCGACGCGATCGCCGGCTTCCGGCGCACCGGAGAAGCCCAGCACCTCAACGGGCATGGATGGTGGCGCAGAGGCGTGATGCTGGCCCTTGTCATCGAGCAAGGCACGCACGCGGCCCCATTGAGAACCGGCGACGACAATATTGCCAACGCTCAAAGTGCCGCGCTGAACCAGCACGGTGGCCACAGGGCCACGACCGCGATCAAGACGCGCTTCAATGACAGTGCCTTCTGCCGCGCGATCAGGATTGGCGCGCAGGTCGAGAATTTCAGCCTGCAGTGCAATGGCTTCAAGCAGCTTGTCGAGGTTCATGCGCTTGAGCGCCGAGACCTCGATCTCAAGGACATCGCCGCCCATGCTTTCCACCTGCACTTCATATTGCAGAAGTTCAGCACGCACGCGCTCAGGCTTGGCATCGGGCTTGTCGATCTTGTTGATCGCCACGATCATCGGCACCTTGGCAGCCTTCGCATGGCTGATGGCCTCGACCGTCTGCGGCATCACACCATCATCAGCGGCAACAACCAGCACGACGATATCCGTGACCTTCGCACCACGCGCACGCATCGCCGTGAAGGCGGCGTGGCCGGGCGTATCAATGAAAGTAACAGGCAGCCCATTGGGCGCGGTGACCTGATAGGCGCCGATATGCTGGGTGATGCCACCAGCTTCACCAGAGACAACATTGGCCTGCCGGATTGCATCCAGCAACGAGGTCTTACCGTGATCGACGTGACCCATGATAGTCACGACAGGCGGACGCGATACGAGATGATCATCCTCATCCGGCGTATCGAACAGACCTTCTTCAACGTCAGATTCAGCGACGCGCTTCACGGTGTGACCAAGATCAGCGGCGATCAGTTCTGCCGTGTCTGCATCAATCACATCGGTGATCTTGTGCATCTGGCCCTGCTTCATGAGCAGCTTGATCACATCTACCGCGCGTTCCGACATACGGTTGGCGAGTTCCTGAATGGTGATCGTCTCAGGCAGGATGACTTCGCGCGCCAGCTTTTCCTTCTGCTGCTGGGCACCGCGGCCCATGCGCTTTTGAAGATGACGGCGATAGGAAGCGACGGAACGCGTGCGCTCTTCCTCGTCACCGGAGGTCACGCTCGTCACAGTGAGCTTGCCACGCACCTTGGGCTCAGCGCCACGGGTGGGCTTGGGGATCGGCAACACGATCTTGCCGCCGGGCCGTTCAACAGGGGTGATTGCGCCAGGGCGGCGGACCTCGCCAGCGGGGCGAGCAGCCACAGGAGCTGCGGCGGGAGAGGCAGCAGGCGCCTCGACCGAAGGCTTGCGCGGGGTGGCCGATGCGGGGGCAGGCGCCGGGGGCTTGCCTTCAACCAGCCGGTCATGAGCCGTTTGTTCGGAACGCTTCTTGGCTTCGGCCTCGGCCCGACGGCGGTCCTCTTCCTCGCGCTTGCGGGCTTCGGCAGCCTC
>CAZLBA010000159.1:0-6955 GCA_964557555.1 uncultured Beijerinckia sp.
CTTCATCCCGTGGCAGGTCGTACGCCCGGACATAGGAAGGTGCTGCTGGCCGAAGCCATTGTTCCGGATGACGAGGTCTTTGAACTGGAAGACATCAATTCGGAATTTGGCCAGGCTGATGTGGCTTTCGTTATTGGTGCAAATGACGTGACCAATCCTGCCGCCAAGACGGATCCGAAGTCAGCCATTTATGGGATGCCCATTCTTGATGTGGAGCGCGCCAAGACGGTGCTCTTCATCAAGCGCGGCATGGGCTCTGGCTATGCGGGCGTCGAGAATGAGCTGTTCTTCAAGGACAATACGATGATGCTCTTTGCGGATGCCAAGAAGATGGTCGAGAATATCGTCAAGGCGCTCGGTCACTAAGCCGCAGATACATCAAAGAAAAAGCCCGCGAGAGGATCGCGGGCTTTTTTGTTGCGGCCATGTCAGCCGCGGAAGCGCGCGCGTCCGTCTCGCGCAAGCTTGTGGTTGGGCTCAACCACCATGGCTCGGTCATAGGATTCGACGGCCTTTTCGCGATTGCCCAAACGCTCATAGGCAAGGCCAAGGCCCGCCCACGCATCTGCATTGCGATTGTTGATATTCAGCGTCGCATTGAAGTCTTCGATCGCCGCATCAAATTTGCCAATCGCGATGAGGCTTTGGCCGCGCGCCTGATAGGGGGCGGGCACGAAAGGATTGCGATCAATGGCATTGTCGAAATCAGTGATGGCTCGCGGGTGATTGCCATTGCGCTGATGGATCAGTCCGCGCGCATGGAATGCCTGCGGATCTTCCGGCGCGAGGCGGATGGCCTGATCAAGATCGCTGAGCGCTTCATTGAGCTGGCCCTGTGCACGCAGGAGATTGGCGCGTCCCAGGAAGGCGGGCGCATGGCGCGGATTGGCTTCAAGCGCGCGGCTGAAATCCGCCATTGCCTGTTCATTGCGCCCGATCTGACGATTGGCCAGCGCGCGATTGGTATAGGCCGCGGCATGATTGGGATTCAGGCGGATTGCCTGCGAAAAATCGGTGATGGCCTCCTGATAGCGCCCGGCCCGCGCATAGGCAGCGCCACGCGTATTATAGGCTTCGGCCGATTCAGGGTTGCGCTTCACAACATCAGTGAGCGAGGCGATATTTTCCGCAAAAGATGCGTCGGGTGCTTCGACTTCCGCAATGCGCGGCCCAGTCGCAAAGACATTGGTGCCTGTCGAGCTGCAACCAGCCAGCAGCATGGCTGCCAGAGCGACGCTCGTAAGGGAAGCTAGACGGGTGTGAGTGTTGGATGCAGCATTCATCGGGACAGCATTCGTCTTTGAGAAGCGGAGCGGCCAACCGACCGGTTCGCCCATCTGAAAGCCTGCGCAATGCGGCGAGAATGCGGTGAAACATGGCTCGACGAATCGCGAGGGTAAATATCCCGTCAAAGCGTTAAAAAAGTTACGGCGCCGGATGGGTTTCCACCCACGGCGCCGTCACTTCGAATTGATCGCGGAAGAGATTAGCGACGAGCGCCCATCTCGGCCTTTTGCTTAACAGGCAGCAGGCCTTCGCGCTGCATCTTCTTGCGGGCAAGCTTGCGGGCGCGGCGAACGGCTTCAGCCTTTTCGCGGGCGCGCTTCTCGGAGGGCTTCTCGTAATGGCCGCGCAGCTTCATCTCGCGGAAGATGCCTTCACGCTGCATCTTCTTCTTGAGGGCTTTCAGGGCCTGATCGACATTGTTGTCGCGAACGAGAACTTGCACGCGGTTGATCCTGTCTGGTTCGGGGCTTTAAGGGCCGCCGGAGTTGGCAAAAAAGAGTCCGTGGCGCATGCGGTGCGCCTGACCGTTGGGCGAGCGAATTATCAGAGGCGGCGGGGCTTGTCCAGCGCAAAGCCCCATTTTTCGCCGCTTTTGGGCTATTTCCCGCCTATTCTGGATAGACCCGGGTTACATGACCCATTTTGCGGCCCGGCCGGGCTTCATGCTTGCCATAGATGTGAACGCAGGCGCCCCGTTCGGCCATCAGATCCCGCCAGGCATGGACCTGATCACCAATCAGATTTTGCATGACGACCCGGCCATGGCGGCGGGTCGAGCCCAGCGGGAAGCCGCAGACGGCCCGGATGTGCTGCTCGAATTGGGAAGTCATGGCCCCATCAAGGGTCCAATGGCCGGAATTATGGACACGCGGGGCGATCTCATTGACCACGAGATGCTCCTCGGCGCCCTGTCCGACGAGGAACATCTCGACCGAGATGACCCCGACATAATCGAGGGCGCGGGCGATGCGGCTTGCCATTTCGAGCGCCTTGGTGGCGGTCTCCTCAGCCATGGCCGCTGGCACCACGGTGCGGGCGAGGATGTGATGCTCATGGACATTTTCGCACACATCGTAAGCGGCGAAGGCCCCATCTTCGGCCCGCGCTCCCACCACCGACACCTCGCGCAAGAAGGGCACGAAGCCCTCCAGCACGCAGGCTGCCTGACCGACTGCCTGGAAAGCCTCTTCCAGATCGGTGGTGTCCTTGATCATGACCTGACCCTTGCCGTCATAGCCAAGGCGGCGGGTCTTGAGTACGGCGGGGCGGCCAAGCTCGCTCAACGCGGCCTTTAGATCTGCCAGCGAATTCACCTCCCGGAAGGGGGCCGTCGGAACCCCGATGCCATTGAGGAAGCGCTTTTCGATCGCGCGGTCTTGTGTCTCAGCCAGAGCTTTCGGGTTGGGGTGGACGGGCAGGCGGGCGGCGAGAAAGGCGGCGGTGCTGGCCGGCACATTCTCGAATTCATAGGTCACGCGTCTGACGCGGCCGGCAAAGTCTGCCAATGCCGCTTCATCTTCATAAGGGGCGATGATCATGTCAGCGGCCACATCGCAGGCAGGGCCGCTTTCAGGTGCATAAATGATGCAGCGTATACCGAGCCGGGCAGCTGCCATGGCCAACATACGGCCCAGCTGGCCTGAACCCAGAATGCCAATCGTGTCGCCGGGAGCCAGCGGTGCAGGGGCGGTCATGGCTGTTCAGCCCTCATCAGAAGGGCGGGGGGCGACGGAATTGGTCTGTGCGGCGCGATAGGCGTCGAGACGCTGGGCGAGAGCTTCGTCCGTCAAGGCCAGTACCGCGACCGCCAGCAGCGCCGCATTGATGGCGCCGGCTTTGCCGATGGCAAGCGTGCCGACCGGAATACCGCCGGGCATCTGCACGATGGAGAGGAGAGAATCCTGACCCGACAGGGCCTTGCTTTCAACGGGCACGCCAAAGACGGGGAGGGGGGTCATCGCAGCGGTCATGCCCGGCAGATGGGCAGCGCCGCCCGCTCCGGCGATGACCACCTTGAAGCCCTCAGCCTTGGCGCCTTTCGCAAAGGCAACCAGACGATCAGGCGTGCGGTGGGCCGAGACGATCCGCGCATCATAGTCCACGCCCAGCGCCTTCAGCGTCTCGGCTGCATGGCGCATGGTGGGCCAATCCGATTGGCTACCCATGATGATGGCAATTGGGGGCGCGGCTTTGGTCATGTGGTCCCGCCTGAATTTGGGAAACCGCGCTCATAGTCCAAGCATGGCCCGCGGGCAAGCGGCGGGGCAGGGCCTCAGGCGATGATGTCGGGCGTTAGCTGGTCTTCCAAAAAGGAAATCCGGTCCCGCAGGATCAGCTTGCGCTTCTTCAGGCGTGCCAGTTGTAGCTGGTCTACGGGGCCCGCCCGGTGCAGGGCCTCAATGGCAGCATCAAGGTCACGATGCTCCTCGCGCAGACGCAGGCATTCAGCCTCCAGCGCTGCTTTCTCATCTGCACTCATTTTATCAGCCATTGGGAATCCGCGGAGCAATCTCACGCGCAAGTATGCTTGGCTGCAGCCGCGCTCGCAAGTCTGCCATGGGTTGAACCGACAAGCTTTCGATTTCGCTTGCGGCCTGTCATGGCTGTGTCACACTCATTCATCCGCAACAAAAACGGAGTTGACGGATGTCGTTGCAAAGTCATGTTGCAGAACTCCAGCGTCGCCATCAGGCTCTGGAGAAAGAAATCCAGACAGCGCGCATTCATCCCGCGACAAGCGACCGCGAATTGGCGGAACTCAAGCGCAAGAAACTCCAACTCAAGGATGAGATCGAAAAACTACGAAGCTGTTCGCAAAAAAGCTGACAGCGATTTTTCGCTCACTCTGATCACTGAAGATTGTCCCGCGCAGGAACGCCGCTTCTGCGTCGGGATTGGAGACTTTTTTACCCTATATGCTCAGGCTCGGTTGTAACGGGGCGCTGCTTTCGCTAGGATAGGTTGTTTTTAAATTTTGCTTTCCGTGAAAGTCATGCTGAACGAAACTTTGTCGGGTTCGCCCTCTTCCGACGCGCAACCGCAACCTGATGAGGTTCGCGCCGCGCTCGAAAATCTCCTGAGACAGCCTGAGTTTCAGGGTTCCAATCGCATCAAGAAATTTCTCACCTTCGTTGTCGAGCGTCATCTGAGTGGTCAGCCCGATATGTTGAGGGCGCCCTCTATCGCCGTGCATGTTTTTGACCGCGATGAGAATTTCGATGCTCATGCCAATCCGATTGTGCGTGTCGAAGCGACGCGCCTGCGCAAGGTGCTGCGTGCGGTCTATGATCGACCGGATTTTCATGAGCCTGTTGAGATCGAGCTGCCGCTTGGTTCCTATGCGCCCAGTTTTCGCTATCGCCGCACAAAACAATCCGCGGCCGAGGCGGGCGGTCATGCTTATGCCGCGCTGGCCGCGCATGATGAGGTCATCAAGTCCAAGCGCGAGCAGATCAAAAGCCGGATCTCTCAACACCGCTGGAGCGGGCGGGCCCTGTTCGCTCTCGGCGGGCTTGTCTTTCTTGCCTTTTTCATGCTGCTCAATGATGGCTATGATAATGCCAAGCTGCATTTTGACGAGATGATAAGCGATGGCGACATGCGCCCCATTGTCTTTGTCGCGCCCTTCCATCAGCGCAATCTCACGCCGCGCGAGCAGTTGTGGCATGCGCAAATCCAGCGCAATCTTCTGGATGCCTTGTCCCGCTTCGATCATCTTCGCTTGCGCAGCGCTGGCGATCCGCGGGACCGTGCTGACTTCGAAATCACGTCAAGCTTGTCGTCGGCTCCTGTCGGGCCTGTTTTGAATTTGCTGCGCGCAGACCGCAGTTCCGTAACCAGTCATCTTACTCCCATACCGGGAGATGATCTGGCGCAATATATGATCTCGCAAAGCCGGGTCGAATTGCTGAAGGGCGTCGCAAAATTCGTCAATGGCATCGAGTTTGATTTGCAGATGCGCCATCGCCGCGGCCAGTCCTTGCCAGAGCCGCTGGCTTGCGGCGCGCGGATGCGCGAATATCAGTCAATCGGCGGCGATTTGGCGCGTGAAGCGGCTCTGCAATGTCTAAGAACAGCCATCGCACAAAATCGCCCGGATGCATTCCTGATCCAGGCGCGATTGTCCGCACTTTATTTCGATGATTACGCCATGGGGCGCAAATTGCCGGATAATCGCGATGCGATGCAGGAGGCTTTTCGTCACGCACAGCAATCCATGCAAGCGGCTTCATCCCGCGCAGCGGGCCTGAGCGCTTTCGCGCGGATCCTCTTGATGACGAGTGCGGATGATGCAACTGCGTTGCAATTGGCGCGCACGGCCTATGTGGCCAATCCGCTTGATCCAGATGCGCGGGCAGTTCTCGGTTCGACCCTGATCGTGTTGGGGCAATATGAAGAAGGGTCAGCTTATCTGCGTGCCTTATGCGACGATTATCCCAATTATCCGAGCTGGGTGCGGCTTTATCTTTATGTCGCAGCAGTGGAGATGGGCGATTCTGAGGCGCAGCGCCGCCATGTGGCTGTAGCCGATCGTCAGGAATCGCCCTTTACCATTCTGGCGCGGCTGACCATGCATGTCATGGAGGACAATAAGACCGCCGCCGAGGAGGCTTATCATCGCCTGCTGACAATCAATCAGAATATGGCAGACATTCCCGCGTCCGTGCTGATGCGTTTGCGTTTGCGGGGGCCAAAAATGCAAGAAGTGTTTCACAAGCTTTCTGGTGCGCCGTGAGATCAGCCCAGCAAGCCATTGGCCCCATCCCAGATCAGCTTCAGTCCGACGAGGCAGGTGAGCACGCGAATGATGGGATAGAAGCGTGCGCCTGACAGGCGTTTGACCATCCACACGCCGATGAAGGTCGCGCCAATTGCAACGGGTAGCAAAGCAGCCGATGTGGAGAGATTGGGAACGGAAATTTGGCCGAGCATCCAGAATGCGATGAATTTGACCCAATTGACGATGAAGAACAGCGAGAGCATCGTGCCTGCATAAACTGCGGGAGGCAGTTTCAGCGGCATGAGATAGACCTGCATGGGTGGCCCGCCTGCATTGGCGATGAAACTGGTGAAGCCCGCAACCGTGGACCATAGCGTTGCCTTGCGCATATTGGGTTCCGCCGCTTTGTCGCTCCCGCGCGGCACGCTCACAAGTACAAAGCCTGCGGCAATGATCCCCACCATCAATTGCACAAATTCCGGCGTCACGCGTGCCGCAAAATAGGTCGCGATGGCGATCCCGATCATCGTGCCGGGCAAGCAATAGAAGAAGGTGCGCCTGTCCATGTTGCGGCGATAGGCCCAGATGCCGACAATGTCCTGAGCCATCAAAATGGGTAGTTGAATGGCTGCCGCTTGAACGGGGGAAATGACAAGACACATAAGGGGCAAGGAAAGCGCACCCATGCCGGAGAAGCCTCCCTTGCCCATCCCCTGCAGCATCACCGCAGGAATGGCCACGAGGTAAAAGTGCCAGTCAGTGATCATACCTTCGTCGGCTTTTTGCGTTTTTTCCTGCTTTTGCCGGATAGACCTTCGCCTAATGGCTAAGTGTCTGCCAGTTGTCAGGATTTTCCCCACCCCGCAGATAGTGAGGTGGAGAATGGGTGGAGGCTCTTATGGCCAGTCGTTATGGCGAAACATATGCTGCTTGGCAAAAGAATCCGGA
>CAZLBA010000160.1:0-6836 GCA_964557555.1 uncultured Beijerinckia sp.
CCGCAGGGCTCGAAGCCTGATTCGTCAGCTTGATCGAGGAAGCGGCAGCACCGAGATAGAGCTGCCAGGTCGGGTCGATGGTGTAACGCAGTTCTGCATTCACATTGCCTGAAGGGCCATTGTTCGACTGGCTGATGCCGCGGAACAGATAGTTCGACGTCAGGCCGCCACCCACGGTGAAGTCCCAGGGAGAAACAGCAACAGGCGCTGCCGGGGCCTTCTTGCTGAGCAGGTCAGCCGCCAGCGCAGAGCCGCTGGTCAGTGCAAGAGCTGCAAGGGTGATGACTGTCTTTTTCATTGCCGGACTCCTCAGGCGTCAAAACATGACGCAACCGTGAAGCGGAGCCGTTGGCGGAGCAAGAACAACAGCTAGGCAATTGCCTATAGTTTTGGCAAACAAGCCATAAACTAGGCAATTGCGGCAGTTAATCCAGATATTTCATCAGTATTGTTGCAGATAAAGCACAGTTTTCAATGGCTCAGAGAGCCAGTTCGACTGGTGCCGGCCCGCCTGAGGCCCAGTCCAGCAACTCGACCGTATGAACAATGGGAATCGCCGTCCCCTGCGCGATTTGGGTGATACAGCCAATATTCCCGGTGGCGATGATCTGCGGCTTCATGCGCTCGATATTGCTGACCTTGCGCGCCCGCAGCCGGTCTGCAAAGTCGGGCTGCAGGATATTATAGGTCCCGGCGGAGCCGCAGCAGATATGTCCCTCCGGTACATCGCGCAGTTGGAATCCGGCATCGCGCAACAAACGCTTGGGCCCATCCGTGATCTTCTGGCCATGCTGCATCGAACAGGCCGAGTGATAAGCCACAATCTGGCCGGTTGTGCGCACGGGCTTCAGCGCAGGCAGGCTCAGTACAAATTCCGTGATATCCCGCGTGGCTGCTGACACACGCGCCGCCTTATCCGCATAGGCTTCGTCTTCCCTTAGCAGGAAGCCGTAATCCTTGACGCTGGTGCCACAGCCGGAAGCGGTGATGAGAATGGCCTCGGCTCCACGGTCGAGTTCGGCACACCAGGCATCAATATTGGCTCGCGCGAAATCAAGGGCTGCCTCTTCGCGGCCCATGTGATGGACGAGCGCACCACAACAGCCCTCGCCCTTGGGTGTCACCACGCCAATGCCGTGGCGCGCGAGCAGGCGGCGCGCAGCTGCATTGATCGAGGGGCGCAACACGGGCTGGGCGCAGCCTTCGAGTATGATGACCCGCCGCGTTGCGGCGACATCAGCCGGCACTGCTTCGCGCAGGGCGAAACGTGCAGGCGCGAGCTTCAGCATTGAGCGCATGGAAGGGCCAATGCCAGGCAGCGCGCCAACAACTGGCGCAAGGGGCTTTGCAAAGAAAGCGGCCGCTAGCGCAAAGCGGAACCGCTCACGATAGGGCAGCACGGCCGCCAGAATATTGCGCATCAGACGCTGCCCAAAGGGGCGGTGATAGGTCTTTTCAATATGTGCACGCGCATGATCAACAAGATGCATGTAATGCACGCCTGAGGGACAGGTTGTCATGCAAGAGAGGCAAGAGAGACAGCGGTCGATATGTTTCACCACTTCAGGCGTGGCTGGCTTGCCCCCTTCGAGCATATCCTTGATGAGATAGATGCGGCCACGCGGTGAATCGAGTTCGTCGCCTTCCAGCAAATAAGTTGGACAAGTCGCAGTGCAAAAGCCGCAATGGACACAGCTGCGCAGGATCTTTTCGGATGTGCGCATTTGCACATCTTCAAGCTGGGCAGGGGAGAAGGTTGTTTTCATCTGATGTCCAGCGCGGCTCACAGGCCCGCATACATGCGTCCCGGATTGAACAAATGATGGGGATCGAAACTCGTTTTCACCCCGCGTGAAATTTTCATCAAGGGCTCAGCCAATGGCTCGAAGACATCGGTCTGGCTCCGCAATTCATCAGGTGCACGCACGAGCAAGGCATGGCCAGCCCGGCCAAGAGCCGCGCGAATGATGCTCGCACCGCAATCACCTTGCGCTGCTGTCGCAAACCAGATCAAGCCGCCGCCCCAGTCATAGAACCAGCGACCTTTCAGCGAGGTGCTGACAGCTTTCATCACCATCGGGCCGCGCGTCGGTGCGGTCGAGATGCGCCACAGCGCATGTTCATGCGGCAGGGCGACGGGGCCAACATCACGAATGTCGCGCCAGGTGGTCAGCGAGCTTTCGTGATCTAGCCGCGTCATCTTGCCGAAAATGGCGAGCGCTTTTTCGAGCTCGCGCAGGCGGTAGTCAACCGACTCGGGGAAGTGCTCAATGCGCAGATAGGTCCGCGCGCTTTCCGTCCCCTGCGCGGGCACATGCGCAGCACCGCTCACTTCATAGGGCGTGGCAAGTGCAGCTGACATGCAAGCGCTGGCGCGCTCGTCGCTCAGATCCTCGACCACCAAAGTGGCGCAGCGCCTTGCGCGTGGCAGCACCTTGAAAGTGACTTCCGTAATGACGCCCAGTGTCCCATGCGAGCCGCAAAGAAGTTTCACGAGATCGAGCCCCGTGACATTCTTCATCACGCGCCCGCCAGACTTCACGGCTTCGCCGCGGCCGTTGATAACGCGCAGGCCCAGAATGTGATCGCGCGCCGCACCCGATTGAATACGCCGCGGGCCTGAAATGTTGCAGGCAGCAATGCCACCGATGCTGGGATCACCAGCGCTGCCATAAATGGCGCGGTGGTCCATTGGCTCGAAAGGTAGCATCTGTCCCTTTTCAGCAAGGGCAGCTTCGATCTGGGAAACAGGCGTGCCAGCGCGCGCCGACATCACCATTTCGCCGGGCTCGTAAAGAGTGATGCCGGTGAGATCTGTGGTGGAGATTTTACGCGGTGCATGGAGAGGACGACCGAGACCGGCGCGCGTTCCGCCGCCTTCAATGGCCAGCGGCGTGCGGGCGCGTTTCGCCGCACTGACGATCTCGATGACATCCGCCTCCGTGCGGGGCCTGTCGAGCGCCATTTGAGTCATGCTGCTTCACTCCGCGCATCGAGCGGAAACACCTTGGACGGATTGAGCAGCCAGAGCGGATCAAACACCGCCCTTACACGCATCTGCTGATTGAGATCGGTCTGCGAGAATTGGAACAGCATGAGATCGCGCTTTTCGATGCCCACGCCATGTTCTCCCGTCAGACAGCCGCCCACCTCAACGCAGAGCTTGAGAATATCATTGCCTGCCGCTTCCGCCTTTGCCTGCTCCGCCGGATCATTGACGTTGTACATGATCAGAGGATGCATATTACCATCGCCTGCATGGAACACATTGGCCACTCGCAGCCCATAGGCCTTCACAATCTCGTCAGTCTTTTTGAGCACATAAGAGAGCTGACCCGTGGGAACCGTTCCGTCCATGCAAATATAATCAGCAACACGGCCAGTTGCGCCAAATGCTGACTTGCGGCCCTTCCAGATCAAGGCTGCTTCCAGTGCAGATTGCGACTCCCGGATGGTGCGAACGCCATGCTGTTTGGCGATATCAATAATCCGTGAGAGTTGCGCTTCCATCTCGGTTGGGGACCCCTCGACCTCGATGATCAACATGGCCGCGACATCGAGCGGATAGCCGGCATGGGCAAAGGCCTCGGTGATCTCAATCGCAGGCTTGTCCATGAATTCCATCGCCACTGGCACAATGCCATGGCCGATGACAGCAGCCACACAAGCCCCCGCATCTTCGCTGGAATCAAAGCCGAAGAGGACAGGCCGCGCACCTTCTGCCGCGCGCAAAATGCGCACTGTGGCTTCCGTCACAATCCCCAGTTGCCCCTCCGAGCCGACAATGACGCCGAGCAAGTCGTAGCCATTGGCGTCGAGATGATCGCCGCCGAGTTCAACGATCGTGCCATCAATCATCACCAGAGTGACACCCATGATGTGATTGGTCGTCACGCCATGTTTGAGGCAATGCGCGCCGCCAGAATTCATGCCGATATTGCCCGCAATGGTGCATGCCAATTGCGAGGACGGATCGGGCGCATAGAAAAACCCATCGCCCATAATGGCTTCTGTGATGCCCAGATTGGTCACACCTGCCTGCACACGCGCCGTGCGGTTCTCGTAACTGACATCCAGAATGCGGTTCAGTTTCGAGACACCCACAACCACAGCGTCTTCCTGCGGGATTGCGCCACCGGCGAGCGAAGTGCCAGCACCGCGCGCTACCACTTTCACGCCCTGTGTGTGAAGAAAAGCGAGTACAGCTGAAACTTCCTGCGTGCTGCGCGGCAGGACAACTGCGAGCGGCAAGCGCCGATAGGCTGTCAGTGCGTCGGTTTCAAAGGCGCGCCGCTCATCTTCGCTGGTGACGAGACATTCGGGCGGCAAAATCTGGGCGAGCCCGGCGATGATCTCGTCACGACGCGCGAGGATAGAGGCATCGGGATCTGGAAAAGCGATTTGGCTCAAACGCGCACCGCCTTGTGGGTTTGGGGTGGGAAAATCTCTTCAGGCTTCATCAAGCGATGACAGACGCCTTGTTCAAATGCAAATTGCAAAAAGGCTTCCAGTGTCGGCCGATTGGGCTCAATCCCATATGGCCAGAAATCTTCTCCCATGACTTCTTGGGTTTTCTTCACCCAATCAGCGATCCAGGGGACCGGCACATGGGTCGCACCGGGAAAGGCCATGCGATGCAGGCTGTGATGGCGTGCTTCGTCGAAGGCGGCGAAGAGATTGCCCGCCACCCAAGGATGCGCATCGAGTACGGTCTTTTTCACCACCACGCCATGCATGATGGGGAAGATTTTGGTGCGGCGCGCATAGTCCATCTCCGCCTCAAGCGGATTTTCGAAGAAACGCACGATGTCGGGATTGCTATGGAAGCAGTCGGGCGGGGTTGCTGCGATCACACCGTCGAGATCACCCGTGTCCAGCATGTCGGTGAGCGAGCGGTCAGCAATTGGCGTCACTTCCAGACCCGCCGGCAGTTTCAGCGGCACTTTTTCAGCGCGTCCTGCTTCGCCAAGGCCAGCCTGCACCCATTTCACTGTGCGCAGATCGACTTTCAATTCATGCGCGAGCACGCCGCGTCCATAGACTGCAGCGGTTTGCGCCCATTCCGGCACACCAATGCGCTTGCCAGCAAAATCGGCCGCCGTCTTGATGCGGTCACGCCTTACATAGATCGCAGAGTGCCGCGCGACGCGGGAGAAAAAGACAGGCAGTGCGATGAGCCGATCATCACCTTGAGAGCGCATCGACACATATTTGGCCATCGACATTTCCGCGATGTCGAAATCAGCAAAGCCGACTGTACGCTGGAAGATGTCATGCAGATGCAGTTCCATGATGTTGAGATCAATACCCTCCGCACGCACGCGGCCGAGCAGGATATCCATCACATGGTCATAGTGGCTGACAGCCATGGTCAGTTGCAGCTTCGTCATCTGCGCGTCTCCCTCAAGTTGTTTCAAGTTTAGGCGCGCGGGGCGAGGCGGCGCAAGCTTACACGGGTCTTGTGCGCGCAATCCGCAAGGCACGGCGCAAGCCGCCAATGTCGAGGATGAGCACAAGGAGCCCATAGGCTGTCACGCCAAGCATGACTTGCAAGGCGAGGGTTGCAGGGCCGGGGGCCAGACCTCGCAGCGGCAGGAGGATGAGGCACATCAGCGCCGTTGCGATAGTGATTTCAAAAACTGAGCTTGCAGCCACGCTGCCCAAGCGCAGCCGGGCCGCTTGCACCAGAAGAAAGCCCGTTGCCACGACGAAGCCAAGCGAGAGGGCCAGACCCAGATTTTCCGCGCTTGCTGGCAGATAGAAGAGCAGCGCGGCATTGCTTGCACATCCCAAAAGCCCAGCGACGAGCAAAGGCCCGGTGCGGCGCGCCAGTTGGAAAAAGGGCGCAATGGCGCTGACGGTGAGTGCAAGACAGAAAAGGCCGGGCAAGCTGATGGCAAAGAACCGTCGGAAGGCGCCGTGAAACTCCTGTGGCGCGAGAACGAGTTCAAGGCTGGGCAGGACAAACCACAGCCCCGCCGCTGCGGGCATCATCACGGCCAGAACAACGAGTGCATTTTGGCTTGCCTGCGCGCGCGCAGCATCAGCGCCTTTCACCTCATGCGCCCGGACAGCGACCTGAAAGAGCAGAATATCAAGCCCGACCGCGATGGTGAGAAAGAGGCGGTGGCCGAGATCGAAGGCGAGCGAAAAATGGCCCGCTTCCGCATAGCCAAACTGTCCAGCCATCAGGCTGCGCGTCACATAGGCCATGGCTTGCGCGAGCAAGGCGGCGGCGATGATCGGGCGCGCATAGGTCAGGGCCTGACCAGCCATGTCGAGGCGCGGCGAGAGATCGCGGGCTTTGGGATCATGCAGGCTGCCCCAGACGCTCAGCAGGGAGCCGCCCATGGCAATCACCATGCCTGCGACTGCGAACAGGGCAGAGCCTGTCAGCCATGCCGCACCCAGACAGGCGGTGGTGGCGAGCAGATTTTTGACGAGGAGCATCCGCGCAAAAATTCGATCAGCGAAACGGGCGCGGGCAATGGCTAGCCAATAATCGAAAAAGCCATTCACGATGGCCGTTAGGGCTGCCAGCGTCAGCAGCGCGCCAGAGCCCGCCAGTTCCACCCCGCCCAGAAAGGCGAGCCCGGCCACCGAAAAGACTACCGCGGCGCAGGCCAGAAAGCCGGCATCGAGCGTGGCGCGCAGATAGGGACGCTCCGAAAAGCTGCGGCTGGTGTGGAAACGGGTCGCGGCCAGTCGCAGCCAGTCGAATAACGCGAGCTGCAACAAGGCCCCGGCGGCCAAAGTCAGCGCAAAGCGGCCGAATTCTTCGGGGCTCAGAAAATGGGCGACAAGCAGCCCAATCAGGAAATTGACGGCCGCATTGA
>CAZLBA010000161.1:0-6836 GCA_964557555.1 uncultured Beijerinckia sp.
GCCTTTCACTACATCTGCGCCACATGTTGTCTTGTATGATGCCGATACGGGCTCAATCCTGTTTGAGAAATCTGCAGACACGCCGATCTCGCCGGCCTCGACCGCAAAGATCATGGCAGCAGAAGTGATCTTTCATGAGTTGAAGAATGGTAGGCTTTCACTTGATCAGGAGTTCATCGTCAGTGAAACAGCGTGGCGTGCGGGCGGTGCAATGTCGCGCGGCTCGACAATGTTTGCGGCGCTGAACAGCCGCATTCGCGTTGAGGATCTGTTGCGGGGTTTGCTCATCGTGTCGGGGAATGATTCCGGCATCATTCTGGGCGAAGGTCTTTACGGATCTGACAGTGCTTTTGCGCAGGTGATGACAAAACGCGCGCACGAGCTTGGTTTTCGTTCCCTGCAATTCCGCAATTCATGGGGCAAGGATGATCCGGGTCAGAAAGTAACTGCGCGTGACATGGTCTATCTGTCGGCGCATATCATCAACACCTATCCCGAATATTATAAATATTTCGGGGAGCGCGAATTCACCTGGAACAAGATCCGGCAGCAAAATCGCAACCCGCTCCTGACGATGGATATTGGCGCGGACGGGCTCAAGACAGGCAATATTGATGACTCCAGCGGCTATGGCCTCGTTGCCTCGGCTGTTCAGAATGGGCAGCGCCTCATTCTGGCGATTTATGGCCTCAAGACCGCCAAGGAGCGGTCGGACGAAGCGCGCAAGCTTCTGCAATGGGGCTTCCGCTCTTTTGAGACGCGGCCGGTTCTGGCTTCAGGCGAAAGGGTTGGGTCGGTGCGCGTCTATGGAGGAGCCCAGTTTTCAGTGCCCGTGGTCACCTCCAAACAGATTCGGGTCCTTGTCCCACGAGGCGGCAGCGAGAGGCTGAGCGCCCGGATTGCCTATCAGGGGCCGGTTCCTGCCCCAATTCGGGAGGGCAGTGAGGTTGCGCGGTTGAAAATCTTCCGCGGCTCAACCTTGGTCCTCGACACGCCTCTGCTGGCAGGCGAAAATGTGGATCAGGGTTCCTTGCCGCGTCGTGCGCTTGATGCGGGTCTGGAACTGTCCCAGTCCCTCATACGCACGTATGTTTTCAAGCAATGACCGAACCTAAATCTGAAGGCCGTGGGCGCTTCATCACGCTTGAAGGCGGGGAAGGGGCTGGCAAATCGACGCAAATCAAATCGCTCGCGGATTATCTGCGGTCGTTGGGCCATGAGGTTATTGTGACCCGCGAACCGGGCGGCTCACCCGTTGCGGAACAATTGCGGGAGGTCATCCTGTCAGGCGCTGCAGCCTCGCTCGGTGCCGCTGCCGAGGCGGTTTTGTTTTCCGCCGCGCGTATTGACCACATTGCGCAAACCATAGCCCCAGCCTTGGCGCGCGGTGCCTATGTCATTTCCGACCGCTTTGCTGACTCAACCCGTGCCTATCAAGGGACGCAGGGCAAGGTGGATCCCACCTTGATTGATGCGCTGGAGAAAGTTGCTGTTGGTCGCTTCCGGCCCGATCTCACTCTGATCCTTGATCTTCCCGCCGAAACTGGCCTTGCCCGCGCTACCCGCCGTCGCGCGGATGCAAAAGCGGATCGTTTTGAGGCTGAGGATGTGTCTTTTCATCAGGGCTTGCGCAAAGCCTTTCTCGATATCGCCGCGCGCGAGCCACAACGATGTGCCGTGATTGATGCCGCGCAATCCCCCGAAGATGTGGCCAAGGCCATCCGGGATGTGGTGGCGGCGCGCCTGCATCTGAGAGGTGCTGCATGAAGCGCCGTATAGATGACGAAGCACCGCCCGAAAGTGATGCCTTTGAGGGCACGCCGCATCCGCGTCACATCTACGACTTCTTCGGTCACGGCGACGTTGAGCAGGAATTGCTCGATGCCTATCGGACAGGCCGCTTGCCCCAATCCATCATTCTTGCCGGGCCAGAGGGGATCGGCAAGGCCACTCTTGCTTGGCGGTTTGCGCGATTTTTGTTCGCCAACCCGGAGCCCTCTTTGCCAGCGGTGCGTCATGCGACATCGCTTGGCGTTCCGCCGGACCATCCCGTCTGCCATCGCATCGAGTCACTTGGCCATGGTGACTTGTCTTTGCTGCGCCGGGAATGGAATGCCGACACCAAAAAACATCGCACCGATATCCGGGTTGATGATGTGCGCTTGGCCATTGAGATGTTCCATCAAGCATCAGCCGAAGGTGGTTGGCGGATCTGCATTGTTGATTCAGCCGATGATCTAAATCGCAACAGCGCGAATGCGCTTCTCAAGATCATCGAGGAGCCGCCGGATCGCTCACTCTTTCTGTTTGTGAGCCATCTGCCCGGACGCATCTTGCCGACCATCCGCTCCCGTTCCCGTCTGATCCGTATGCAGCCGCTCGACGTCGATGATGTCACGCGTGCGGTTCTCGCGCTGGGCGAGGATTTCGAAGGGCAGGGCGAGCGCATTCGTGAGGCAGCTCAATTGTCAGAAGGCTCAGTGCGGCAGACGATCCGCCTGCTGGACTCGGATGGTCAGGCCCTTTCCAGCGAGATCGACACTATTCTGCAAAGCCTGCCGCGAGTGGACTGGAGTGCGGTGCATCGCTTGAGTGATCGCGTTTCGGGCTCAACGCCCACAGCCCTTGATGACTTCGCCGCCACGATTGAAGCCATTCAGGACTGGCTTGCCGCTCAGGTGCGCGCAGGGGCCGCCGCCGGGCAGGGGGCCGCCAACCTTGCACCCTATGCGCAGGTATGGGACAAGGTCGCCGCAGCGGTTCGCGAGACCGAGGCCATCAACCTCGATAAACGCCCGCTCATCCTGTCGATTTTCGCCGATCTCGCAGCCGCCGTTGGTGCTGCACGGCCTTGAATGGGGGCGCCCCCCAGGCGCACTGGATCACGATGGCTCGCAGCCGCTTCTACATCACGACTGCCATTCCTTACGCTAATGGCGCGCCCCATATTGGCCATGCCTATGAGCGCATCGCCACCGATGCGATCCAGCGCTTCATGCGCCTTGATGGGCGTGACGTACTCTTTGTCACGGGTATGGACGAGCACGGCCAGAAGATGCAGCAAACGGCTGCCCGTGACGGGATCACACCCCAGCAGCTCGCAGACCGGACCGCTGCCCAGTTTGAAAAGATGGGCGACGCGCTGAATGCGCGCGCCAATGATATCGTGCGCACAACGCAACCCCGTCATTATGCCGCCAGTCAGGCCATCTGGGCGCGCATGGCGGAAAAAGGCGATATCTATCTCTCCAAATATCCCGGCTGGTATTCAGTGCGCGACGAAGCCTTCTTTGATGAAGGGGAACTCACTCAGGGTGCTGACGGCAAGAAATATGCGCCTACCGGTGCGCCAGTCGAATGGGTCGAGGAAGAGAGTTATTATTTCAAGCTCTCAGCCTATGCAGACAAGCTACTTGCCCACTACAAGGCAAATCCCGATTTCATCGTACCGGAAAAATACCGCAATGAGATCGTGGCTTTTGTTGAACGTGGCCTGACGGACCTTTCAATCAGCCGTTCCACCTTTAATTGGGGTGTTCCGGTTCCCGGCGACGACAAACATGTCATGTATGTCTGGGTCGATGCCCTGACCAATTACATCACCGCAACCGGCTTCCCCGATGAGGCCGCTGAGCGCGCCTCTTATTGGCCAGCCGATGCGCATGTCATCGGCAAGGACATCACCCGCTTTCACGCGATCTATTGGCCGGCCTTTCTGATGTCGGCGGGTATTGCATTGCCCAAGCAGATCGTCGTCCACGGCTTCCTGTTCAATCGCGGGGAGAAAATGTCGAAGTCGGTCGGCAATGTGATCGACCCCTTCACCTTGGCCGCCCATTATGGCGTCGATCAGATGCGCTATTTCTTCCTGCGTGAAGTGCCTTTCGGACAGGACGGCAATTATTCGCATGAAGCGATCGTCATGCGCATCAATGCGGATCTTGCCAATGACCTTGGGAATCTGGCCCAGCGGTCACTCTCCATGATCGCCAAGAACTGCGGCGGCGTAGTGCCCACGCCAGGCAGCTTTACGCCGGAAGATGAAGCCATGCTGGGCGATGCGTCGGCTCTCGCTGAAAAGGCCCGCGCCTCTATGAAGGATTTTGCGCTGCATTCGGTGCTGGCGGAAATCTGGCGCGTGGTCGCTGAGGCCAATCGTTATTTTGCCTCGCA
This sequence comes from uncultured Beijerinckia sp., assembly GCA_964557555.1. Taxonomy (GTDB): domain Bacteria; phylum Pseudomonadota; class Alphaproteobacteria; order Rhizobiales; family Beijerinckiaceae; genus Terripilifer. The sequence continues at coordinate 4,174 of CAZLBA010000161.1, forward strand.
AGAACCCTGGAAGCTGACCAAGACCGACCCCGCGCGCCGCGACACTGTGCTTTACGTCACAGCAGAGGTCCTTCGTAACGTTGCGTTGATGGCCCAGCCTTTTGTGCCGGAGGCCGCCGGCAAGTTGCTCACCCTGCTCGGCGTGGCGGAAGATCAGAGAGACTTTGCAAAGGTTGGGGCTGGCAATCGGCTTGTGAGTGGTGCGGCTTTGCCACCCCCCGCGCCCATTTTCCCGCGCTATGTCGAGGCAGAGGAGGGGGCACCCGCCCCGGCCAAAGGCTGATGCTGATCGACTCCCACTGCCATCTCGACTTCCCCGACTTCCAGTCCGAACTGCCGGATGTCATTGAGCGCGCGAAGCTGCATGGCGTCGGGCGCATGATCACGATCTCCACCCGTGTCGCCAAATACGACGTCTATCGCAGCATCGCGGAGGCAAATCCGACTGTCTGGTTCTCAACTGGCACCCATCCGCATCAGGCGCATGAAGAGACAGAGATCACCGTTGAAGATCTCGTCGCGCGCGCCAGCCATCCCCGCTGCATCGCAATTGGTGAGGCGGGTCTTGATTATCACTATGACAAGGCTCCTCGCGATGTGGCGGAGCTTGTCTTCCGCCGTCACATTGAAGCCGCGCGCCGCACTGGTTTGCCGCTGGTGATCCATTCGCGCGATGCGGATGAGGATATGGCCCGTATCCTGCGGGATGAAATGGGGAAGGGGGCCTTTAAGGCCCTGCTCCATTGCTTCACCTCCAGCCGGGATCTGGCACAGACCGGGATCGAGCTTGGTCTTTATGTTTCCTTTTCCGGCGTGCTGACCTTCAAGAATTCCGAATATCTGCGCGAAATCGCTCGCGATGTTCCGCTTGATCGGGTGATGGTTGAAACCGATGCGCCATTTCTCGCGCCAGTGCCACATCGGGGCAAGCGAAATGAGCCGGCCTATGTCACGGAAACCGCTAAGGTTCTTGGGGCAGCCAAGGGGCTGGATTCTTCACAAATCATCCAAAGAACAACCGAAAACGTATTGAGATTGTTCGATAAAATGCCAGGACTGCCGGGATGACCCTGCGGGTGACGATCTTGGGCTGCGGCTCGTCTGGCGGTGTGCCGCGCGTGGCGCAGGGCTGGGGCGTCTGCGACCCAGCCAATCCGCGCAATCGCCGCCGCCGCTGCTCCATTCTGGTCGAACAGATCGGCCCGGATGGGACAACCCGCATCTTGGTTGATACCTCGCCCGACCTTCGCGAGCAGCTCATTGATGCTGGAGTGAAGCATCTGGACGCAATCCTGATGACGCATCCCCATGCAGATCACACCAACGGGATTGATGATGTGCGTCCGCTGGTGATCCATATGAAGCGGCGGTTGGACATCTTTATGGATGAGCCGACTTCCGATGTGGTGCGGCGGGCGTTCGGCTATATTTTTGAAACCCCCGAAGGCTCAAACTATCCGCCGCTCCTGATCGAGCACCGGCTACATGCGGGCAAGATCTGCACAATCGAGGGCGCTGGTGGTGCGCTATCGGCCATGCCAATGCTGCTCGATCATGGCGAAATCGACTCGCTCGGATTTCGCTTTAAGGATGTAGCCTATACACCTGATGTAAAACGGATTTATCCGCAAAGTGAGCCGCATCTCTATGGGCTCGACCTATGGATCATCGACGCGCTGCGCCATACCAAACACTCGACTCATTTCAGCATCCCGGATGCTCTTGAAATGATCCGCCATTTCAAGCCGAAGCGCGCGATCCTGACGAACCTCTCCAGCGAGGTTGATTATGCTCAGCTGGCTGCTGAAGTGCCTGACAATGTCTCGGTTGCTCATGACATGATGAGGATTGAGTTCTGAATGTGATCCTGAGTGGTTGTTAGTTCCATAATATTGATTATGCGAATCATGGATCAGACTCTTTGGGCCCGTCTTCCCCGACGTTTCCGGACTGAAGCCTCAAGGTCGCAAGGTTGTCTATGCAGTCACGCCTGAGAGAGACAGGCGCGGATATTTCCGCGTGTTGATGGCGGACGGGTCGGTAGCCATGTCAAATCTTGGCGCTGCTGCAACCTTTTAGTCTGCTTCGCGCAACTGTTCGCCAATTTGTGACGATGGCTGCGCCGTTTTTTTCGAAACTTCCTGTGTTTGAAGTAGCCAAACGGGTTGCTTTGCTGCTACATTATATCGCAGGAGCGCGCACATACTGACGGCAGAACCATTGAGGCCTTCGCTGGCACGATAGGACTGGGTGACGGACGGGGTGCTGCTCCGGCCGCGTGTCGCTTATTTAGACACGAGGCGGAGCTGAAGAGAGGTCGGCGGAGACTAGGTAGCATGAGCAAAGGCAAGGATTTCCGTCCCCGCAAGCGGGGCTTTGATGATGATGATGGTCCGTCGGGCTTCGAACCCCGCAGCTATCGTCCTCCGCGTCAGCCCTTTGGCGGCGGCGACTTCGGCGCACCTCCCGGTGGTATGCCCATGGCACCTGCCGGTGGCGCTGCTCCCGGTGGCACTCCAGTTGACGCAACTGTGAAATGGTTCAAGGGCGACAAGGGTTTCGGCTTTGTCGAGCTGGGCAACGGCGCTGGCGATGCGTTCCTCCACATCGGCGCTCTGCAGTCTGCTGGCTACGAGAGTGTGCCCCCCGGCTCCAAGATGAAA
>CAZLBA010000162.1:0-5125 GCA_964557555.1 uncultured Beijerinckia sp.
CCACGAAGTTTGAATTAACCCTATTTGAAATGATTAAGTTTGCACGATGGATTGAGGCAAGATATAAATGAACCAATTTAAGAGAGTAAAACAAAGAAAATACTATACGCTACGATATTGGATAAGAGTAGACCATGACTGGCAGAGAGTATCCATAATGCAATCCAGTAGTAGAATCAGAATAAACCATAGTGGGTATATAAGCGGATGCGATATAAGATAGTAACAGTAGCAAAAAGTGGTAAAAAGTAGCAAAAAGTGGTAGAGAACCAACATAGATATCCACCATGCCAGGCGTATATAAAGAGAAAGAATGTCCCCAATGTAAAAAACGACACAGAGGCCGTGGGTTATTCTGCTCAATATCGTGTGCCAATACTGGCCAAATAAAGTCTCCAGAAACTAAAAGAAAATTATCAGAGCGTTCCAAAGAATATCGCAGAACACCAGAAGGCATTGCGACCACTAAGTTAATTGCGAGAGTTACTGAGAAACGCCACGCAGGGATTCAGACACTACCCGAAGATGAATGGATAGTAGAGGTCCCCATAGATAATGAGGACGATGATGGGTTTAGACTTTAATGCTCTATTTTGCAGAGTTTTAGGATTTTCATCATAGCATCAATACATTCACTTTGCTCATCAAAATCCATTGGTGAGTTTTCAATCTTATTTTTAATTAATCGGATTTGTTGCAATATTTGAACTTCAGTATTACTCATAGATATTCCTTTATTCAGTATACCACCATCCTATCATAATGGGCAATGGTTGTCAAGCGATATAGTCTACCATTCCGGTCAAGTATTTTCCTCAATGGAATCAGTAGCTTAGCAGGGGCCTTGACATTTGCCGCGGTTCGTGTATAATGGTTTACATGATGACAAATAATGATTTAATTTCTCTCCTCCTGACGGGCACCATGATGTTCTCGTTTTCTCTCCTAATCTATTTCGTATTGGTGGTTGCTTAATGAATATCTCTAAGTTAAAAGCCGATATCCAATGTAAAAAGGATATTCTGGCTTTCGTGAAGTCTGGTGGTGTTGTAAAGGTTTGTAAGGCTGCAAAGCCACGCAAAACGGAGCGAGCATTCAGCCTGAAGGGCGCTGTGTTTACCAAAGGTCGCATGGCAGCTCGCTTCTCTGGTTTTGCTTCTACTGAAAAAAGGATTGCTTAATGTTTAATGGTCGAATTCTCGTAAAAACCCGTAAGATGGTTCCTGGTTCACTCCGCATGGAATCGTACCAAGATGTTTGGCAGGACTCTATTGATATTGCCTATGATGGCGAATTAACCAATGAGGTTTGCTCGGCAATCATTACAGCGTTTAAGAATTCTCGGTTTATGGGCAAAGCTCAGAGTGGTTACGGTGCTCTCCGCTGGAGTAACGGTGACACCATTGTTGGCGTGGATAAGACCAAGCGCCAATTGATTCTCTCGTCTTCCGTGAGCTTGTGTGATTAATATGGATACAATTAGCCGCTCAGAATTGATTTTTATGTTAAGCTTCAAGGGCTTTACAAGCGATGAATTAAGTACCAAGTCCGATGAGGAGTTGGAGAATTTGTATATTGAATATATTGTATTGGAGGAAGTATGAGTGCTATGAAGAATTTTCTGGATCAAGTCCAGGAATTACTAGAGGCCGGCTGTAATGCGGATGTTATCTCGCAGAAGCTGGGTTGTTCATTAGAGATGGCCGAGCAGGCCATAGAATTCTGGACGGATTATGCTGAATAATATGGAAAAAGCATTACAAGCCTATGCTGAATATCTGAAGGCTAACTATGACCGCTGGTCTTATAGCCATACAATGGATCGACACCTCGTGGTCGAATTTGATAAGGGCAATAAGTTTATTAAGGTTATCGTAGGCCATATGACCAATGGCGTGGTTGATACCTCTCGCAGTAGTCATAGCTTTATTTGTGTGAGTGAATATAAAGGCAAGAAAAATACCTTTATGCCAGGTGATATATTGAAGTCCGCTTCATGGCGAGCCCCTGCTAAGAATTTCGCTCGTGGTAATATCTTCCGAAAAGAGTATGGAACGATATCTTGGTGTGGTGCATAATACAGTCTTAATGGAGGAATATCCTGTGCAGACTATAAACAGCACAAACAGCAGCCAATGTTTGCTGGTTTTGAGGCTATAAACTAAACCAGCACCTGTTGCTTAAAAACAACAGCACCCTTGACAAGTTTGCCGATTTATGTTATCCTATCCATATAAACTGATAAAGGATTTTTATGATTACCTATAAAATTTATTTGTATGGCGTTAAGGAAGTGTATTACGAAACCAGTAGCTCCATCGCTCTTGAAGGTGCTATGCAGAAGCTTGAAGCCACCAACACCAAATACTATGTGGTGAGCTAATATGAAATATCGTGTTATTGTAAACGGTGTATCATTTTATACTAGTGCTGCTGCGATTAAGCGTGGTGTCGGTGATTTCGTATCCGTTAATACCGCTGTCCGCCAATTGTTTGAGCATATGTTTAACGCTGTAGGTATTTCCTCCAGAATATCAGTCTATGATGATAAAATGGAAAAGGTTACCTATGACATTCAAATTACTAAGCTTGCTTAAGTATGCGTAGAAAGCGCTCAGACCGAAACCATGTATTGTATCAGCTAACGATAGGCCAAGAGACCTACATTGGATTAACCGTAGCAATTGGCCAGGCTTATCTCCGATCCGTAAAGGTTCGGGTGCAGAAGCATATCAGTCGAGCCAAAAAAGAATCCAAGGATTGGGCAATTTGTGAGGCTTTGCGAAGTGATGAAGCAATACAGTATGAGGTGCTCGAAGTGGTTCGTGGTCGTAAGGCGGCTCATAGTAGGGAGAGGCAGCTCATAGAAGCGCTGAGTCCATCTCTCAATACTTTCTAGGGCTAAAATCGTGAGGGGGCTGGTAAGCCATAGTAAGGATCCTTACTTTTTTGAATGTGTGAGTAAGGGTACCACATGACTTATTTTCGCTGTTTTTTTCAAAGAGTTACCCATAGTTCCAGCGAAAAAACTTTTGGAATCTAACGCTTTCAAAAAATCCGCGGCCAGGAATTTCGCCGTGGAAGTCGTTCACCATTCTATACAATTACCTGTGTTTTTGTGCATTATGTGATACAATGTTAATACGGACAAGCGGTAAAGTGAGAGAGTTACGGCAGACTGTAAATCTGTTGCCTAGGCTGAGTAGGTGCGAATCCTTCCTTGTCCACCAGAAAGGTTATGATGAGTTACGAAGATAAAATACGATTGAAATTATTTACAGTAAGCAGTTTACTTTTACTTACAGGTATGATATTATGAATACTGTTTTCATAGCATTAAGTGCATTTTTCATGGTATTCTTCTGGAGGTGTGCGATGGTTGCCTTTGAAGATGGACAGACGGCCACTGGATGGATGCAGATTGTCTTTTCAGCAGGTAATGGTGCCATGCTGGCGATTAACTTAGGGTATTAATATGAATACGAAGCGAATACAGGAACTATTAAAAATCAACCCATCATTGGTTACAGAGGTGATTAATATCTGTGCGGATGAAGCACGAAGGTATACATTGAAAACAAGTGGTCTATCAGAGGATTTTGGTGGCGTGACCAATGTGGAAATTGAGATAAGGAAGTTATATGAAGGTAGTAATTAATTCGGACTTTGGTGGTTTCTCGTTATCGGATGAAGCGGTACGGGAATATGCGAAGCGAAAAGGTCTTACTCTGGTCGAGGAGAAGGATGAGAGATGGGGTCATAATACCTTCTACCTGAACTCAATCGCCGAGGAGAATTACTTTAGCTCTCGGGATTTTGACCGAAACGATGAGGTATTGGTGGAAGTGGTAGAGAAACTTGGAGAAAAAGCCAATGGTTTCTGTGCTTCTCTGAAAGTGGTGGAGATACCCGAAGGTGTGGATTGGTATGTGGAAGAATACGATGGAAATGAGTGGGTGGCGGAGAAACATCGGACTTGGATGTAGGAAGCGCCGTGGAAAACCGAAAGGAAAGAGAGAGTATGAGTGATAGGTATGATGTTGAGCAAAGTTTAATGTCGTGCTGGGCGGTGATTGATGATATTAAATTACTTAGCGAAGCGGTACTGGATGGTAAGATGAATACCGATGAGGTGGCGAATTACCTAATTGGTTTGCATAGTGTGTATGGTTTGAAATTCCAGAATTGCTTTGACCAGTTTTCTGAATTACAGAAAGGAAAAAAGTAATGTCTTGGGAAATCATTAACACATTGTGGGGGCCAGAAGTTTTGAATCTGGCACCAAAGTGTGAAGTGAGAGGGTGTGATAATTATGCCGATAACTCTGGTTATGGAAGATATCACAAATTATGTTCGTATCACCATAAGAGTAAATATGAAATGAATGGATGGGATTATAAGCAGTATAGAAAAGATTTCTGTGAAAATGTTGATGGTCGCTTGGGTTATGTGTGTACCACTACCATCGTTGCACCAAACTGGCAATTAGAAGTTGACCATATAGATGGAGATAATTCTAACAATGTACCAGAAAACTTGCAGACTTTATGTTCTTGTTGCCACAAGTATAAGACCTTTTTGAATGAGGAAAACCTGCCAATGCACAAGAGAAAGAAATACTTGGATAAACTTCTAATGGAATCAAGAGCTTAGCGGTGTTGCATGGAAGCAACAGGGGGTATTGACTTTGGGCATGGTTCGTGTATAATGGATGTATAAATTGAGAAAAGGATATACTATGTTGAAATTTGCGAATATTGCTAAGAATGGTGATACTATCCGTGCCTATGATTTTGCACCATGTGCTGGTCGTGATGATGCTTTCGTGGAAGGTATTGTCGAGCAGGCCAATTGTAATGAACCTGGCTACAATTGCTACAAAATTACGGTGACCGCTGACAAGTGGATTAAATTTGAAACCAAAGCCAATAAGAAAAATCGTGTAGGCAAAATCGTATTTGTGCCACACCAGACTAGTTTTGGTGAATTTGATTTCCGTATCGTAAACTTGAGCAAGATTGTATGATGTATTCCAAATATTCCGTGGAAGAATTACAAGGCTACTTCAGCGATTTCCATAAAGATTTTTATGGGTATCGCCCTCGTGGTTTTGGTTCTCCCGAAG
>CAZLBA010000162.1:5135-6728 GCA_964557555.1 uncultured Beijerinckia sp.
AGATTGGAATAACCGTGCTTGGTTAATTCAACAAATTGAAGCCATTCATAATATCATGGATAAAATGAAAGAGTCCTTTGCTGGTCGTGAAGAGCTTCGCACCAATGGTTGGGTGATTGAAGAAACCGATCCAGAATTGATTAAACAAGCCAAGTGGTTGGCTGATGAACGCAAGCGAGAGTATGAGGCTTGGGTTGCCAGTATTGAGAAAAATTATACTGAGGAAATGGAAAGTGTATATTCTGCCGATTGAATACGGGCATTTTTATTATTACCTCTCCGTTGAAGAGGAAGATGATAATATAAAATATCTTCATTATGCGGTCAATAAAGAGAACCGCTGCAAAACATTATTGGATTATAGTCCGTATGAAACGATGACACGGACGGCATTTAGAGAATGTGTGGAAAAAATTGAATAGAATTAATTTACTGAAATGGATCGCCACCTTGATTACATTAGGTGGCGCATTAGCAACCGCATTAGCCATTGACCCATTGAATATCTGGTTGCTAAATCTTGGCGCCCTATTGTTTTTAATATGGGGCGTTTGCATTAGAGAGCGAGCAATGGTCGCCGTGAATTTTGGCCTTCTGGCCATTTATGTGTTTGGTTTAATTTATAGGGTATAATATGGAAATGATTACACGAAAGCAGTATATTGCTGTATTGGAAGATGCCAAGAAACGCATTGAATCTAATTATAAACCACAGGAAGAAGGTACAGGTCATTTTAATACCGCATCCTTTGTGGTAAAAGAATTAATTTTTGAAATGAATCAAGGAAACCAACAAGAATTTGTGTTATAAGTATGGAAATTATCTTTGGAGGTATTTCCATGCCAGATGCAAAAGACTTTGATGGCTTTTATATATTGCCACATAAGGATGACGATGGTTTGAGGCTTTCTTATTTTGATTTTAGTGATGATTTTGAAAAAGGAAAGAAAATTGACCACACCAGCCTTGGTGATATGTATCATGTGGTCTTTTTAACGCAAGGCGAAGATGGTCATCCTGAGTTGGATGACCATTTTGAAGCAATTTTTGCCGATCCTGAAGTGTATGTGAAGGGTTTACTTGGTGCCAATATCTACGGATGCATGGTACGCAAGACGGAAAACAGTTGGAAATGGGTTGAAGAATACCTCAAAAGACTGCTTGGTCGTGTTATGATAAACAAAATGAAAAATTATGCAGGCTCTATTGCCAAAAACTAAGAAAGGGAAGTAAAAATGCCGAATTGGTGTGCGAATAATGCTGAGTTTCACAATGATGATGTTGCCGAAGTTGCAAAACTTGAAGCACACCTGAAATTCCTTGATGAAAATAAGAGTAATGATAACATTCAAGCAGGACTTTTTGGTTATTTTATGCCAAGGCCTGCTGACCAAGAAGAAAATTGGTACGATTGGAACATTTTTAATTGGGGTACCAAGTGGGAAGCACAGATTTATTCGTGGGAAAAGGTCAATGACAATTGTATTACATTAAATTTTGATACAGCATGGGCACCACCAACACAATTTTATAGTTCTGTAGCACAAAATACTGAATGGTATGTTACTGCTACCTATTGGGAACCTGGTATG